>NZ_JACGUX010000062.1:0-394753 GCF_014076915.1 Colwellia sp. MB02u-14
ACACAAAATTAAAAATGAGTAGCTCTTATTCATAAGGGCAAAGAGCTACTCATTTTTAATTTTGTGTTGATTTAATAAACCCCACTCACCCTTTCCACTAAGAAATCAACGGCAGCTTTTATTTTAGGTATTTGGTAGCGCTGCTTTTGATACAATAAAAAAACGCCAAGATTTGCCTGTTGTGTTATATCAATACTTGGTTTTATAGTCAGTTCGGTGAGTTCACCCGAGGCAATATAAGGTTTTAATGCCCAACGTGGCATCATTAAGATGCCTAAACCCTCGATAGCCTTGTTGACTAACCACTTACCATTATTACTAATTAACACCTGCTCGGCTGAAACATCTTGCCATTGATTATCTATTTCGCAAAGCCAAGGTGTAGGTCCATTAGGCGTTTTAAAGTAAAGCCCTTTATGCTGTTTTAAGGCTAAGGCATTAACAGGCACCCCAAATTTCTCTAAATAGCGAGGTGCCGCGACAGCAATAAAGTTATTCTCCATTAATTTTATCGCTATAACGCGTTCGTCAGGTGCATAACCACCGCGAATAGCCAAATCAACTTGATCGCGACCCAATGTTGACAGATCATCACTGAGGCTTACATTTAATGTTATTTTCGGATACAGCTCACTAAATTCGTCTAACAGTGGTAATAGTATTCGTTCTCCAAAACCCACCATCGAACTAATATTGAGCACCCCCATCGGCGTAGACTGATAGTTTTTCACGGTTTCATCACTGTAGGCTAATAAAGACAGTACTTCGCTAACCTGCTGATAATAGGTTTGTCCGATTTCGGTTAAACTTACAGACCTTGTGGTACGTTTTAAAAGTGTCGCACCCAAACTCTGCTCTAAATCAGCTATTCTGCGTGAGAGTGACGAAGGGGGCACTGAAAAAAGCTCAGCGGCTTTACTAAAGCTACCATTCTCAACCACCTTTACAAAATATTTTAGTGCTCTTAACTGATCCATATACCCTCTTCTGCCACTATTGTCTTTATGACAATAAACATTGGTTAATTAGCCCCTATATCTTATCGTAAAATAGAGGAATAATAACCCTACTTAATAACCACCAACAAATATTACCGACAGGAAGAAAACGCATGAAAACATATACTGCGATCAATCTTATTAAACGCCCAACTGGCGGACCCATTAATGCCGAACTATTTGACGTTGTCCAAAAAGATATGCCAACGTTAGGCACAGGTGAGTTTTTAGTTAAACAAAATTATATGTCACTTGACCCAGCCATGTTCGGCTGGATGAGCCCTGATACATCCAGCTATATTCCACCGGTAGCTTTAGGTGATGTCATGCGTAGTTCGGGTATCGGAGAAATTGTTGAAAGTAACCACCCTGATTTTAGTGTGGGTGACCGTGTAATGGGTATGATGGGTTGGCAAGAATATTTTCTGAGCAACGGACAGGGTCTCAATAAAGTAACGGCTCCATTACCCGATGAAGCCGTGTTATCGGTTTTCGCTTTACCTGGATTAACCGCAACACAAGGCTTATTTAACGTAGGTAAGCCTAAGAAAGGCGAAACAATTATTGTTACAGGTGCCGCAGGTTCGGTTGGCTCGATTGTAGGTCAATTAGCTAAAGCAGATGGTTTAAAGGTCATTGGTGTTGTCGGGAGTGAAGAAAAAGCTGATTGGATTGTCAATGAATTAGGTTTTGATGCGGCGATTAATTACAAGAGTGACGATTTAGATGCTCAACTAGCTAAACACGCCGTTGATGGTATCGATTTGTATTTTGAAAATACAGGTGGACCGATTCAACATTTAATTTTTGAACGTATGAACGCACATGGTCGCGTAATCGTATGTGGACTTATAGCTGATTACAACAAACAAGTGGCAACCCCTGGCCCAAGCTGGATAAATGTCATTAAACGTCGTCTCAACATTCAAGGTTTCACTATGCCAGATCATTTTCATGAGGTCCCTGCATTACTTGAAAAACTGACGCCTTACGTTATGGCCGGTAAAATAAAACACAGAACACATGTATTAGAAGGACTAGAATCAGCTATAGATGGTTTAAACTTATTTTTTAAAGGCGAAAATAAAGGTAAGTTGATTGTAAAACTATAATAATTATAAGGCTTTTGGTGCTTACTTTACCCTAAGCCTTATATTCATTATTTGTCAGTACCACATCGATTATAAACTTGTTTTATTAGACGTAGATAATGGTGTAAACGTCTAATCGTTAATGACTTATTTAATGGGAACTCACATGAATAAATTACACATTGATATCGTTTCAGATGTAATGTGCCCTTGGTGTATTGTCGGATACAAAGGCCTTGAGTCAGCACTCAACGCGCTTGAATTTGATCTAGAAGTAACAGTCAACTGGCTTCCTTTTGAACTCAATCCAACAATGCCCATTGAAGGCCAAGACATTAAAGAACATTTGATTGAAAAATATGGCATTACTGAACAACAAAGTGCACAAAACACAGAGATGATCACTCAGCGCGGCAAAGAGGTTAATTTTGACGTTAACTTTTCACAGCAAATGCGCATGATCAACAGTTTTGATTTACATCGATTATTAGCGTGGGCTAAAAATCAGGGTAAGCAGCATGAATTGCAAATGGCATTTTTTACTGAGCATTTCACCCAAAACACCCCCTTAAATGAGCATGAAAATTTAATAAGAATAGTCCGTGATCTCGGTCTCGATGTTATTGCAGCGAAAGAAGTACTCAACTCAGAGGCTTATGCTGAACAAGTACGAGCAGAGCAAAAAATAAGCATAGACAAAGGGATCAACTCGGTACCTACGTTCATTTTTAATCATAAGTATTCTATCTCTGGAGGGCAAACCAAGGCCACTTTTATCCAGGCATTAAAACAAATAGCTCAGGAATCATAAAATCTTTTTATCTTGTGTGTTAACTGGAGTGTTTTTAGGGATTTATTGGTTTTGGTAAACAAATTAAACATCATGTTCAACCTGCTCATTGGCTGGTTGAACCTCAAGACACGATCCTGTTTTGTCTAAGCTGCTCGCTATCATTGCAGCGAACAGTGAACGTAAAATAAAGCAAATACGCTTAAGTGTTAAAGGAAGACAACAAAAGAGGCCTAAAACGCTTCGTTAGTCTTCTAAATTCGACAGTCGATTTTTTAATAAAAAACCTTTTTTCGATATAAAATATTCAGTGTTGGTTGCCACTTATGCTTTATCATCAAATATACCCTCGCCTGTCAAATATTCTAGGTTAGAAGTTTTTATGGCAGAGAATTTTATCTAATTGGTCAGGTTTAATTAAACCATTTTTATCAATATCTACAAAATATGGCAATTGCCAACGTTGTGTTTTTTTACCCGATTCAGAAAATACTTTTGTGCCAATTTCACCTCTATTTTGACTCCACGGAGGAAATACTCGCAATCCGGTTTTACCCTTATTTTTTGTGGAAGAAACAATGCCTTTTTCAAGCAATAGAGCAATGGGAAAAATAAACATTCCATGCTGAGTACTCTTTACCGATCTTTCTATAGCTTTAACGCTTGGTTGACTCGTGACTTGCACAAATAAGTAATCAAGATCATTCGACGTTAATGGGATAGGGTTATTATCATTGAGAGAGTCAACAAATGGGCGTTGCCAAATGGCGAGAAATGCACCTGGCCTATCGGTAGTAACCTTCCCTTTACGATAAACAATTTTTTTTTCATCTATAGAAAAAACTAACCCTGCATATTTTGAGCTTTCAGAGAGTGGGTCTAACGTTACACCTTTCGTTATTTTATAGCTCGCAGGAATGAGTCCCTTCACTACAAGAGACTCGAATTCATCACGATAATTTTTATTGGCCAAAAACACGTCTCAATTTAGATTTATCAAGTATCGTATCGATATACACTAGCAGGCATAGATGCGGGTAATAAAAATTGAAAATGAGCCGCTCAACCTTTTCACCCACGTTAATACCTAATTATGCTTGTTTATGGCTACCATCACACAGTGGTTGTGATGCTGTTAACTTACAGCCACAAAAGAACACTTTTTTAGACTCGGTCGCGGTAAACCTTACGGGTGAGAATTCAGATCCTTTGTGAGAACCATCACAAAAAGGTTGTTTCTCGCTTTGACCACAAGAACACCAAGCGTATTTTTTACCTTCTTCAACGTCAACTGCAAAAGGTGTATCAGATGCACGTACGGGTGTAGACATAATAATTCTCCATAAAGGGGGATAAAATAACGCCATATTAAGTGACGTTAGCTTATTTTTAGTGTCAGTTTGAATAATCGATTATGACTTTGTAGTCGCTCTCAACATCCAAGCTGTTTTCTCATGTATACGCATACGATCTGATACGAGTGAAGCGGTTGATTCATCGTCAGCATTTTGTGCAATTTTTAACACTTCACGAGACGTCTTAATAACTTGTTCATGGCCTTTGGTGAGCAACGTAACCATTTCTGCTGAACTTGGAACACCGTCAACCTCTTTTATAGAGCTCAGTTTTGAAAACTCTTTATAAGTCCCTGGTGCTGGAACATCAAGTGTTCTAATACGTTCAGCAATATCGTCAACAGCAATCGCCAACTCAGTGTAATGTTCCTCAAACATTAAGTGTAATTCACGAAACTGTAACCCTGTAACATTCCAGTGAAAATTATGTGTTTGTAAATATAGCGTGTAAGAGTCAGCTAAAAGACGCTTCAAACCGTCTGATATTTCAGTTCTATCTACTTTATTTATGCCAATATCTATATCTGTCATTTTATTTCCTCTTGTTTAGAATGGTAATAAATTATAATGCCCCGCTAGAGGCTAAAAATTGTTACTTGAATGTGGAATGCAGTAAAAATAGCCATGGGTTAATTCCTCCTCTTAAACTGCTTTTTATATTACTGATAAGCCTAAATTAACGAATAACAGGCAAGCAATAATAATGGCTAAATAAATAAATTGCCGACCAAGACATGATGTGTTTTTAAGTTGCTCTGAATAAGGAATATGAATATAGGTAATAATTTGAGCATTCGACTTGCCGACACAATAAGGGCAATGTAAATCACTCTTTTTATATTCCAAACCACACTTCATGCATTTGCATGTTTGTGCACTTTTAGTCTGGTGATAACGAAACATAGCTTGCCTTGCGATATAACGCCACATTAAACGATAAAATTGTTGGCTAAAAGAAGTAAAGAGTTAAACAGCCAACGATTAGGTGCTTCAATGTATCATTGATGGCTGTTTACACCAATAGTAGTGATATAAGTAGAGAAAAGAGTGAATACAGTGTCGACTCATTAAAAAGTCCGATGATTATCCGGCTAATAACATCAACCAATGAAAGTAATATTTTTACTAAAGCCTATTATTTTATTTAACCAATAAGTCGGACTAACGATCATGACCATACTCAGACACATCATTAATAACCTATCGCTGTGATGAGATACACCTACATTTTCAAGCACACGTTTGGGTAACCCCTTAAGCTTTTATTGCGCTATTTTAAATATTTTTCGAATAGAAAATGAAACAAATAACGAAATCAATATTCCCATAAAAAAATATATAGCAATTAAATACTTCCCTAGCGCTGATGTTTTAATTTCACCATTAGCCAGTAAGCACAAGCCTTTACTGTAATTAAAACTACCACCATTATCTAGGCATTGGTCTACTAAGAGATAATCATTAACTAACCAAATGGCCATAAAACTAACAAGTACACCAATAAAAAGTGGAATAGAATTTTTTTTCATATTTCCCTAAAAACTTAACGCCTCTTTAAGAAGCAAGTGGTTGTAGACTACAGTAAGATGCTAATCAGTGTTAAAAAATGGGCAAAATTTCGGTGTGTTTTTGAATGATCAACGCCATTTAACCACATGAATATCCTGTATGTGCGCTCACTTATAAATTAGAAACTATTTACCTTAGTTAATAACCCTCCCCGTCTAACAGTGACCATAACTCTTCATATTACATTATTATCTATAGTAAAAAATATCAATATTTTTAAAGTGTTAAAATTAATATAGGTTGGGCTTGCATTATTTCACAACACTGTGCTGGCTGGATTCATTCATTCATAGAAATAAAAAATTATGTAAATTCATTTTATTTTAGTAAAAAAACGTCTCCATTACCTAAGACGTAGAAAGATTTAACCGTTAATTCAATGATTTCCCTAGCCATCAATAGGGCATCTCGTATACCTTAGTACTATTCAAATATTGATGGAAAAATACCTTGCACCCCATTATTCAAATTACAGATGTTAATAAGGTTTATGCCAGTGGTTTTAAAGCACTTGATAATATTAACTTAGCCATAAAACCTGCTGAAGTTTTTGCCTTACTAGGCCCTAATGGCGCAGGTAAAACGACACTCATTAGCGCTATTTGCGGCATTGTTAATGCAACATCAGGACAAATTACCGTTGCAGGTAAAGATATTGTCTCTGATTATCGGCACACTCGCAGACTTATAGGCTTAGTTCCACAAGAGTTAACCACTGATGCCTTTGAAACAGTTTGGACGACAGTTTCATTTAGTCGAGGCTTATTTGGCAAAAAACCAAATCCAGCGTTTATTGAGAAAACACTGAGGTCATTGTCACTTTGGGATAAAAAAGACAGTAAAATGATAGAATTATCTGGTGGCATGAAACGCCGTGTGATGATTGCTAAAGCACTGTCTCATGAACCTGCTATTTTATTTTTAGATGAACCCACCGCTGGTGTTGATGTAGAACTGCGCAAAGACATGTGGGAATTGGTACGGCAACTACGTAACGATGGCGTGACTATTATTTTAACTACCCATTACATTGAAGAAGCAGAAGAAATAGCAGACCGTATTGGCGTAATTAAAAATGGTCAACTTATTTTAGTTGAAGATAAAGTAGCGTTAATGAATCAGTTAGGTAAAAAGCAATTGATCCTTGATTTAAAAGACCCCTTAACTGACATACCTTCGGATTTGGCTGATTTTAATTTACAGATTCAAAATGAGGGAATGCAATTAATTTATAGTTATGACACAACCAAAGAGCACACTGGCATTTCTGCGTTACTTCAGCACTTATCTGCCGCGTCCATTGGGTTTAAAGATATTAAAACAGACCAAAGCTCGTTGGAAGATATATTTGTCTCGTTAGTAAAGGAATCAACATGAATCGTTACGCTGTAGCGGCTATTTACAAATTTGAAATGGCTCGTACTAAACGCACTATTTTTCAAAGTATTATTTCTCCGGTCATTTCAACCTCACTTTATTTTGTTGTTTTTGGCTCTGCAATTGGGTCTCGTATCACTGAAATAGACGGTGTTAGCTACGGTGCTTTTATTGTACCTGGGTTAATAATGTTATCGCTATTAACACAAAGTATTTCTAATGCGTCGTTTGGTATTTATTTTCCTAAATTTACCGGCACTATTTATGAATTACTATCGGCTCCAGTCTCGTCTTTTGAAGTGTTATTAGGGTATGTGGGGGCCGCTGCGACTAAATCGATTATATTAGCGTTAATTATTTTGGCAACCGCACATTTCTTTGTCCCGCTTGAAATAGCGCATCCTTTTTGGATGTTGTTTTTTTTAGTCATGACAGCCATCACCTTTAGTTTATTTGGTTTTATTATTGGCATATGGGCTGACAATTTTGAAAAACTCCAAGTGATCCCGCTTATAGTTATTACCCCACTTGTTTTCTTAGGAGGCACTTTTTATTCTGTTAGTATGTTGCCACCGTTCTGGCAAACGGTGACCCAATTTAACCCCGTATTTTATTTGATTAGTGGCTTCAGGTGGAGTTTTTATGAAGTCGCTGACGTAAGTTTAGTGACAAGTTTTTTTGTAATGAGTGGTTTTTTAGCTTTTTGTTTACTCGCGGTCACTTGGATATTTAAGAGTGGTTATCAGATAAAGAGATAATATAATTAACTTAAATATCATTAAAGGTTAATTGTCACCCGTTCTTAGTATTCAATAAATATCGACAGCTCAGTAACAACATTTATATTTATGATAGTGGTCAAAGGTAGTTGACCACTATTAACGAAAACCACACTTATCCATATTCTACATTTGCCTATATGTGTGAGATTATAAATCAGCAAATGAAATTGGTTCTTAATGGTCACTTTTGCCAGAAACCTGACCTAATTCACTGGTCAAAATATCCCTGTTTTGTGTTCAGTTTGATACGAAACCGGACATTAACACCAATGGGTTTTCGAGCTATTTTTAGTGTTTATTAGACGTTGAGCTACCTTCATCTTGATAGACAACAAAGCCACCATAGCAGTCATTCAGCGTTCACCTTCTATGTCAAAAATGTGCGCATTGCTGACTCTAGCAACTCGTTAATATTAACGCCCTTAATTGACTCAATAACTGCCCTTTTGGTTAGAGTTACATTGTTAATTATTGGCTTAAAAGTCCCGATGCTAGATATGTAGAGTGATTTCCCAAGAGTTTTTAAAAATAGTTGATTAATTATGTGATTAAGTACCATTTCAATATAACCTTGTTGGTCAAAAGGTGGAGCATTACTCTATCTAGCTGATGTGTAGTAAAAGGAATTTAGTATGAACGATGAAGAAGCATCTTTAGAACAGAAATTAAGATCCATTGCTGAGATTAACCCAAACGGAAAAAAAATTATTGGGGTTAGACCAAAAAAGTTCGATACTCACTTTGAATATAATTTTGGTAAAGATTGGGAGGGGTTCATGAATGCTCTAGACACCAACCGCTCTGAACTGTTCGAAACTAATAACCAGAAGAATATTCCTCCACTACTTTTTAGAGGTCACGAGAAAAAAAGATACAAATTGTTACCAAGTGCTTTTAGGGATTTAAGTGCTAATAGCATCAGTGCACATAAAGCTGGGCAAGGTAACTATGTGGGAATAGAATCAGATGGTTTTATCAGTTTCATTGAAGGAATGAATGCGATAGGTCTTCACATAGAACCAGAATCCTTTGAATATATAAACCAATTATCTGATGAAAAAAAGGGATATAGCTCTGCTAAATTTGGTGATTACGCACATGGAAAAATGCTTAAAGATTTAGCTCTAGCACAACACTATGGAGTGCCCACACGCTTACTTGATTTTACTTTAAATCCTTTAGTTGCATTATTTTTTGCAACGGAAGGTATAGAAACAGGTTCTAAAAGCAAAGGAAATATTGGGATATGGGTTATTCCAGAGAAGTTAATTGAAGTCGTTAATGAAAAAAAATTTGTTGAACGGATATTTGTTAATGGTTTTCAAAATAGAAATATGGTCGCTCAAAAGGGGCTATTTATAAATTACATCGAAAAGAGAGGTGCGGAACCAAACTTGTATGTTGATGATAAAATTAAGACTCTTGACCAATATTTGTTATCTGACTTGTCTGATAATCAAAGACAAATAGTGGATGAAAGGATTGGTAAACCAATGCTCTTTACACTTTCACACTGTGGTGAAAGAGAGATAACAAGATATTTGGATCTCATAAATATTAATTGGACGACTATTCAACCAGATCTAGACGGTGTAAAAAAAGAAGTAGAAAGGCGAAAGAGAAAAAGATTATGTTATTAATATAAAAATATAAGTGGTTTCAATCTCAACGCTAGTTGTTTTTACACTATTACTAATTGTTGTTTTGAAATTGTATGACGACCATATTGCGAACATAGTGTTTAAAATATTTATGACTGCTTCCATACCAATAGTGACTAAAAACAACCTAAAAATTGTATCGTTGTTAAAGACTCTAATGTGGCAAAAGTTAGCGTTCTGAGATAAAATTCCACAGGCAGGTATGAGCTTAAACTTGCCCTACAAGTGAGCAGTAAATTTTGGCTAATATTGCCCTAAATATGCTCCTGAATTTGTAAAGGCTTAATGTCCGCAATTGGCTAAATGAAGAAATCTCGGATAGTCACTTGCCAATGTTAACAAAGATACGATAGCTGACATTTGATAGGATTTAAAGTAAAAAATATAACTCCCTGTAAAGGGCTAATTAATATAAAACATGGTAAGAATGATTAATAATGCATACTAACGGAGTAATATCATTTGTTAACGAATGTCTGTTATGGGTACACAAATTCATGTCAGTTTTAGCCGATCAGCTGACCTAAAGATTAGCTACTAGTTAACGTTAACACTACGCCCTGAGACCTTTAGCAAGCTTTTTCTTTAAAAAGTAATGGAAAATTTTGATCCCTTAATGCTTTTAAATACTTTGACTCATCATATGGTTCTTTGGTCTTCCAACAACGGTATAAAACCCGTATTCACTTAAATGCTAGCGATCTTACAGATGATTGAGGGGTGTTACCTTTTGACCGTTGTTGTTGATAATAAAGACCTGCTCAATAAGATTGATGAACGCTTTTAGCTGCCCATTCAACAAATGACTGTCGATTGAATTTAGAGTACTGGTATCGCCAATGAACCCAACACTTTTGACCACTGCGCTCCGTCACAGGTGCTATACCCGTATACATTTGAATTTCTGACGCACGAGTAAAGCGACGAGGATGTCCACCTATGGCAACTAACAATCTTGGTGCCAAATAAGACCCTGTACCTGGTAATGATTTATAAAATTCAGCATCAGGCAATGTCTCAAACAAGGCATTAATTTCTTTATCAAATACTTTAATTGGCTCGACGACCACTAGCATTTGATTAGCCAGAGCAACAGCTAAGAGTTGGTGTGACTCAATAATCGCATTATCTAAGGTAAGTGGTTCTGCTTGACTAATGAGCACAAGGCGTTTTTCTGTGCAACTTACAATACGACCTGAATAGGCATGAAAAGACTTTTTATGGTGTCCACTTTCGCTCTTTTTAATTTTTGTAGGTTCGGCCAGGGTGTGATGAAGTCATAAAACATACCTAAGCCACAATGTGAAAACCAATCAAGTAATTTTGGGTAATATTGCTTGAGCGTATTAATTAATCGATTACTAAATCGCCTTCTATCTCCTACCAGTCTTCGGCATTGTTCGACTAAATACCCAAGTTTTCGAACAGGTTGATTTTCCATCTTCAAGGCTTTAATCTTTTTTGGATAATTCAGCATTAAATCAAGTGCTAACTCAGCGTCCGTTGGGTCGTCTTTGGCTCCACTAGGAGAAAAGGCTTTACGATACTGGGCTAACATCGAAGGATTAACGAGATGAATAGTGACAAATTTAGACTTCTGAAGAGCATAAAAAATAGGGCCTTTATATAATTCTAAGGCCATGGCAATCTGCCCCTTATATTGCTTATGCAACTTGATTATCCAATCATTTACCGTATTCGATGAGTGCTTTATTACCTTAAATTGTCGTTTATCTGAATTAGCTTGCTGAATGCATAGATCATGTTTGTCGTTAGCCCAATCTATTCCAACATAAACAGAATAATTACCATTAAACGTAGTCATAACAACCTCCAATTAGTATTGTCAGCATGTATGCTAAAGCTCATCGAAAGCAATAAGGGGATCATCAAAGTAATGAGCGCACAAAGTGATCATTTAAGTTGTAGGCTGAATCTCATACATTATGAATAAAACGCTATTTCCTAAAATGAGTAAATATAACTACAGCCATTTAAAAACCTACTGTGGTATATGAGACCAATATAAAACACTATACACAATCACATATGCTGAGGGTTTTCATGATTTCAACTTAGAAAAAAATCAAGCTAACAGAACTCTAATATAACCTTATAAATAAAGCTGTATATTAACAAACCTGTTTTACCACTAATTCGGGTGGTACCAAAGGGACAATATCGTTGACATAAAAAGAATCACTCGATGCTTGATCCCACCAAGTTAACCATATTCCATCAAGGTTTCCTTGCATCAATTGATGGTCTGTTAATTCAGGCACTGTATGAGTACTTGATTCTAACATGCCATTAGGTGTTCTACGTTTAATCATGTTGTAAGTCAGTTGGCTAACATCATCTAACCCCATGCTCCCCAGTAACTCAAAAAAGCTATTCAAAGTGTGATGATGAAATGAGGTTACTCGCTTGGCTTTGACATCAACATCTATCGCTTTAGAGCGATTTTTATTTTGAGTGGCAACCCCCGTCGGACACATATTAGTATCGCATTGCCTAGATTGAATACACCCTAAAGACATCATAAACGTTCGGGCGGCGTTAACGGCATCTGCACCAAAGGCAACCTTGTTCAGTATGTCAAAACCCGACGCTGTCTTACCCGCTGAAATTATACTTATTTTCTCTCTAAGACCTAAACCAACCAGTGCTTGATGGACAAAGTATGTACCCTCTAAACAAGTCATGCCCAGTCTATTACTAAACTCTACAGGCGCCGCGCCCGTTCCACCTTCCGCGCCATCAACAGTAATAAAATCAAGGTATATGTTGCTTTCAATCATCGCTTTCGCCAAACATAAAAACTCAGCGGGGTTGCCTACACAGAGTTTAATACCAATAGGCTTCCCGCCACTTAACTCTCTCAGTTGATTTACAAATGAAAGTAATTCAAACGGGGTTTTACATTCTGGGTTAATCGCAGGAGAAACACAGTCTTTATCTTTGCTAACCCCTCTTATCTGTGCGATTTCATCTGTTATTTTTGCTTTAGGAAGCACACCACCATGACCTGGTTTAGCACCTTGCGAAAGCTTAATTTCAATCATCTTAATCTGTTGTAATTGGGCTGTTTTGGTAAAAGCAGCAGGATTAAATCTCCCCTCTTCATTTCTACAGCCAAAAAGACCCGTACCAATTTGCCACACTAAGTCACCACCGTGCTTTAAATGATAAGGGCTAACGCCACCTTCTCCCGTATTATGGTAAAACCCACCTGCTTGAGCGCCTATATTCATGGCTTCAATGGCCTCTGCACTTAATGCCCCATAACTCAGTGCAGATATATTGAGTCTTGAAGCTTTATAGGGCTGCCCGCATTGATCTCCACCAATAATAACGTGCTTAGATGCTTCTTTTATTGTTTTGGGTGCTAACGAATGCCATATACTTTGATAGTTAGTTTGCATTAAGTCTCGCTGAGTACCAAAGGGAATAGTGTCAGTTACAGACTTGGCCCGTCGATAAACTAAATCTCTTTGCTCACGATTAAAGGGCATTTCTTCTGTGTTATTAGCAATAAAATACTGTTGAATTTCAGTGCGTATCGACTCAAAAAAATAACGAAAATAGGCAATGACGGGGTATAATTTATTTAAGGTATGCTTGCTAAGGGTAAGGTCATAAGCGCCAATTACCGAATAGGCAAGCGTAAGCCACATAACAAAATCGGGAAACCATCCGCCTATACGGTAAACCAGTATAAAGCTACTGATGTTACCAACAGTCAAAACTAACCAGTAAAACTTTTGCGCTAACGTCATTTTAAATATCCTCATATATTTTCAACATGCCTAATTTACCCCATTTATCAATGAGATGATATTTATGGGTTCAATACGGTATTAATCACCACTGATGCGGTATTTCGCCATTTGGTATCAATGATGCTGACAAAACCCTCCAAACTAAGCACTACTTTTGTGTTTCTCTGTAAACGGTTAACTCCGTTAAAAGCCAATTTTTACTTTTAACAACGGCTTTATCAGTGCAATGAATTTTATAATATTTGCCTGAAATTTTACTCTTGGTCGCTGAATATTTAATGAAGTCTTCACTAGATTCAATATCATCTGAGTAATATTGGTATTTCTTTTTTATATGTTCAACGGCTTCTCTGCCATTATACAGGTTGCCATTTCGTTCATACTGGCAATCTGTTGATGCTATAAAACGTAGCAGATGATTAATTTCATCTTCTTGGGTTGAAGCAAAAACATTTAATGAATAGATGGATAACAAAATTAAGATAAATTTAAACACATTCAATGGGCTTCCTCCAATAGCATAACTTCATGGGTTTTATACATATCTTACTTTCTACTTGTTATATATATTCTCACACCAAAGAGCGTTAAGGTGAACAGTAAAAATAACCCTAAAATGCCTACTAACTGGTTAAAACCATTAAAGGGTGTCCATTGCAAATAATGTATTTTATATAACAAGTTTATAAGCCTAGTATCATTACCTTTTTGATTAAGGGTTAAGCGATCCCAATTAAGCTTAATTTCAACACCTGTACTTGTAAGGGCATGATCACCATTAATCTTAATTATTTTTCCGTACCGTTCTTTATGGTTTAAAAAAGCATCCTCTAAAAGCGCTTCGTATTGCAACTGAGTGGGAAATTTTTTAGGTAAAAGAGAAACAGGGTCTAAATGTTCAACTTTTCCTTTTGTTTTTACTAATAAATGATGCCCTAAAATGGTATTAATCAACTTTGCCTCCTGCCAATCAGGAGCAGAGACGAGCAATGACTTCTCAAGCGGATAAGTTTTTAAACTTAGCTGTTCGTAGGCTTCACTGTAACCTGGTTTTATAAAAAAGATTAATCCAGTTAATGTCCAACCTAGCATTGGCAATACTAAGATCAAACCTATAATTTTATGTATTTTTCTACTTTTCATTATGAACACTTCTATCTGAAACTTACATCATATAATAATGTAGGTTTAACGCGGTAAATAGTTGGCTAATATGGAGAAAAGACATGAGCCAACCGCTTTTTAGTGAGTTTTATTATATTGTTGTAAGTGCCCTTCCACCGAGTGATCAGCGATTAATCCCACCTTTTTATTGGGATGGTAGTTTGTCATCTTTGGTATTTATTATTCCATCTCTGGCGTATAAACAAATATGGTAGGAATGCTCGTCGAAAAGTTCATCAAGCGTATATGTTGAATAATCTATAGTGGCATCCATACCGGAACTGCTCCTGGGGTTTTAAAGCCAGATAACGTAAAAATAATACCTGACTAAAATAAGCGATGAAGAGACAAAAACCAACTATTTTTTGTTCTTATTGTTACGTTTATACTTTTATTAAAGCCCATTAAGCGATATGGAACGAATAATTTGCAAAACTTCAAACTGATTTACATTAGAAATGATATACCCGTAGCTTCAAGTACTATATGTTAGGCGTAATAACACCCTTTGATTAAAAACCTGATGATATTAAAAGTAGATTTAAGACAATTTCTCGACGAGCAAGGTCATGTACTCGCATTGACTGAACAAGCTAAAACGATTTTCAAATTTTTAATAAAAATTGTATCGTCAGTGTCTGAAAATATTGAACAGCCCCTCATCGATGTTCAAGTCAAATGTGACACCCGAGCGAGTGGACTTATTTGTGAGGGTGAGATTAAGGCAAAGTCTATTGAGCTTGATAATATTGAGTGGCATTGTGACACCTGCGAAGCGACCGGAACCATATCAAATTGGCGAGAAAGTATCTGGGACAAACAAGCACGTACAATACATTAATTGATGTCTACTGCTTCCATAATTAGTCGCACAAACAATTTGAACGTCTGGTCTGGTTATTTACCTGTTAATAGTTGATATATTGTTATAATACAGATAAACCAAGCTCCGCTTCAAGACCCCTTAACGGTTGACTGATGAACTGAAGCGCTATTAAACCAAGAGTCATCTTGGTTTATTTTATCTGTTGTTGATAATATTATCTTTAAAGAAGTCGCTGAAAACGCCCTCTCTAAAGATAAAACCAAGGACAACCCTTAGCTATACATTAATAAGTACTAATATCTGACAAGTTAATAACGTGCTGAGTAAAAACATCACCTGTTACATTTTTTAAGCGCAGCGTAATGGTTGGATCTTTACGTGCCCAGTCTATAAGTACTTCACCATAATTTACTTTGTTGGTAAAATCACCGACGCGATGTTTATTCGGGCTAACGTTTTTCCATTCTTGCGTTAATCCAGAGCTTGTTACTTCCCAGAGCGGATAATCAACATCGGTAGAAACTTTGGATACTTCTCCCCAATGTGTATCCCCACTAATAATCAGTACGCCATTAACCTTATGCTTTTTAATCAAAGCGAACAGTCGCTTTCGGTCACTCGGAAAATTAGCCCATGATTCCCAGCCGGTAAATTCAGACAGTAACTGTAAGCTTGAGCCAATAATTTTAATTGCAGCAGGTTTTTTAAGTTCGCTTTCCAACCATTGCCATTGTTCTTCCCCTAACATTGACGCATTTTCAACTGTACTCGGTGAATATGGTCCCATATGGTTAGGTTTGCGTTCAAGCTTGTAGTCAATGATTGATACGGGGTTTAGCGCTGCTCTGTTCCAGCGTAAATCAGGTAAAATAACATGTACTTTTTCTTGACCTGTGCCATAGATATAGGAAGTATAAATACCATGTTTTTGAGAATAACGGTCAGAGTCTTTAGGCTCTTGCCAAAAATCTAGCATTAACTTTCGTGAGGTTTCCTTTTCAGGATACTCAGCACCAGCATCATTTTCACCGTAATCATGGTCGTCCCATATCGCGATTGTTTCTGTACTTGCACGCAAGGCTTTAATACCAGGTATATTCCCCAAACGTGTGTATTTATCGGCGAGTGCTTGCATATTTTCAGTGTCGCCATAGACATTGTCACCAAGGAAAATAAATAAATCGGCTTGTTCTTTGTTTATTGCCTCTAAAATCGGCATACTTTTATCTTGGTGGCTACAAGAGCCAAACAGTATTTTTTCTACTTTTGCTTGTGCCGTTAGCACCATGCACGAAGTGCTAACGAACAGTAACGCGATTAACTTAACTTTTTTCATTAAAATACGTCCTTAATTGCTGACGCTATATCAGCATTAAATTTTTGTGGGTTTTCACCTAATAACGTTAAGGCCGTTGCAGCAATTTGACTTTGCTTAACCTCATTTTGAGTGATCACTTGTCCTTTTGCTTTGATGCCCGTTCCTATTGCCGCAAACCAAATATTTTCTGAGCCAACAATGCCTTGAGGAAAAGCCTCTAAATTTTTCATGTATTCTTTTACCGCATTTTCAGACGCATGATGTTGCCAATCATCAGCGTTACTGCCACGCCCATGGTCGGTAGTAATTAATAAAACCGTTTTGTTTTTATATTCAGGAGTTGTTTGAATAGTCTGCCATAAATCTTCAATAAATTTATCGGTTTGATGAGCAGAACTCAAATAACTGTCGTATTGACCGTCGTGGGCAAAATCGTCAGTCTCGCCAAACGAAATAGTCATCACTCTTGGTTTCTGGCTTAATAAGTAATCTTTAGCAAAGCGATAGGTAAAACTATCGAGCCTTACGTTATGCCAAGGGCTAGGGATTTCTTGTTGCATGGCATTAAGTAACGTCATCTCATCAGACAAGGGATACCCGTGTGCTGGCGTAAACCCAGCATTAATATGCATGTTATTACGTTCAACATTGAAGATTGCCGGAAAAACATCCCAACTGCCAAAAGCGGCAAGTTTATTAACATATGACTCTTTATTATTTAGCCATTCAATAAATGAAACATGCGGATTAGGCACCTTTTTATTACTATTTATCTTTGGATCGGTAATACCTGTAAATATTTCACTGTAACCCGGATACGAAAAATGCCAGTTATTAGCAACAGACATCGTAGAGCCTAACTTTCGATTACCAATAACAATACCTTCTTTAACAATGGTATTCCAAAAAAAAGGCATAAGAAGTTCACGACGTTTTTCTTCTTTTTCATGCCAAAATTTTTCAGTAATGTGGTTTGATTCTCGAACAAAATTTTCATCGTTGAGTAATTTTTTATCAGCGCCGCCAAAGAGTTCTTGCCAGCGTAATCCGTCTATCGTAATTAATATTAAGTTTTTAGCGCTGTCTTTCACTAAAGGAGTATTCGGCGCTAAGGACGTTGTTTCAGCGAAAGAAGAAATGCTGAGAAATAGTAAAGTAAAAAATAAATGTTTAGACATTTTTGTAGCCCATTTAAAGGGGTTAAAAATAGATAAAACCAAGTAAATAAAATTTACTTGGTTTTTATTAAATATAACGCTCATTCACCCAACGCTAAGATTAAAAGCTTACCGTTAAGGTCATTGATGCTGTACGAGGTGCACCAATAAAGAAAGCAGTGCCATTACCTGTCCCTGTCGACAAGAAACTTTCATCGGTTAAATTATTAACCACGAATGCTAAGTCAAAAGACTTAAGGACATTGCTATCAATACTTGCGCCATAACCTGCGTTAAAGTCAACAACCGTATAGGAATCTGCATCGCCACGTTCACCGGTATACTTGGCAGAAAGCCCCAATCGAAAACTTTCAAGTGTGTAGTTAGTCGATAAAACAAACATATCGTCAACCGAATCAATCACTTTACTACCTGATTCAAACCCAGGGGCATTACCGACATATGTTGAATCGTTGTTCGTGTACGACGAATAAATATCCCAATTCTCGTTAAAACGGTAACTGGCACTTATTTCAAACCCTGTAGAGTCGATGCCACCTACATTAAGATAAGTACCATTGGTACCTATGCTGTAATCAATACCTGAGGTATCGCTACCTGGAGAGATAAACGTGATGCGGTTATCAAATGAGATTGAATAGTAAGTTGCAGAAAAATCAATGTTTTCATTGTTATAACGTACACCAACATCAATGTTTTCAGCTGTTTCAGGCTCAATTTCATTAAGTGTTGATGAATCTCGCTCTAAAACACCATCTTTAATTGCTGAGAAGTTTTCACTGTAACCCGCAAAGACTTCAGTCGTGTCATTCACGCTATAAATAACACCCGTACTTAATAAAACTTCAGAGTCACTGTTTACTTCACCCGTAACACCTTTTGCAAAGTTATCGTATTTTTCTACATCAACAAAGTATTTTTGCATGCCTAGGTTAACCGTAAGATCACCAAAATCTAGCGTGTCTTGGGCGTAGAGCTTTAAGGTGTCTGTTTGAAAACTATTACTATATTGTGTCCAATAAGGCGTTTCATCAAAGTGATGATAAACACGAGCGTCTATAACTTTATGCCAGTCACGTGACTCGTCACGGTCTGTAGTTTCAGTCCATAAACCCAGAGAAATATCATTGATGCCAATTGACCAATCAAAATTAGCGGTCATACCTAAACGGCTTTTTTTGTAGTGAGTATGACGATATGACATAACAGGAACGGCGCTTCGGTCGTAACAAGAAGGCGCTAACTCTGGGCCTGAGTCCCAAGGATAAGCTAAATTGTCGGTACACCCAGCCGAAGGTGCTAAAGGGTTACCTAGTTGATCAGTAAAGCCATATTGGCTGTCGATAGAACCACCTTCTGTGGTTGGCTCACCTTGAGCATTAACTGCAGACACTAAATAAGGTGGGATCCAATCACCGCGTCCGGTATTGTTGTGCATATAAGGTGAGATTTGAAAACCCATCGTTGATGAAATATCGTATTCAAATTTTAAATAACCTAACGTATTTTCACGCAAGGTTGACCAGCCTTCAGCAAACATTTGATCAAAATGAGGAACACCCGTCCAATTCCACGTTAATTGGTCCCAGCCAGGTGATTGATCAAATTGGGTCTTACTGACTGAGTTATAATTGTCTTCATCGGCATCATCGTAAGACAAACGCCCAGTAATATTTAATTGGCCTAATTCGGTAACAAATTTAAATTCAGCATGCTCTCTTGCCATTCCACCATTTGAACCTTCGCCAACCCAACGACTGGTTGATGTTGATGAATAGCTAGCGTAGGCGTACGTATTGTCAAACAATAGGCCAGTGTCGTGGCGAACAAAATATCTTGTCGCATCATGATCACCTTTAGTTAAGGCAAATTTCGTTGTTTTTTCAAAAGCGGGCATCGCACTGACAAAGTTAAATGTTCCCCCTAAGGCATCTAATGAGGCCGAAGAAATATCTGAAGTACCTTGTGATACTTGTATAGTCTCCATGTTTTCTGAATCAAGATAACGGTTGGCCTTTGCACCACCGCCATAGTTAGAGCCACCATTAGGAATTCCATCAATAGTCATGCCTAATTGTTGTTGATTACCATCAATACTAAAGCCACGCATCGTTATGGAAGTAGACCAATCATCACCACCAAAAGCATCGCCTTCGTTAATGCTGATACCGGGCAAGTTGTCCATTAACGCTAAGACACTGGTTATGCTCGACTGTTGTTGCACCATTTTCACGTCAATTTCATGGTTGGCATGAGATGATTTTTTAGCAACAACAGACACTTCTTCCATGGTACTTTCTTGGGTTTTCACTTCTTCTGCTAAAACATTAAACGCAAATGTTGATGATATAGCTAAAGCAATTAAACTTTTTTTATGAGAGTTAGACATTGTTTTCCCTTTAGGACATTTTTGAGTATTTATAATGCCGATAGCATGCCTTTGAACTATGACTACATATGTTCAAAGTAATGACGTTTAGGTTAAGAAAACATGTCACTTTTATTAATATAAATGTCATTAAGAAGCGGGTTAGTCTTCAGTAACATATTGTTATGTCATGAATATTGCCCGTGAATAACCTGATGAGAAATTTAATGTGTTGCCACATTGGTATTTGTCTAGATGCTTTAAAATAAATTTTGCGTATGGCCTTTACTGTCAGGTTGCTGACATAAGATGCCATAGAAAAAGGAATGATTTCGATTGGGTGAAATTTTTTCGCACTTAAACGGCATGTTATATCTCACGATACTCTGACTTAATTAAAATCATTATTGGCATACATTCGAGCACTATTGTTGCCAGGACCTAATGGAGAAAAGAAAACCTTATAACGTTGATACCTTGCAGGAAAGTGCGACTCTAACCACTACCCAATATATTTTGGTTGAGCACCTAATTGAAATATATTACTCAACTGTAGGTAATATTGATGTTGTTTATAAAATTTTTGACAATCACTATTTTTGGCAAAATATTCTAACAATACTATATGGTCTTTAATCGCATCAACGACTCGAGATCCTTAATAGACAGATGACTTTTCTATTTTGTCTCCTTTAAAAAAATACGCGAGGCCATTTTCAACAAAAGCATAACAGTCAACCTGATTGAGCTTCTGAAAAATCTCATGGTTTTTAAAAGGGGCAAACCACTTTAAAACATCGGCGTAATATTTTTCTATTGAGTGCTTCCTATAATTCGTTTAATAAAATTTGTCAGACAACGCTAATATAATGTTACTCAGTTCGAAAATTTGGGGGGCTCGGTACTGACGTTTCCAGGATATTGTTAAATATATTCTTTATTATAATGCGCCGGTTCAATCTGTATATTGAATGAAATCATTTTTACTTTTTGACCGAGCGTTAAATATACTCTTTCGATTTCGTTATTATGGCCGGTAATCAATAAGCTTTTGCCAGTGTCGTTAATCTCAGCTTTTGGTCTGCTGCCCCAATAAGTTAAGTTCACCACTTTGTTTTAAGGTAACGCATTAAAAACTAAATACTGACTAAAATAACGTCGGTAACCAACGTAAAATCAGTATTTTGCAATATGATGTAATGGTCACTTGCTTGAACTCTGCCACTGCAATAAAGTAATAAAACAAAAAAGATACATTTCAAATAGACTTAATCCTTAAGTATAAAAGTTCGTTATAATTTTCCTAAAACGAACATAGCCCATTGTTTATTGTCCGTATTGAGCCGCCTGTTATGTCTGCGACTTAAGCCAACTCATTGCATTAACCTCGTCGTCAAAAACTTTCTCGTTTAACGAACTTCTTGCAGGCGTTCTACTTTCTAAAATGTTAAGCGCTACATTAGAATTTATGACTAATGCTTTTGCTACCATATTTTGACTATTCAACCAGATATTACACTCATTTATTTTCTCATACACTTCGGGTGTACCTCCCTCAGTATCAGTATAATTAATCAACAATTTAAATGCATTTTGACAAAAACTATCAACGACAACTTTTAGATTTGCAATTGATTTATTAACTCCTTCTACATTAAATGCCCCTATAATTTTAGATATTATTACATCACCTTCAACTGAAATGACATTTTTACCATGCTCTTGATACATAATTTCACCTAGAAGTTATAACCCTGTTTAAGTGATAATAAATAGTTGGCTAAAATAGACAAGTAACGAGTGCTAGCTAACTGTTTATTGTCAGTTACAATAACTTATTATGTGGAATCTTCTCTGTAGGTCAGTAAAGCAATTAATGCTTCACTCGCGAAAATAACACCGTACTAAATTACCATTGCAAACATAGCTCCGATGGCTCATTGAGGCTCTCAACCTTCACCAAAAAACAACCCTAAAGCTAATATAAAAACAATAATACCCGCTAATGATCTAAATAAATGACTTAAGCCGCTTTTGTACCTATTTTCATTAGCAATAGTAAAAATTATAAAATACGAAGCTGACACTATCAATACGCTAAAAAGCCCAGCGTCCCAATATTCGTAATTTATAGTAATGAGGGCAATTAAAGCTAGCGCTTTGATATAATTATAAGTCTTCCAATACATCATTAGCATTCCTTTGCTCATAACAGTCTGTTAGACGCGCAAGAACCTTTTGTTCTAAAGGAGATTAACGTTCTACTTTATTTATAATATAGGAGCCTTTGTTTTAATGGTATATCAAGCATTAAAACCATTATTTTCAGTGGTTTATAAAGAAAAAATTTTTATCGTGTTTTACCTGGTGAAAGCGTGCAAAGAATCACTTATTATTAACCCAGATAAGTAATACAAAATATAGAATTAATAATTTTAAAGTCATGTTTAAAGTGCCTGTTTAGCAGCCGTATTTCTTGTTATTTACTATTAAATATTTTAACTATTAAGTGTAGCGCTAAATATTAATCATCTCGCAACCAAGTCTCAATTTCGTTTCTATGTGGAATCGAGCCGCTGTGAACATTAACGTCATTAATAATGATTACTGGCGTGGTCATTACACCATAACCCATAATAGTTTCTGGGTCTGTCACTTTACTTATTTGAACTTCAACGTTGAGTTCATCTGCTATTTTTGAAATTATCTCGACTGTTTTTATACATTTAGTACATCCTGTACCTAATACTTTGACTTCTTTCATTATAATATTCCTTAGATAAAAGGGCTTAAAAAGTTAAAAATCCAACCAATGAGTGTAAAGGCAACCAGCAATAAAATAAAAAGTATGGCTAATAATCGCCACTGCATCACTTGCTTTAATAGAATAAACTCAGGAAAACTCGCTGCAACCGTACTCATACAAAAAGCGAGTGTTGTGCCTATAGGAAGTCCTTGTTTAATTAAACTTTCCATCACCGGAATAACACCCGTAGCATTAGAATATAATGGTATGCCAAGTAATACCGCTGAAGGAACCGACCACCATTGTCCATCACCTAGATGTTCTTGGATCCAACCGTCAGGAACAAATCCATGTAAAGTGGCACCTAAGCCAACACCAATGATGACCCACTTCCATACTCGACTAAATATTTCTAAGGTTTCTTCTTTTGCAAAAGCATGTCTTTCTTCTAAAGATAACGATTGAGTGTGTTGTGCTGTTGTTGTTGTATTCACTGTATTTTTACCTCGTTCTAATGCTTTTGCCGCAAAAGACTCCAACCAACGTTCAGCTTTAATAGCATCAAGAAAAACACCACCGAGTATTCCAACCGACATGCCAACCACCACGTAAAACAGTGTAAATTTCCACCCTAATAAACTCAGTAATAATAAAACAGCCACTTCGTTGATAAGTGGAGAGGTGATTAGAAACGACATTGTTATCCCAACAGGAATACCAGCAGAGGTGAAGCCCAAAAATACCGGAATACTTGAGCAAGAGCAAAATGGTGTTATTGCACCAAAACTAGAGCCTAATATATAACCTACCCCTTTGTGTTTACCCGCTAAATAGTCACGAACACGCTCGACATTCATTGACGCTCTTAACAAGGCAATCGCGTAAATCATGACAAGCAATAAAAAGAATATCTTAGTGGTATCTTCTATAAAAAAATGAAGAGCATCACCTAGCTTTGTTGCTTTTGATAAACCAAACACATCAACAACTAACCATGTGGCTATATCTGTAAACATTTGAAACATGAGTGTCCCTAATAGGTCTTTTTACTATTAATGACCAACTATAACAATACAATATAATACAATAGTAATTTCAAGGGCTTACCTTTGAGCATGGGTAAATCATTGAAGATAAAACACAATTTTTAAAGGCTATATTATAAATTAATAAATCGTACGATATACTGATCATAATCATATTATACGCAATTAGATGCTTAAATAGCATTCAACTGTTAGTCGCTTTATTGCCTAAATAAAGGTGATGTAAGTGATAGGTTAAGCCTCTATTACCAAGCAGCATAGTCCTTGTAGCAAGGTTTTTTTTGCGGTTATTTAAATTAATGGTCTGTAAAAATAGAACATTATCTTCAATAAAATCAATTATTCAAATTACCTTTTTGTTTCTATGCTTTATGTGGCTCTTATAACCCACTTATTAAAAGCAAGGAATAAACAATGTTTAACAAAATACTCCCTATTGCAGCGGTAATTTCAGTTGCCTTATGTGCAATGGTAATGCCGTCAAAAGCCTTAGCAGGCAATCAGATAAAAACGAATGAATTTTGGTGGCCAGAAACGTTAAGTTTAAGCCCATTACGTCAACATAGTGCTGAATCAAACCCTTATGGCGAGCAATTTAATTATGCGAAAGAATTTAGCAATGTTGATTTAACTCAGCTTAAAAAAGATATTCAAACCACTTTGACTGACTCAAAAGCCTGGTGGCCAGCAGATTGGGGACATTATGGCCCATTAATGATCCGTATGGCTTGGCATAGCGCTGGTGTGTATCGTGTGCATGACGGTCGTGGCGGTTCATCTGGTGGGCAACAACGTTTTGAGCCCCTCAATAGTTGGCCAGATAACGCTAACTTAGATAAAGCACGTCGATTATTGTGGCCTGTTAAACAAAAGTACGGTCGTAGTATTTCCTGGGCTGATCTAATGGTGCTTTCAGGTAATGTAGCGCTTGAGTCTATGGGCTTTAAAACCTTTGGTTTTGCTGGTGGTAGAACGGACGATTGGGAACCTGACTTAGTTTACTGGGGAGCTGAAACTGCGATGCTTACTGATAAACGTCGCGATAAAAAAGGCAAACTTAAAGGCCCACTTGCTGCTGTAGAAATGGGCTTGATCTATGTTAACCCCGAAGGCCCTCATGGTAAACCTGATCCACTTCTAGCGGCTCAAGACATTAGAATGTCATTTAGACGTATGGCGATGAATGACGAAGAAATTGTCGCTTTAAGTGCTGGTGGACATACCTTTGGTAAGGCGCACGGCGCTAAAAAACCAAGTGGATGTGTAGGTGCCGAACCTGCGGCAGCTGACATTGAAGAACAAGGCTTAGGTTGGAAAAACAAATGCGACAGCGGTGTTGGCGCTGACACTATAACAAGCGGCCTAGAAGGCGCTTGGACAACAACCCCTACACAATGGTCAACAAACTATCTTGATAACTTAATGAACTTCAATTGGGTACTCACTAAAAGCCCTGCTGGTGGTAAACAATGGACACCCGAAAATAAAGCAGCCGTTAATTTAGTACCTGACGCGCATATTCCTAATAAACGTAATGCCCCTATTATGTTTACCACCGATATTGCGTTAAAAGAAGATCCTGAATTTCGTAAAATTGTTGAACGCTTTAGAGCAGAGCCTGCTGAGTTTGAAAAAGCCTTTGCTAGGGCTTGGTTTAAGTTAACTCACCGTGATATGGGACCTCGCGCAAGATACGTGGGTACAGAAGTGCCAAGCGAAGTGCTAACGTGGCAAGACCCCATTCCAGCTATAAGCTACCAAGCGATTAACGCTCAAGATATTGCTGCGCTTAAAAAGCAAATAACACAGTCGGGCTTAACCACGGCTGAATTAATCAGAACGGCTTGGGCTTCAGCGTCAAGCCACCGTGTAACTGATATGCGCGGCGGCGCCAATGGTGCACGAATTAACCTTGAACCTCAAAATAGTTGGCCGGTCAATAGTCCCAAAGCGTTAAATAAAATCTTAATGACACTCGAAGCGATTCAAGAAAAATACAACAAGCAATCAACTAAGCAGCAAGTATCGTTAGCTGACTTGATCGTATTAGGTGGTGCTACCGCCATTGAAAACGCAGCCGAAAAAGGAGGTAAATCAGTATCTGTACCTTTTGTACCTGGCCGCGCCGATGCGACACAAGCACAAACAAGCGTAAAGTCATTTAATTATTTAGCACCTAATGCTGACGGATTTCGTAATTTTTACTCGACAGAAAGCTATATGTCACCAACAGAAATGTTAGTAGATAAAGCAAATACTTTGGGGTTAAATGTGCCTGAAATGACCGTACTTGTAGGAGGTATGCGTGCGCTTGATGCAAACTATGATGGTTCGTCTTATGGCGTATTCACGAATAAACCCGGTGTGTTAACCAATGATTTCTTTGTAAACTTACTTGATATGTCTACCGTGTGGACTAAAGATAAGTCTACTGAAGGTGTTTATGTTGGTCATGACCGTGTTTCAGGTGAAGTTAAATGGCAAGCAACACCTGTTGATCTTATCTTTGGCTCAAATTCTGAATTAAGAGCGATTGCTGAAGTTTATGCCTCTGACGATGCGGATAAAAATTTTGTTAACGACTTTGTCAAAGCATGGGTTAAAGTCATGCAATTAGACCGATTTGACTTGAAATAAGCTTAATAACGCTTTAAGTAAAGCAGCTAACCGCCAGTGGCGGTTAGCTGCTTTACTTATCACTCAATTAACCTTATGACCCGCTTAACTAATAATGAGTTTAACTGATGATTTAATCATTTTTATTCTTATCGTCCCCACCCCACCAAAAAAAGCTATCTACGTGACAGTAACAAAGTCTTTAGCAACCAGGAGGATCATTAAAATTTCATCACCACTCGACCTACAATTTTCCCTTTAACCATATCGTCAAAAATATCATTGATATCTTCCAGTGACTTTTCAATGGTAATAGCCTTAACTTTTCCACGGGCGGCAAAGTCTAAGCACTCAATTAAATCTTTACGTGTCCCTACAATAGAGCCCACAACGCTCACACCATTTAATACCGTGTCAAATATCGGTAATGGCATATCTTCAGCAGGCAAGCCAACTAAAACACACTTACCGCCACGGCGAATAACGTTATAACTTTGTTCAAATACGCTTTTACTAACAGCGGTGCATATACTGGCGTGAACACCACCTGTTTTAGCGAGCACTTGTGCAACAACATCATCACATTTAAAGTCTAAACAAATTGCAGCACCAAGGTCTTTAGCAAGGGTTAATTTATCTGTTCCTGTATCAATGGCAATAACATTTAATCCCATAGCGACTGCATATTGCACCGCCAAATGTCCTAAACCACCAATACCAAAAATGGCGACCCATTCACCAGGCTTAGCAGTAGAAACTTTCAAGGCTTTATAAGTGGTCACGCCCGCACAGAATAAAGGGGCTGCATCAACATAATTAATACCATCGGGTATTTTTACAACATAGCTCGCGTCTGCTTTACAATATTCAGCATAACTACCGTCAACAGAGTAACCCGCATTTTGCTGAGATAAACATAAATTTTCATCTCCGGTTAAACAGTAGTCACAATATCCACAAGCACTATAAAGCCAAGGTATGCCCACGCGATCGCCAAGTTTAAGGTGTGTTACTTGTTCCCCTACCTCAACAATTTCTCCTACGCCTTCATGACCAGGTACGAGTGGCATTTTAGGTTTTACCGGCCAATCTCCATGACACGCATGTAAATCTGTATGACAAACACCACAAGCATGGATTTTTACCAACACTTCTTTACTAGAAATAGTAGGTTTATCAAGCTGTTTAATCTCAAGCTTCTCTTTAAACTGATGAATCACGGCTGCTTTCATTACGTAAATCCCTTAACGATAATAATGTGTAAAATAATAGTATAATCCCCACATTTTATAAAACTACGACATAGAACAATAAAACGACTGAAATTGTGAGTATTTGCTATATAAATGATTAAAAAAACAACATTCACTTTACGATAAAGTCATTGAAGGGAGACTCACTTTGTTGTCGTGCTATTAATTTTAATGCGCTAAACCGAGCTTACAATTTGTTCACACCTAAATTATAAGCTACCACTCTGGCCAATGTTATTTTACTTATTCACTACATTGTCTTTTTCAGTATCTTCGACTTTTGGTGTACCATCAGCATTAAATTCTGCTATCGCTTCACCAGAAGATCCCCAATGTTCTCTTTTTTCTTCGGTTGCTTTGGCGAGAATAACCCAGTAAAAGCATAGAAAACTCCAATAATCGGTGCCATCCAGCAGGCAAAACAAGGGGGATATACAAAAGGTTTTCTATATTGCCATGAGCAAGACCGAGCCCTGAAATTACAAATACACCACCCACATTCCATGGAATTAGCGGAGACATTAATGTTCCACCTTCTTCGATTCCACGTGATAGATTTAAGGTTGAATAACCCATACACGATAAACAGGCGAGTACATTCGCTCTGGTAAAACAATCGATAAGTAATGGTCGCTGGCAACTAGGTTAGTAGAAAAACAGTGCCAATCGCCGCGGTTTGAATGCCAGAAAACTACTGACTTTACTCTTGATAGCATTAATAATTAACTTCACACAACCTGTTTTTTCAATCGCACCGCCAAACCCCAGCGCAATTAATATCAAAGAAATAGTCCACATCATCGATTGTATCCCCCCCGATTTAACAAGCTGTCAATTTCTTCAATCCCGGTACTTATTGAGTAGCCATTATTGGCAAAATCAAAAATTGATTGCCCGCTCTGCCCCTGAACAATCATTGCCGTTGCACCACCCGCAACAACGCCAGCGAATAATGAGGGCATGGGGGGATATTTTTTTATCGCTAAACCCATAACGAAAAATCTAACCAACAAATAAATGATAATAGCGACGAGCATATCTGGGATAATCGTTGCCATCATATTTTTTATATGAGAAAACACATAGGTTCAAGTCACTGCAGGGGCCAAATTAGTGGTGTCGGAAAGTGGTGAAATTTCATCACCAAAAAATGCACCCGAAACTAAAGTGCCAGCGGTCCAATATGCAGGAATGTTGAAGCCCCCACCAATGCCCATTAAGGCCAAACCACCCGTACCGCTAGCAATCCAGACCCCAATAATCATCCCAACCGTTATTAACAAAGACACTAAAGGTAAAGCGACGTGAATAACGTAAAAGATTTGTGTCCCAATAATAAGCAGAGTCAACACAACCGGCGTTAAGGCAAGTAATAAGCTAAGATTTGCATTTTCTGTCCGTTTCATTTAAATACATCATATTTTTTGTTCACATATTTGGTCACAAATAGTCATCGTGATTGTTATAAAACAGGCCAATTTAACTTATTATCGCTTTGAGAAAATCACTACATCGTCGATATTAAGAATGAAAAAGGTAGGGTCACACATCATTCATCCTTTGGATGCCATGCATTATTTGCTGATTTTTTTGATGTAAATTATTGATCAAGTCTTGAAGATACTCTTTACTATAATCGTTGATTATCAGGGGTAAAATAGATATTAGCCACATTTCTATCTTCTCATTTACCTCTAACATTACAGCGATTATTTTTTCACTGTTTGCATCAGGAGCTAACGCTAGTGTTTTTATATAAACTAATAACTGCTCGTCAATATCATCATCAAACCACATTTCAAATATTTTAATAGGCGCCTCTATCAATGAGCTGATTAAATATTGGTTTCTGATTTTTTGCTTGTCTGTTAAATAATGTAAAAACATGCTAGCGCGTTCTTGCTCTGTCACTTTAAGACTTCTCTCATAAAACGCTAACGTTGCGGTATTCAATGTTATTAGGTGTTCAAATACTTCACTTAATTGGTGATAACGCATAACTTTCCTTTCTATTCTGAATTTCTGTGTGCCTATTTTTAGATTTATAATCCTATTTTCCAAGAACCTAACAATCAACTTATAAATTGCACAACACGGCTTGAATTTTTTTGATTCATGAATGATTTCTTCATGTAGGATTTATTTCACATCTCAAAGTAACAAAATATCAGCCTGTTAGATGTGCGCTAGCGCACATACTTAAATATTGATGTATCAGAACAAAAATCAATTTTTAGCGTTATAAAAGCCTAAAGGGGGATATTGCTTATACCGCCAACATACATATTTAAATATAACCTATACTACTGAGAATATAGCGCATACAGAGGGTAGTAAGCTTTCTAAATAAGAAAACCGTTAAGTTGTGTGTGATGGCGTACATATTTGTTTTCACATGCAGTGCAAAATAATAGTCGTAACCTATAACTTAACTAGTTTAACAGATCGTAACTATTGGGATTTAATATGAGTAATCAAAACGAACGCAGTATCGCTACTTTTGCGGCTTTAACAACTTGCATCGCAAATGGAGAAGTAGAATCAGTAAGAGAGCTATTAGAAAAACAGCCAATACAAGCACTTGAGAAAAGCTATCTTATTGATTTAGCAATACTAAAAAAAAATTCTACTATAATAAAACTTATTGAGGAGAGCCCAATAAAAGAATAGATTCAAAAAATGTATGGCTAAAGTGGTCTAGTTTAACATATTGGTATAATTACCTTTTATCAGCTGATAACACTCACAAGCTTCTAGCTCTAAGCCCTTACGATTAAGTATCTGAATGGTACCTCGTTTATAGCTAATTAACTTTTTATCTTTTAATAGGCAAGCGGCTACTGTTATACCGCTTCTTCGAACGCCAAGCATATCAGCAAGAAATTGATGTGTTAGATTTAAATGAGTAGAATGTGCCCTATCATCAGTCATGAGTAACCAACGAGCAAGACGAGATGCTATGGGATGAAATCGCATGCAGACTAATGATTGAGAACCTTGCACAAACAAAATATAAAGGTAATCATTCAACCTTTTTAACAGTAATGGAAAGTTTTTCAGTTGATACTGGAATTGCTTAACAGATAAGCGCAGCGCCGTTCCAGAACCCTGGACAACAGCTCTATCTGGTGCCGATTTTACTCCTGAAATATTGGAAATACCCAACATGCCTTCATTACCAATAATGCACAACTCAAGCGGTGGGTGTCTAGTTCCGGTAGTGACCAGTGAAATATACCCTGTTAATGGATAGAATATGTAGTCAATACCTTGCCCACGCTCATGTAATATATCACCAGAGGTTAAATGGACCTGCTCGCATTGCGCTAAAATAGTTTTTCTTAGTTTACTTGGTAGCCCATCTAACAGCTTATTGGTGACTTCTTGTTTTTCTTTTGATCGCATATGTTTGCTCTCTGATACAGAAAAAATGATATTGCGTTAAATAATTGAACTTTATAGCAGCAATAATCAAGTGTAAGCCTTATAAAATATGGGTTCTGTGCGCTGGCAAACATTGCTAATTATATGAGCTTAGAACTTAATTATTTAAAATAATTAAGTTCTAAGCAATAGCGGTGTCTAAAATGTCGCGAGGATTTATTCAATGTCAGCGCTAAAGTCATAACGTTTTACGTGGATATTGAAGGAAGAGTTTTATAAAAGTAAATAGAGTGGCGCCTTATTCAGCACAGTAGCTGATATTGTGCCGACCATCATAAATTGATTAAAAATAAATTTTTATATTCATAAAAAGCATCAGTTTATGGAGATAAAAGACAATGTTACTCACTTGAATAAATAACGTTGATTAAAGATTAGTAACATTTTGTGAGGTATAATAAAATTTTTCGTTTTCATGAGGGAGTAATCGGTCGGTTTCTTTTTTTACAACCGCGTAGCATTCACAACTTAAGTCTTCAAGTTTCTGCCTATTTAACACAGTGATATGACCGCGATGATAATCAATCACACCCAATTTCTGAAGTTTCCCCGCAGCTTCGGTCACACCTTCACGGCGTACCCCTAGCATATTAGCAATAAGTTCCTGAGTCATCGTTAGGTTGTTATCCGGTAAACGGTCAAGCGACAGTAGAAGAAAACGGCACAATTGCTGATCAATAGTATGGTGGCGATTACATACTGCGGTCTGTGACATTTGAGTAATGAGTGATTGGGTATAACGAAGCATTAAACCTAACAATTTTCCATGCCGGTGGAACTCTTCGGTTAAGCGTTTTCCTTTAAGTCGATATGCATAACCCGCACTTTGAACTACGGCTCGACTTGACGTACTTTCTCCGCCCATAAACAGCGCAATACCAACGACGCCTTCATTACCTACCACAGAGATTTCTGCCGAAGCGCCACTCTCCATTACGTATAATAAAGACACAATGGAGTCAACGGGAAAGTACACATTAGCGAGTTTATCACCTGCTTCGTACATCACCTCTCCTAACTCTAATTTTACTAACTCAACAAAAGGAAAAAGTCGTTCTTTTACTTCATCAGGTAAGACAGCTAGTAAGTGATTTTGTAAGGGAGTAATTTGGGTGTTGATTATTTTTTGCATCGTATATGCGTCCCTTCTTAATAATTGAATGAAGCAGCTAAAGGTTATAATGATACGTTAACAAAAACAAACTCGCTGTTCAGTTCGATACCGTACACAATTCTCTTTAATTTAGGTAGTAAGTAAACAAAAAGTATCTTTCGCTGTAATCAAAATTCTATGCCACTAGCAGTACATGCCCTTAAGTTCAGATAACAACATAACAAACAACAATAATATTTAAAGACAAAAATTTAAGCTTTGCCAGCCACCAATCAAGAAATATTGTAATTTAAGAAAGGAAAATTTATGTATAAACATATTTTATTTGCCAGAAAACTTAATGATTAAAAAAGTTATATTGAAGATAAAGTCGCGCAATTACAACAGTTCACCAAAGCTAAGATCAGTATTATTCATGTGGTAGAGCCGATACCTAATTATGGAGGAGCACTCGGTGTTGTTCCGGGTCCAGACCCAGTTGGCAGTTTTGGTAATACAGAAAAACGAAAAGAACAAGCCAAAGAGGTACTTCAACCATTAGCTAAAAGGCTAAATATCAACGAACAACGATTGTGTATATCGGTCGGATATATTAACGAATAAATATTGGCTTTTGCAGAGCACGAACATGTCGATTTAATTATAACAGGCAGCCATGGCGTTCATGGTTTACAATTATTGTTAGGCTCTACCACAAATGCCATTTTACACGGCGCAATATGTGATGTCTTGGCGGTGCGTTTTAAAGAGCAATAAGCATTGATTTAAGCAATAAATATATTGCCTTGAATATTATGATGGTAACGAACCTGCTGTGAGCGACCCAATCAATTGAGTCGGTAATTAATAGAACATCGTCAATTATCTATCGGTTGCCGCTAGGCTTACCTTTTCATAACAGGTGTTCATCGCGGCTCGTATCACTAATTTATCCTGTCTTATCAAATCGACCTATCATGATAAATTATTTGACTCGAGTCTCATTTTTAATAAACCCCCTACTGATTGCTATATAATTAAACATGTCACCAGCCCTTTATTTTGGCTGCCACATTATGTTTTCGTCCATGTATGCTAGGGTATATTGACTACGTTTATCATAATGCGTGTACCAATCAGATTACTACTTTTAATGGAGATAACGACAATGGCCAACTCTATACAACGTTTGAAGCAGCTTGAAATTAATGGTGAAATTTGTCACTACCACAGTTTTGATGGTTTAACAGATAAGTATGACCTTTCACGTTTGCCTTTTGCCGCTAAAATTCTCTTAGAAAATCTATTACGTCATGCTGATAGTGATTTTGTTCAACAAGCGGATATTGAAACCTTAGCCAATTGGGATGTAGACAACTGGCAAGATACTGAAATTGCCTTTGTTCCTGCTCGCGTAATTTTGCAAGATTTTACGGGAGTACCCGCCGTAGTTGATTTAGCGGCTATGCGTGATGCGATAGTAAAAATGGGTGGAAAAGCCAAACAAATAAATCCGTTAAATCCAGTAGAATTAGTCATCGACCATTCTGTAATGGTCGATGTGTTCGGTCAAGCTGATGCGATGGAAAAAAATACCGCGATTGAGTTTCAACGTAATCGTGAACGTTATCAGTTTTTACGCTGGGGCCAGCAAAGCTTTGATAATTTTAAGGTGGTTCCACCAGGTCGCGGTATTGTGCATCAGGTAAATCTAGAATATTTAGCTCGAGTGGTATTCAAAAATCCCGACGAAAATAATTTACTTTATCCTGATACTTTGGTCGGCACCGATTCACATACCACCATGATTAATGGTTTAGGTGTGTTGGGTTGGGGAGTCGGCGGTATCGAAGCTGAAGCGGCGATGCTGGGACAACCCGTTACTATGCTAATACCTGAGATTGTTGGTTTTGAATTAACGGGGAAATTACCGGCAGGCACTACAGCAACTGACTTAGTCTTAACGGTGACCGAACAATTACGTGCTGCAGGTGTGGTAGGTAAGTTTGTCGAATTCTTTGGAACTGGCGTGAATGAACTGACCTTGGCCGACCGAGCGACCATAGCCAATATGGCGCCAGAATATGGGGCAACGTGTGGAATTTTCCCCATCGATCATCAAACTACCGATTATCTGCAACTAACCGGCCGTGACAGTGACCACATTGAACGTGTAGAGTCCTATTTAAAAACGATGGATATGTGGGGAACGCAGTCTCAACAGCATGCTGTTTATCATAGCCGATTATCATTAAAACTAGATGAAGTAGTGCCTTCTATTGCTGGGCCCAAACGTCCACAAGACAGAATTTCACTGGACCGTGCCGGTCTTGCTTATCGTGACTGGTTAGCTTTACAACACGGTATTAAACAAGCAGGCTTGAGCGAAAGTGAAAGTGGCTTTGAAAGTGAAGGCGGACAACCTTCGGTGCTATTACCTGCTAATAATGAAGATTCAGGCGTTCCCTGTCAGTATGCTGATGAAGATTTTATATTAAAACACGGTGCTGTAGTGATAGCGGCAATCACTAGTTGCACTAACACTTCAAATCCATCGGTATTAATTGCCGCTGGTTTATTAGCCAGAAATGCGCGTCAGCGAGGATTAACGGTTAAACCTTGGGTGAAAACCAGTTTTGCACCTGGTTCTCAAGTGGTCACTGATTATCTGCTTAAATCTGGCTTAAATGAAGATTTAGATGCCCTTGGTTTTCAGTTAGTCGGATACGGTTGTACGACCTGTATTGGTAATTCAGGCCCTTTACCTACCGAAATTAGCGACGCTATTCATCAAGGCGATTTATCTGTTACCTCTGTTTTATCGGGTAACCGTAACTTTGAAGGGCGTATTCATCCAGAAGTCCAAGCTAATTATTTAGCCTCTCCTCCTTTGGTCGTTGCTTATGCTTTAGCGGGTAATATGAAGATAGATATTACCACGGGCTCACTAGGTGATGACCCTACAGGTAAACCGGTTTATTTACATGACATCTGGCCAGATAGTCAGGAAATTAAGCAAGTTATCGAAAAAGTTATCGACAGTTCAATGTTTATTTCCCGATATGAAGATGTGTATAGTGGCAATAAAGACTGGCAGGCACTGGATATAGTACAAAGCCAGAAATATGATTGGCCAGATTCTACTTACGTCAAATTACCACCATTTTTTAACAATATTACCGCAAAAATACCAAGTATTAGCCCGATTAAAGATGCCCGATGTTTGTTAAAACTGGGTGATAGTGTCACTACTGACCATATTTCACCTGCCGGCTCAATTGCACTAGATAGCCCCGCGGCTCAGTATTTACAAAGTGAAGGCGTCTCGCCTAAAGGCTTTAACTCTTATGGCTCTAGACGCGGTAATCATGAAGTGATGATGCGCGGTACTTTTGCGAATGTTCGTTTACGTAATTTATTAGCACCAGGCACTGAGGGCTGTTGGACGACACTGATGCCATCGGGTGAAAAAATGAGTGTTTTTGATGCGGCGATGCAATACCAACAACAAAAAATTGCTTCGATTGTCTTAGCTGGAAAAGAATATGGTACGGGCAGTTCTCGTGATTGGGCCGCCAAAGGGCCTGCCTTATTAGGCGTTAAAGCGGTAATTGCACAAAGTTACGAACGTATTCATCGATCTAATTTAGTCGGCATGGGGATATTACCATTGCAGTTTATGCCAGATGATGATGCCGAGTCACGAAAGCTGACCGGTGAAGAGCAATTTAGTATTCCTGCCGTGAGTATTGGGCAGAAAACGGTGAAAGTATCCGTTAAAACTGAAGAGGGTAATGAACGTTCCTTTGAAGTGAAAATTCGTATTGATACACCCAACGAATTCAAATACTTCCAACATGGTGGCATATTACATTATGTGCTACGAAATTTAGCGTCGACAGACTAATATTGTTACCCTTCTTACTTAATTTTGAAGGTTAACTTTTTTAGCATAAAGCATAAACAGGTCATATGATTGACCTGTTGAACATTCGTTATTATAGTCATCGCAACTCCTATCATTTAACGATGCGGATTAGGAGTAACCTTAAGACAGTTTTATAGCTTTCTTATATACCAAAACAAAAGAAATTTAACTTAATATAAATTCATACCAATATGTTAATCTCAACTTTTGTACTGCTAACCCCATACTTAACGGCGATAAACAGTTGGATAAAACCGGTGCATCGCGAACGTTACCCACTGTTTTTTATTGATTTTAGTAAATAATTTAAATACAGAGAGCATTGAGAGCGTTAAGTATACTCAAAGCACCCAACTACCTTCACCGTGTAACGACATGCCAGATAACATAAAACCAAGACAAGAAACCATGTAGAATTGCCCATAAGACCGACTCATTTACACCCCATGAAATCGCAATAGAGAGTGCTGTTCCAAAGGTAACCCCATACTTTGCTATTTCTTTCCCTGAATTATTCATTAGTTATACGCCTCGTTTTATTATTTGAACTTAATATAAAAGTTGTGATGAAAAGACACCGCCAGCTGTAATTATTATCTATTAGATGGCTTGTTAGCTCTTTATTTCTTGAAGATGATTATATAAATGCATCACATGCGCAATTTCATATTCATCTTTTGTTAGTTCACCATATGCAAAGTGCGGGGCAAGAGCTCCCTGATAACGGTCAAACTCAATTAATGATTTTTTCAAGCGATTTAACGCTATCATAGCGTCTAAACCTTTAGTCAGTTTAGGCGCGCTTGGAATAGGCTCGTTTAAACCGTGAGTCATCTTGCCTTTAGATGCAAAAATTGAGAAGGCTAATTTGCCAACAGTTCGCTTAAAGAAACTCGATTTATGTTCTGGAAACTCAGACATCGAAAACTCTACACTTTGTGCGCAATGTGTAAATATTTGATATGGATCCCACTCTCCTATATTTAAAAAGTTATCATGGGACAATTTATCGAGTTTTCTTAAAGCTACATCTACAGTAAGGCTATCTTTACTGCTCTCTTCAATGAGCAAAAATGTCCCTGCGCCTATACCTATAATTCCTGCTCCACTTGCCAGTGAAGCTTTAACAAACTGCCTACGTTTCATAACTTGCTCCTCAAACGCCTTTAGTCTAATTGGACCGATGATATAATTAAGATAACAAGTGACCAAGTTTACCCGCAATAGAATTGCGTATTATATTAGCACCTTTAGCTTTAAATGCTTTTAACTAAAAACCAAGCCCATAGCTTAACTTAAATAAATAAACCTAGTATGATTAGCCCCTATTAACAATAAAATGCCCTATTCCCTCGTTTTAAAGTAAAGAGTGCCCATATTCTTGTATATTAATGTATAGAGATTGTCTAGACTCAGGGCCGAATAATCTAAGCTTATAAGAGTTGCTTAATGGCTAATGTGTTGATCGTTGGTAGAAGAAGTCGTTGTTATCGCGCTGCATTAAAAATGGGGCATAAGGTCTTTCTTTGGAGCGATGGCCCCTTACACGAAAGTCGAAAAGAAAAGTTGGCGGGTTGCATTGAAACACCTTTTTCATATTGTGAAAAAAATATTTTAACATCAGATATACAGGCGATCAGTAAATTCAATATAGAATTTGTTATTGCAGCGACTGAATCAAGTGTTGACATCGCTGCGAGGGTCCGCGAAACATTCAAACTTTCAGGTACGCCACTGAAAATCACCAGCATTTTACACAATAAAAATGCCATGAAACTCGAAGCCTTAAAACACGATATACCTATTACGAAGTTTCATCATATTAATGAAGAAGATACGCCCGAGGCGTTGGTAGAAAGGTTAGGATTGCCACTTGTTGTTAAACCTGTCGCTGAATCAGGTGCAAGAGGAGTTAGGGTATTAAAAAGCCTTGAAGATGTTAGTAAACATGCAAAACCAGGTCTTCTAGCAGAAGCCTTTGTTGAGGGCTGCGAAGTCAGTGTAGAAACGTTAATTCATAACGGAATTCCTATTTTTCATAATATTACTGACTACCTTCATCAGTGGAAAAAGTCAATATTACCCGCAACATTAGAGCAAGACTTAACACAAGAGATCATCAAAATAAATGATCGTGTCATTAAAGGTTTTGGCGTTGTAAATGGTATGACCCACTCAGAATTCTATCTCACTAAGAAGGGCCCTGTGTTTGGGGAAATGGCCGTTCGACCGCCTGGTGGCTATTATATGGAACTGATTGAGTCTGCCTATGGTTTTAATCCATGGAAAACCTACGTTCAACTAGAAACAGGCGCTACACCAGCGCCTTTACCCGCAAAGGCTAATAAATACGCATGTGTACTTATGATTCATCCTGGAGCGGGTATTGTTGACGAAATTTCTGGCTTAGAAAAGTGCAAAGCGCTGAAAGAAATAGAACAATTTAAATTTAAAATCGAACCCAGATTTGAAGTTCCCGAATATAACAGTACCAGCAGTGAAATTGGGCATATTATTATGGCTGGCGATTCACGTGAGATCTTACTTGAAAAGTTAACGTTTGTTGAAGACAACCTAATCGTCAAGATAAAAAAATAGCATCGCATCAATAATTAATTGCATGATTATAACCTCATTAAAATAACATTTAAATAGGAGCACTTAGTGCCAACATCTCCACTTATATCAGCGACGACGAACAAAAGTATTGACGCGCCAATAGCAAAGAAAATTCCACATAAAATGGAAGTGCATAATCATCAACGTGTGGATAATTATTATTGGATGCGCGACGATCAGCGTAGCGATGAAAGTGTTTTAGCCCACCTTAAAGCTGAAAACAACTATGCTGATGCCATGTTAGCGAGCCAAAAACCGTTACAAGAAAAACTTTTTCAAGAGCTCAAAGACCGGATCGTAAAAGACGACAATACGGTCCCCGCAAAAGACGGTAAGTATTGGTATCACAGTGAAATTAATGGTGAGCAAGAATTTTCAAACTATTATCGCGCAACAAGCTTTACTGGCGACAATAAAGTGCTGTTATTGGAGGTAAATGAGCGAGCTAAAGACCATGAATTTTATGATTTGGGTGATTTATCGATAAGCCCAAATGATGCAATAATGTCGATATCTGAAGACACCGATAGCCGCCGAATTTACACCATTAACTTTAAAAACTTAGTTGAATCTACTGATGCTAAAGAAGCTTATTTAACTGATACACTCGTTGAAACTGAAGGACAAATTGTTTGGTCTAATGACAATCAAACGGTATATTATGTAAAAAAAGATCTAGAAACCTTATTAGGTACGCAGGTTTATCGTCATAAATTAGGGTCACCACAATCAGATGACATTCTTGTTTATGAAGAAGAAGATCATCGATTTTATATGAGTTTAGACAAGAGTAGAGATGAATCTCAAATTTATATTTGTTTACACGCAACCCAATCAACACATTATCTAGCACTCAGTGCAGACGAACCTAACGGTGAATTTTTAGCACTATTTCCCTATCAAGAACAGCATGAATATCACGCTGATAAATTGGGTGAATATTTTTATATTGTCACCAACTATCAAGCTAAAAACTTTAGGTTAATGAAAGCTTCTATTGATCAAATTGATGATATCAGTAACTGGCAAGAAGTGGTCCCACACAGAGAAGCGGTGCTAATAGAAGGCTTTGAAGTGTTTAATAACTTCATTGTTGTTACCGAAAGAGAACAGGGTCAAATTCGCTTTATTGTACACACAACCCAGGGAGAAAATGCAGGTCATCACTATCCGTTATCTTTTGACGACCCATGCTATTTCGCTTGCCTTGATGAAAATCCAGAGCCAAACAGTACTATCGCAAGGTTATATTACTCTAGTTTAACAACACCCGATTCTTTATTTGAGTTTGATTTAGCAACAGGCCAGCGAAAGCTGCTAAAACAGCAACAAGTATTGGGTGATTTTGAAAAAGAAGATTATCAATCAGAGCGTTTATTTATTACCGCTCGCGATGGTGCAGAAGTTCCGGTATCTATTGTATATCGATGCGATACATTTAAAAAAGATGGCAAGAACCCTCTACTTCAATACGGTTATGGTGCCTATGGGATCACCATAGATCCAGACTTTTCGAGTCAAACGTTAAGTTTACTCGACCGAGGTTTTGTTTACGTTATTGCCCATGTTCGTGGCTCAGAAATGTTAGGTAGACAATGGTATGAAACAGGGAAAAAAGAACATAAAAAAAATACCTTTAATGACTTTATTGATGTTACTAAGGCATTGGTTGCTCAAGGTTATGGCGCTAAGGATAAAATATTTGCCTCGGGTGGTAGTGCCGGTGGTTTGTTGATGGGGGCCGTAGTTAATCAAGCGCCTGAGCTCTATTTAGGTATTGGCGCTCATGTACCATTTTTAGACGTGTTAACGACAATGCTCGATGAAAGTATACCGCTAACTACCAATGAATATGACGAATGGGGTAACCCAAACGAAGCCCAAGCCTATAAAGATATTTTAGCTTATTCGCCTATTGATAATATCAGTGCTCAACACTACCCTAACATACTTGTTACTACTGGATTACACGATTCACAAGTACAGTATTTTGAACCGATGAAATGGGTAGCAAAAATGAGATCCCTTAAAACTGATGATAACTTATTGCTCTTTAAAACAGATATGGACGCAGGCCATGGTGGTGCATCAGGACGCTTTAAAAGTTTAAAAGAGAAAGCGCTCGAAATGAGCTTTTTTATCTCTTTATTGCCTGACTAAACGTGCAAGGTTGTTATTTACATGTTTGTTTGGTTAACATTGTCGATAATAGAAATAAAATCACCCTAAAAAGTGACCCGTTCCTTTGAACGGGTCACCTAACGATAAAAAGCCAATGATTAACCTTCAAATCACCCATGATTGCTAATAACTCATTCGTTTATTTATAGATATCGTTGATATTTATAGATGTTAAGCTATTATTCAACCGTAATAACAATGAAAACATAAAAACAATGAAAACATAAAAACTTTTTAGCATATAATTTCTCATGTCAATGAAGTTTCAACTTGATTTTATTAATAGCTTGCTTACAAAGAATACTAATTTAGGCTAAAAACCATTGCTTGAACTATAATATTAAAAAGTGATTATAATTGGCTTAACATTGCATTATTTAATTCTAGTTTATTATTCAATCCTAATAATCTTTGCGTGTTAACCGCATGGACAAACGTTATAACTTCATTTTCAACTTTGTGTTAATAGCCTTATTAGCTATTTCAATGCAAGCATTCGCTGCTGACGTAGTACCGAAGCTTAAGGAAGTTAGCGTACAACTCAAATGGTTTCATCAATTTCAATTTGCTGGCTTTTACGCCGCTATAGAGCAAGGCTATTTTACCGAAGCTGGACTCAATGTTATATTAATTGAAGGAGGACCAACCATAAAAGTCACAGAGTCAGTGACAAGTGGTAAAGCAGAATTTGGTATCGGTAACTCATCACTGTTAATTGATTACAATAACGGCTCAAAAATAGTGGCTGTCGCCACCCTATTTCAACACTCTCCATCGATTATACTTGCCAGACGTGACGAAACGATTCGCACAGTAAAGGATTTGGAAGGACGAACCATAATGGGAAAGTTATATACTGCTGAATTAATGACCTATCTTAAAGTGGCTGGTGTAGACTTAAAAAAATTAAATTAGTCCCTCACACTGGCACAGTTGAAAGTTTAAAGCGCCCCAATGAAAGTGGTATAGATGCGACCACGGCTTACCTTTCTACTGAGCCTTTCTTAGCCACACAACTTAACATCCCCCATCATATATTTAATCCTAGGGATCTTAATATTGATTTTTATGGTGATACGTTATTTACCTCTAGTCATTTTGCAGACCTCCATCCAGAAACCGTTGTAGCAATGCGTAGTAGTCTTATTAAAGGTTGGCAATATGCCCTTAAAAATTCAGATGAACTCGTATCAATAATATTAGCAAAATACTACCCAAAAAAAGATCGATTAGCCCTCAGCTACGAATCCCAAGCTATAATTCCTCTCTTTGCATCTGATATAGTTGATATAGGGTTTATGAGCCACAGACGTTGGCATGAAATAGGCAGTGCTTTTGTAAAATCAGAAACGCTAAAACAGGACTATACTGTTGATGGTTTTTTGTTTGAGAATAAAGAGCCCCTTCCGACATGGGTGTATAATTTATTAGTGGCAAGTTTACTTATAATGACCCTAATCACCTCCATTGCAGTGTATATTTTAGGTATTAATCGAAGATTAACACTCAGTCTTGAGCAGATAAAAGAACAAAAAGAAATCATCGAATATCAAGCAACTCATGATACGTTAACCGGTTTGCCAGAACTGAGGCTTTTGCACGAAAGGTGGGACAACGCGGTAAGTAGAGCTGACAGGGAAGATTCCAGAGCTGCTATGTTGTTTATCGATTTAGATGGTTTTAAATTGGTGAACGACACACATGGTCACCATGCGGGTGATTTCGTCCTTAAAGTTGTTTCAAGCAAGTTAAACAAGTCAATTCGTAATGTTGACACTGCCGCACGATTGGGGGGAGATGAATTTGTTGTCATATTGGATTGTATTAAAAGTATCGAAGACGCACCACTCATTGCAAATAAACTCATAGCAGCCATTTCTCAACCTATTAGCTTCAACAATAGTGTCATTAGTATTGGGGCAAGTATCGGTGTTGCTATTTATCCCGTACATTCATCAAAGCCTGAAGAAATAATTAAACTTGCTGATCTATCTATGTATAAAGCTAAAAAATCGGGAAAGAACAAATTTAAGGTGTATTCCTCGAATTAACCCCCGAATACCTGCCAATACTCCGCTGGTGTATTTACAGAGCAAGAAGTTGATAACCTCACAAGAAAGTACTCAACTGTTAATCTATTTTCAAATCATGCTTACCGTGATTTTTTTTAGTACGTAGATAATTATTATTGTCATCTTTTAAATGCAAACTCGTATTCACTTGCTCTACGATATTAAAACAATCTTTTAAGGCATTTAATTTTTTAGGGTTATTGGTGATCAAACGTAAATCAGTAACCGCTAAGGCTTGCAACATCGCAACGGCGTCTTCAAAACTGCGTTCATCTTCTTCAAAACCTAAATGTTTATTGGCTTGATAGGTATCCATGCCTTGACTTTGTAATACATAAGCATCCATTTTATTGTATAAACCAATACCGCGACCTTCTTGACGAAGATAAAGGATAATTCCCCCTTTATCTTTCATTAGATTAATAGTTTCATCTAACTGTTCACCACAATCACAACGGGAAGAGTGAAAAACATCACCGGTTAAACATTCTGAATGCATGCGCACTAGGGGTGCTTGCTGATTTTTATCGGCTTGTTGAAAAATTAACGCAATGTGCTCATGGTTTTCATCAAACATATTAAAGGTTGCTATCTCTGCATCTATATCACTATGTAAACCAACTTTTAGATTAATTCTTGCACGTATTTCGTTCATGGGCTTCTTTATAAATTAGCAAAGGTGCCGTTATTGGCCCCTTAAATATTACCACTTGTTTACCTCATATTGAGATGTTTATCTAGGTTTCAAGTGCTTGTCATAAATGCCTATACGTTCAGAGTCAATCTTTGGTCCAAATTGTCTCACTTTTATTAGAATTATCATGGGGTGGCTCGCGTAATAAAGCATTTAAAATAAGTCTAAATCAAACTTTGATACTCTACCGTTTTGCAGCCCAAAAGGTAGGGTATCGTAAATCAGTAACGTTATTTTAACTAACCGTAATTTATTTTACGTATTTCTTAAAAGCGTTATCTACTGGCGTATTGGCTAAATGATTCGTGTAGTTACTCATCACTTTTTGTGATAAACCTAAAATAATTTCGAGCAATTGTTGTTTGCCATAACCTGCAGCAAAAAACGTTTCAATTTGTGCATCGCTGATCACGCCACGTTCACGTGCCATAGCGAGGGTTGTCTCACGTAGAGCTTCAAGCTTAGGGTTTGCAAGTGCCGTATTGTTAACAAGTGCATCAACAATGCTTTGATCAACTTTCATTGCTTCTGCAATGCCACTGTGGGCAGGCACACAATAATGACAGTTATGTTCGACATTAATTGATTGCCATACAACAGTGAGCTCTTCTGCATTAAATGACGTTTTTTGAAAAAGCTCATGTAATACTTGGTAACCTTCAAGTAATGTTGGCGCTTCAGCCATTACTGCATGTAGGTTTGGTAACATACCAAATGCCGCTACTGAATTAGCTAATAAAGGTTTTGCCGCTTCTGATGCATTGTCTGCTGTGTATAAAGTAAATTCTGTCATGTTTTGCTCCAATAAAAATAGTCTTTAGGTGATTCGATGCTATGGTGCTTGTTTTTGAGCGATCGGTCAAGTTATAATTGAGCGACTGTTCATCTTGGTTATAAATTATGGTTAACAAGGTTAAATTTGAACGCGACGATGTAATTCGTCAAGCAAGCCAATTATTTTGGGAAAAAGGGTTCCATGCCACCTCAACACGAGACTTACAAGAGGTGATAAATATGCGTCCCGGTAGTATTTATGCTGCATTTGGCTCGAAAGAAGGGCTTTATAGTGAATCGCTAAAAGATTACACGGCGCAAATACAAGCTCAAATTGAAGGTTTTTTAAATCACTCCGACGCCATACTAAGTGGCTTACGTGCATTTGTTAACAATGTAATTTTGACTCGCCAAGACTACCCTAGCGCTATTTGCATGCTGATAAAAGCCAACAGCGAGTTTACAGAAAAAGAAGATACCTTGCGTGAACTCAACTTAAAACTGCTCAGGGTGTTTGAACAATATTTATGTGTGTTATTTAACCAAGCCATTAAAAATGGTGAATTAAACAATAATCGTACTGCGCTCGAATATGCTCAATTTTTTCAAATACAGTTTACGGGATTACGCGGTTATTTGAATCGCCCCGGAATTGATGAGTTAGCACAACCGATGATCGACCAAATGTTTACTCTATTAAAGAATATTTAAGTGAAGATAATAGAGGGGAAGCTGTTTTTTAGATTTATCTAATTATGTTGGTGAATCTGATGTTAAATTACGCTGGCATTATTTCGATCTCAACGCTGCAGATTGGGATTGGTATGCACAAATAGATGTTGTTTCATTAGTCTTTGAAAATGTACCGCAAGCTATACAGTGTAATGTAAATTTGGATGGTTTTGTTGACCGTAGCGATATAAGATTAATCGCGGCTGCGCGTAATCAACCCACTGCACCTGTTAGTCCACATGATAATGATGGCGACGGTATTATTACCGTATCAGATGCACTTCAGTGTGTTCAGCTGTGTACTTTACCGCGTTGTGCACCTCAACCGTAGTAATAAATAATAGTTATAAACTAAAAAATCTCGGCATAAGCCGAGCTTTTTTTCACAACAGAGATACGTTTAGACTAAGGAAAAATTATTAATGTTCAGATTAATTTATATTGTAATCATCGCTTTATCTGGCTGTTTAGCTGGTAGTTCAACTGTCGCTGAAACAGCAAAAACCACAGAAACGTTGGCTAAAATAGAGTACGATTTTGCACTAACCAATCAAGAGCTAAGCTCTGTCATTACGATATACGCTGAAGAAGTTATAAAATATCAAAATTTGAAATTACGTTTGATCTCTTTAGAAGATTCTAGATGCCCCATTGGTATGGCATGTATTTGGGCAGGTCAATTGATTGTAACACTTGAAGTTTTAAATGAGTTTGAAGAAAAAATAGAGGTAAAATTGACACGTAAGCGCGAACCAGAAATTGCTCATGCTTTTGGTTATCGTTTACTTTTATTAAGCGTCGAACCCCATCCTAAAAAAGGTAAAGATATTCAATTGAGCGATCAAATCATTCAGTTTGAAATAACAAAGCTTGCTGATAAAGCATAAAACGATCCCTTTTTAGTCGCACCTCAATGCAGCAAATACTGAATTGAGGTGTAAATATAGCTTTGTATTACCTTTTATTCATAGCTTTAGTGTTCAACATATTACTTTAACCAATAAAGCATGTCTCAACTTACTGTTTTACTGTAAACAACATTTTTTATATTTCTTTCCACTGCCACACGGGCAAGGATCATTTCGGCCAGCCGTCGCTAATGAACTAACCGGCACACTGTTTTCTAAAATTGTATTTTCGTCATACAAAATATTAGCCAGTAAGCCGCCTTCTCCCATTAACGAATCAAATATATCAAGGTCTTCGTCTGGTATATTATCGAGTTCTTTATCGTTTGAATCATCATCAATCCAAGCACTTAAGGTATCAACAACATTAAACTCTGTTTGAATAATACCAGCCTCAATCAGCTTAGGTGCATCTCCCCTACCCCATGCTTTTACTTCACATTGTTTAAAGCGATCTTCATCAAATACATCTTTATCACATAATTCAATAAACTGATTTTTAAAGTCATCAAGTTGATATTCAATACAAGAATCTGCTAATGCACTCATCAAGAAACTACTGATTGAACTTGGCAAAGCTAAAAAGACTGATAACCATCGAGTTACGTGCTCACCTAATTCAACCTTATCGATAGTGCCCACTTCATATTGAGCAAATACCGCTTCAATAGCAGACGCTTTACAGTACATCGCTTGATGAACATCAACAATGTAATCAGATAATACTTGGCTATTACCATTTGCTACATTATAAAATAAGGTCGGTGTTAATTCAGTAAGGGCATCTCCAAATACCCCTTCAAGCGGGGTTGAAAACGTATCACTGCGCGAAAAGAGCTGTAAACATTTTGACAATGCAGGAGCATATTTTAATTCTGCTAATAATAACGTGCCAAAAAATAAAATGGCCTGTTGCTCATCGGTTAGCGAGGTATCATCAGTAATAAATTGATCTATTAATCGCGCTAAATCAGGATAAAATATCGACCAATTCGATTTAACGGTTTCGAGCGCTTCAACAGGTAGTTCGTTGCCATGTGAATGAGCTATTACCAATAAAGCTTGTTCTAAATTCATGTAAGTTCCGCGTTAAGTAATCAATGATGAGTGGCCAATGCCAAATGTTATATCTTAAACACTTCCTATTGCCGTTACCATTGAAAGCAACAGATCAAAACCAATTTTCATTTAATTTTTTAATTATTTGTTATTTCCTCCGATTATTTTATTAATGTCGCCTCCAGATACCAATACTCATGCGCAAATCAACTAACTTTTACACAAAAACATAGTTCGCAAATTATTAGAACATATTATTCATCAAGCGAGTATTCGCTCGTATAAAAAATTGTACCTTGAGACTTGAACGATGAATGCTCTTTTATCCGCAAACTTACTTTATAAACAGTTTGGCTTTAAAGAGTGCGAGCCATTTGGTCATTATCAACTAGATCAATACAGTATGTTTATGTCAAAGGATATCGTGTAACCTGTATCTAAGGAGCGAACACAAAAGGACAAAAAAAGATTTACTTTTTGTTCTCACTATTGTGCCCCTGCATAAGTTGCCACTTATTTGCGGCGGTTATATATCTTGATTAGCTGTGTAGTTATCTATGAGTAAATATTAAATGAAATTAAGACATAACCATATTTTTTTAGGACTTTTGTTATCAAGTGTAGCGTCGTGTTCTGATAGTGCTCAAAAGGCTGATCCCGATTTCATCCCAAAAAACACACAAAATAGCTTTTCTGGCTTAACTAGCCCCGTAGTGTTAATTGATGAAGCACATCATAATTTTCACACGACTCAAGGTAGATACAAACCCTTTTCACAAGTGTTGTCGAGCGATGGTTATACTGTTGAAGCGGGAAAAGAAAAGTTTACTTTAGAGTATTTACAACAAGCTGACATTTTAGTTGTTGCAAATGCACTAGATAACAGCAGACGGGATTATAACCCACCATATGGAGATGCGTTTGAAACAGAAGAAATTGAAGCCCTTATGCAATGGATATCTCAAGGTGGCTCTCTATTTTTAGTTGCCGATCATACGCCTTTTCCAAAAGTTATTGAAACACTCTCAAGTGCACTAGGCATTCAATTTAGTAATGGTCATGTCGGAAAGGCAATATTTCGCATTAATGATAATACGCTTGTTGATCACGCAATAACCAAAGGGAGTTCAACTCAAACTGACCTGCCATTAGAAAATGATACTTCTCCAATCTTACAAGGAAAGCCCAATTCAGAACAAATAATTCAAGTTAAAACATTTGGAGGATCTGCTTTTAAAGCTCCTGAGACTGCAAAATCACTTTTGGTTCTTAGTTATACAGCTGTTTCCGTGATGCCAGACATTCCTTTTCAGGTAAATGCTGAAACACCTAGGATTGCGATTCCAGGGTGGAGTCAAGGAGCTGTTTTAGAAATAGGCAAAGGCCGAGTCGCTGTGTTTGCTGAAGGTATGATGTTTTCCTCACAACTAACGGTTAAAACAGGTAAAAAATACGGTTTACTATCTAAAGGCGCAGAACAAAATGAGCAGTTTTTACTGAATGTCATGCATTGGCTTTCGGGATTAATTTAATAAAAGTAATCCTAACGACCGTTAAAAAAGATACTGAAGCTAATTTTACTATTCACTTTATATAACTTATTTTTACATAATTGAGATGAATAATTAAAAGATGATGTCTTCTATTTAAATTATTTTATTCTATTTCTTTATATTTTCGCAAAATAAGGTTAATAAAAGGTCTTTCAATATCTTATTAATTTAGCCTAGATAAAATTAGTATTATGTTAGCAAAATTTATAGCAGTAACATTTTTTAAATGGTGTGATTACGGGTATATGTTAAGCTCAACCAAATTGAGAGCGTATGCACCTTATAAACACCAATTAGACTGGTTTTATGATTGAATTGACGTAACAACAAAATATAAAAAACTTACACATGGGATCTATTTGATGCAATTTTTAAACACCCTTTCTATCCGATCAAAACTGGTCATTGCCATGTTAATGGCTGTTATTATTTCAACCAGCATCGTCGGATTTGTTGGCCACTCAAAAGCAAAAGAGCTACTCATTTCAAGGCTGCAACAATCAGATTTACCTAACCTGCTTTTGCGTGTTCGTAATGCGGTGAATGGAGAAATTTCTGAAATGAAAGTGCTAACCAAATCAATTGCGACAAACCCCTTTCTTCTTGATTGGATTGAGTCTGGTGCGAACAAAGAAAATGAAGCTAATGTTATAAAAATGCTGAATAAAATAGCTAAAGATAACAATTTAAGTAATGCGTCTTTTGCCGATCGAAAAACAGCTAATTACTGGAATCAGGATGGGTTTCTGCGAGTGCTGAAAAATGATGAGCTTGATGGCTGGTTTTTTGCGTTCACCAATGGGGGGGAAGCAGAGTCGGCAAGTACCTATGGATATCCTAATGGCAATGTCGATGTATTTATCAATTATCAGCAGATAAACGGTCGAGGCGTATCTGGATTATCAAAGTCTTTTAATGACATGGTTAATTACTTAAATAGCTTTAAAATTGAAGAATCTGGCTTTGTTTATCTTGTTGATCATACCGGGTTGGTAAAAATTCATAAAGATAAAGAAAAAAGTGAAAAAACAAAAATCACTGATCTTTATAGCGATATAAATGCGCAAACACTGTTAACTCAAAAAGACTTTGCATTCCAAGAAACTGACAAATTAATTATTGCGACAAGCTACATCTCAAGCCTTGGCTGGTATGTAGTTGCCGAAGTTCCAAAAGAAGAGCTTTACCTCGCGCTAAACGAGTCTCGAAATTATATGCTTATGTGGTTTGCCATTATTGTTGCTGTCTTTATCTGTGTCAGTATTATTTTAGCAAAAAGTTTAACCAGACCGATTAATGATCTTGCGGTCATATTCAAAGAGCTGGGTGATGGAGATAGTGATCTTAGTTACCGACTAAATGAAAGCGGTGGTGACGAAGTATCGCGTCTGGCGCATGGTTTCAACGCCTTTATTATTAAGATACACACGGTGGTGAGTGATGTGTCAGCAACATCGAAAGATGTTCGTCAAGCATCTATAAAAGTTTCCCAAGATGCAGAACAGTCAAAGGTAGATGCTCAGGGGCAGCGTGATATCGCAATACAAGTAGCCGCGGCCATTAGTGAAATGGGTTCAACGATCACAGAAATTGCAGCAAACGCTGTACATGCAGCAGATTCGACGAATGATGCGACAACTCAAGCTAAAAATGCACAAGATATTGTTAAAGAATCAACTGAAAATATTTACCAAATGGCGCAGAAAATGGACTCGGCATCAACAACCATTGAATCTTTAGCGGATAAGAGTAATGCCATTAGTAGTGTGCTTGAGGTTATTCGTGGTATTTCAGAACAAACAAATTTACTTGCATTAAATGCTGCGATTGAAGCTGCACGTGCGGGTGAACAAGGTCGTGGTTTTGCTGTTGTCGCTGATGAAGTACGCAACTTGGCGAAGCGTACCAGCGAATCAACAGATGAGATTAATAAAATGATCAACCTTTTGCAGTCAGAATCTAAGCGAGCAGTTGACAGTGTAAGAGAAAGTAAAGAAACCGCCGATATTGCCGTAAATGATGCTCAGCAGACAACAGAGGCTCTCGAAGATATTGTTGCAAACATTCAACAAATTTCAGATCTAAATACTCAGGTTGCCACTTCAACGGAAGAGCAAGCAACCGTTGTTGGGGAAATTAATATTCATGTACACGCAATCAGTGATAGCACAGAAAACAGTGCACAAATATCAACTCGTATAGCCTCTGCAAGTGAGTCACTAACAGCAATGGCAATGAAGCTAGATAGCTTAGTCGAACGATTTAAAATATAAGAAAACTTTTAATCAGTAATAATATTAATATTTAAGCGAGAAATAAAAATTTATACGTCTTAGCTTTCTATCTTGTTATAGGGCCTCTGACACGTTACAGAACATATGCTAATGTCGATTATCATTGAAGGTAATCGACATTTTTTTGGGCAAAAGACCTGTTGTGACAACAAATTCTGAGCAATTTACATTAATATGCTAATGACTGCATTAATGAAAACCAGACAGTATATTTTATAAAAACTAAAACGTATGCATTAAACAGTCGATAAAATAAGTTAAGGTTGTTTACTGGTTAATCTCGTTAGAACTAATAATATTCACGATATTCTCATTTATGTAACGACGCATAATGTTTGAGACTCCCAACCACTAAATGAAACTGGCTTCTAATGATCAAATTTGCCAAAAAAGCCGTCCTTTTTTATGGTTTATAGATTATTTCTGCTAACGATAACTTAGGAGTTGAGAGCGGACATATCAGATTAACCAGTAATAAATTAGTCACGAGAGTTTTTATAATGCTGCTAGCAGGCCCTTTACTCTGCTTGATATCCAAAAGATTAACGGAAATACTATTCTGTATAATTGACTAACATTACGAACTAAAAATATAGCAGTAGTTTGAATTATATTTACTGTTATAGTTACATATCACAAGCTAAATTCTTGTATGTAATCAAGAAAAGATCCTTTTGTACCAGTGTTTCCGCCTATCACATAAGTAGTATCACCTAATGTTGTTGTTGCATTATGCCTACTGGCCTTATAACCAATATCAATCAACTCCCACTCATACGTTAGAAAATCATAAGAATAAGTAGAATTCAAATTATTGTAATTCCCAAAAACAAATAATTTATCTTTGACAATAGTGAGAGAGTGAGCGCTAATTCCTTCAGGCATAGTAGGAAGCGATTCCCATTTATTCAACTGTGGATCAAATCGTTCAAAAACATCAAGCGAAGAAGTTCGATCATACCCTCCAACAACATATATTAAACCGTCTCTAACCACCGCTCTTGTCGTTTTCGCTGTTGGCATATCAGCAGCTCGTACCCACTTTTTTTGAGCTATGTTTAAGACGGCTACAATCGGACTAGCTGTTATCTGCTCTTTACTAGGATATCCGCCACCAAAAACAAAAACACTTCCATTTAAAAATACTGCACTATTGATACGTGTTGGTCCGGGAAGCGGTTGTGCAAAGCTAACTTCATGTGTGATCGTATTAAATACTTCGACTCTCTTTTCATATCTAAATTTTTTGTCCTCAATACTTACTCCACCTAATATATAAATTGAATGCTTTCCATCCCAAACTGCTGAAAAATATCGCCTTGGTATTAACCTATTTTTTAGAATCTCTTTTTTTCCTAATAAGGGTTCAATAATCTCAATATCTGAAAGAAAACCTGATTTGTTCGCACCAGCCAGCACATATATCTTACTACCATCATTTACAGCAGCATGGCCATATCGAGCAGTAGACAAAGATAAAGACTCTGAATTCAAATCAGACTTTAAACTACAGCCCGCTAGAATAATTAATAAAAAAGTTGTCATAGATAGAGAAATATTTTTTGAATTTATCACGATTTTAATCCATTAAATGATGAAGTCTGTAGATTATTATATTTACGTCACACAGACAATAGCATCAAATAATTAAAGACAACCTTCCTTTTCACAAAGTTTGCTTTTTGTAAATCAGCGATAAATGCTCGCTTATAGCGTTGAATTGACCTAAAGAGCAGCTGATAGCTAACGATACTAATGCGAAAAAACGGTCCTGATTTTGATGTCATTTATCGTCCATACTGTGTCCATTATCTTCAAGAATAGCTAACGGGAGATGTTTGTAAGTTTATATATATGCTGATGAGCTATGTCAAATTGAAAATTTTAACAATAATTGTATCTAAAAACAGTGAGTTGAAGCATCATTTCAATTTTGCTCCAATTACTTTCAAATAAGCTTATTTCTTATAAATAACATTTTACCTAAAATGCTAATTCAGCGTTAGCTGGCAAGGCTTATACAGGATCAGTACGATTAAATTCCCTAATAAAAAAATGATAATAATAGCCATTATTTATCTTCAATTTTTGAAATATTATCAGACAAGTTTTTATCTAATCTAGTGTAATCTGGATCAATCATTACATAGCCAGGTTTATCTTCGACAATCAAGGTGATAGTCGAGTTAGTTTGATTAATTAACTGGTTTGTAATAGATAATGCCTTTGCACTCCTACGTCCTGGGTATGCGCGGTATAATGCAATTTGTATTGACTCATCTATGCCTATCTCACTGACCAGTCCATCCTTATCTGTTGATAATCGTAATGCTTTAACATCGATCACAACCTCATAACGGCCATCAGGAAGCTCGCTAACAACCGCTTTATTAATAGCTAAATCGTATTCAATAACCTTAGTTAACCAATCTTGAATAAGGCCTTTTTGCAAGTTATTGGCGATATCTAATATTGCGCTGAGTAAATCATCAGTTGTGGCACTTAAAGTTAATTTGTGACTATCGATTAACTGTTTAAAGGCAGTATTAAGTTTTTGCTCTCCTAACAATTCTTTTAAGGCTGTAAATACCACCGGTCCTTTACCATAAGTAAGATAACGTTCATGGTCTGCATCGATTACGCCAACTTCAGCAGTACGAGCATAAGCACGTCCTGAAAAATAACGACGTTGAGTATATTTTGTTAATTGGCGAGCCATGTTATTTCCATACATTTTTTCTAATATCACCGCTTCCATATACTTGGTTAACGATTCAACTAATACACCTTCACCTTGGGTGATTTTAGGGGCTAATTTTTCTCCCCACCACTGATGCATCACTTCATGAATGGTATTTCGAGCTGTGTTATTAATGTCCGCACCATCATTATAATCTTCGATGTATAAACTTTCCGACAAAGCGACAATGCCCGATGTAGCTTTGCCACCAAAAGGATGATATTCAGGTACTTCAAGGATACGTAAACTGTCAAACGCATAAGGCCCAAGGTTTGCTGTTGCGTAGTCAAGTGTTGCTTTAGTTGCACGTAACATTTCATCGATATTTATCCCATGTTCAGGATGAAAATACATCTCAACAACAAGTCCATTGTGCTCAATGCTCTTCGTTTCATAGATTGCTGAGATGTAGTCTACTAGTGGATATATGGCTTTTTGCATTTTGTAATGGAAATAGTTTCGGCCATCTTGTTGCCACGTTTTTATCAATTGCCCTGAAGTTACGGCTGTTTGCTCAATTGACGTTGATAGTACCGCTTCAAACGTCCTTTTTTGGGTGATGAACTTGCCTTTATCTGTGAGTTTTTTTCTGTCTGAAATACTGGTGGCTTTGGCAGTTAAACCACGATTTTCACGTTCAAATTCATCATTTATTTCAATACGTTCGATATAGCCCATCAAGGGTTCAAATCCACTGTGATTAAGATAAGAGCCGTTATTCACTATGCCTTTATTAATAGCGAAAGGCGACGATGATTGCGATAATTGATAACTCATTGCTAAGCTTTCTCCTGATAATAATGGCTTTGTTAATTGAAATAAATATACACTCCAGTTTGCAGTTGAATCGTTAAGTAATACCGTTGCCCCCGAAATTTCTATACTTTGTAGCGGTACACGTGCGGTCACAAATATTTCATGCATTGCTTCATTACCCGTATTAACCAAAAGGTAATCCGCTTTAACTGAGTAACTTTTCAGATTGGGATAAAAATCAACAGCAAGCTTCATTTCGCTCACTTGTGGAATAACTAAGCTTTGATATTGCTTATATTTATGCTCATAAATCGCTTGGTCTTCAAAACTTTTATCCCTTGCTTGGTAATCACTCTTTACAGGAATATTGACTTGAATAAAAAAACCGAAGGCCAAAAGACCGGCTAATGATGCAGGTAAATACACCTGTGTTAAGTTGGACTTTGTCTGTTTCTTTGTATCATTGTTATACGATGGTGATTTTGTTTTACCTGAAAAATCACTTGTTTTATACCACTCGCCCCTATTCCATTTAAGTACAGTCAGTCCAGCAACGATAAGTGCAAATATCCCCCAAAATCCAGCTAAGTAATGGAACTTAATGGCAAACTCTCCATACCCTACTAAATCGGAATCAATACGTAATAAACTAGGCAGTTTATTGATGTTTAAGAAAGGATGTTCAAAGCCAAAGAGTCCATTTGATATTGCTAACAGTACAATAACAATCGCACTAATCATCATGCCTAAATATTTATTGGCAAAACGACTATTGGCAATACGCGTTTGTATAAAGAAAATTAATACCGTTTGAATTAACACCGGCAGGGCGACGAAATAAAACAGTGAAAGATAATGAGAAAATTCGAAGCGGTAATAATCATTGGATATTTGAAAAATAATCGATGCAACAATATTCATCGCCACGAGAAACAATGGAATAAAAAATAATGATAATAGCTTTGCACCATAAATAGTGGCATTAGCAACAGGTGAGCTGTCAATAAAACTGTCGGCTTTAAGGAGCTTTTCTTGCCAGATTTTTTCTGCACTATAAAAAATAATAATCGCAGTAACTAATGGAGTAAAAGCTTCGGTGCTATAGCTAACTAAAAGCACTGTTGTGGGATAACGTCCAGAGAAAACACCACTACTAAAGACCCCCACTGCCATCAACATACCCACAATGGCCAAGCCAGTAACAAATATAACTAAACCTCTAAATGCCCATTGACCGACGATTTGTTTAATTTCAATGACTGACAATGTTAACAAGGCTAAAAGTTGAAATTTAAGTCCTTTAGTATCAGTAATGACTAAAGGTGCTGCAAGATGTTTTTTAAATTGAGCTGGAACAAAGCTAGGTATAGCATTGATTATTTTAGATTTATTACGTGAATTTTTTCGTTTATCACTAGACGTGTTTTCACTTGGTTGAAAATGTTGAATAACAACTTTCCCAAGATATACAAATACAGCTAATGCTATCGATAACCAAATAACCCGATTTAACAATAACGAACCCGACAAACTAAATAACTGCTCGTTTTTTTGTGCCGGTGTCCAGAATTGACTTTGTTCAAAGAAAGCACTCGTACCAAAAGGGTCTAACAAAGCAAAGATGCTGACCATGCTTGGATCTTTAAACACCATGCTTCCAGTTACCGGCGCACCGATAAACATCATTGATACCCAAAAAAAGATAAACAGTGAAATTGCCGTGATGTAAGTGGCAAAAGCATTTTGTTTTTTTAAAGTCACTGCCACTAATATACTTGTGGCAATAAGGGTATTTGGTAAAACAAAGACTAACCAAGGCCATAAATAGTGGCTCAATGTAAATTGGCTAATTTTTTCTTGGTCAAGACTAGGAGATAATATTCCCAACATTAGCCCAATGGATAAAATAGAAACAACACATAAGGTACTCATTAATACTGCGATGGTACAACTGGTAAATCGTTGCTTTATCGCCAACATACCGACAATACCGTCAAAATGATGATCTTTGTCTCTAAGTAAACTATTAACACAAAATATCATCGCGGCGAAAATGCTAAGTACCGAAGTTAGTGCGATAAAATAACTTAAACGATAAGGCGAGTTAATGTGGAGTAATTCCATCCCCTGACCTAAAACATCTGCGTTAATAACAACACCATAACTCAGTAAAGCAAGTAAAAATATAATGAAAGACGGTTGTTTAATTTGATATAAACTCTCGAAACGTAATAATTGAGTCAACATATTTAGCTCCTTAGCTACTCTTTAGTTAGCGCTGTTGTTGCTTTAAGGTATGGAAATAAGCATCTTCTAAATCGGCTTCCACAGGTGTAAAACCATGCCCAGGATTAATGTCGGATACCAGCCTGATTTGATAACAACCACTCTTCAATCGCACAGACAACAATTCATATTGTTGCTGAACCTGCTCTAATTTATTTTTTGAGATAGTTTTTCTCCAAAGCCTGTTTTGTAAAGTGCTTATTAAGGCTTGTGGTTTCCCCTGAAAACATATTTCCCCTGCATTTAAAATCGCCATTTTTGGACATAAATTATTGATATCTTCAACAATATGAGTTGATAAAAGTATGATCATTTTATCTGCAATATCAGATAAAATATTATGAAAACTATTACGCTCAGCGGGGTCTAAGCCTGCTGTAGGTTCATCAATAATTAACAATTGAGGCGAGCCGAGCAATGCTTGAGCGATACCAAATCTTTGTTTCATACCACCTGAATAGTTGGCAACCGCTTTATTTTTGTGCTCGGTGAGATTGGTTAACTCCAGTAGATAGTCTATTTGTTTTTTTCTCGTTGTTTTGTCTATTACACCTTTTAATACCGCTAAGTAATCAAGTAGTTGCACAGCAGACATTTTAGGATACACACCAAATTCTTGTGGTAAATAACCAAGGTATTTCCGAATCGCGTCAGGGTTAGCTTGGCTGTCCTCACCATTGAAAATAATATTGCCATTGTCGAAAGTTTGTAACGTTGCCAAACTCCGCATAAAGCTCGACTTACCCGCACCATTTGGACCAAGTAAACCGAACATACCGTTAGCTAATGTTAGATTGACATTATTTAGGGCTCTAAAACCATTATGATAGGTTTTACTTAATCCAGAAATTTTAAGCTGATTCTCAATACTACTGTGCTTATTTGAATCGATATTCAAGCCTGATGTTATTGCTACTGCTTCCATAGTGTTACTCCACAAGAGAAAGGTAAATTTATTTGCAACAGTTATAACCAAGCCAATAACTATTCCCTAGTGATAAATAAACTATGTGACGTACCCTAGATTTTCTTGGCCAAACACCAGTTTAAAAGGCGTAATACCGTTTGTATCGAAAAAGACTTAATTGGACATCATAATGATAGGATTGGTCAAATAGCGTGATTTTACAGAGATTTTCGACAGTAAAGTGCTCGCTTGTATTACTAAATACGTGTATTTTTAGCGCTCTTTGATAAGGTATGCGGGGTGTTGTATGAACAGTTTATTTTTGGTGTTTTTATTGGTGGGACTTTTTATTATCGACAAATTCATTTGTAAATTAATAGAGCCAAAAAATTATTCACTTAAAGAAAACCTAGTGAAAGCTAAACTAGCCTTGTTCACTCAATGTAAAAAAAATCGAGTGAGCATATTATTGGTTTCAACTACGTTTCTGGCCTTAACCATGTTTATGTTGATATTAGATGCGCGAGAAAATCGCTTACCTTTTGCCATTACACTACTTTGTTTAAATTATCTCGTTTTGATCCTATTGATAATCGCTCATAGCCCAATGTTAAAGTCAATAATAGGGGTAAATATCTCCCAAAAAGAAAGTAATACTACAAAATTAAGGATGTTTTTAATTTGGCTTAATAACCATAACATCGCGTGCAGTTATTTATTGGCATTGAATACTTTATTAGTCTTTGAAGAAGTACATATCATTGATCTATTCTATAATTTGACCATAGCTTTTTGTTACGCGCTTATGCTTTATCACATCGTACTTTTTATTAAAAAAAAGTCACAAAGCCAGCCTCAATCACTTGATTTGAAAACCCAAAAAATTTATATCCTTTATGCGAGCTTTATTGCCGTATGTTTCTTTGCATCGAACACTGTCGATAATAGTGAATACGGCACTAAGTTCCAATTAACCATATTGAGCTGGCTGATGCTTTTTCACTTGTTTTCTCATTGGGTTATAGGTCAATGGAAGTTAGTTAAACAACTACAAAACGAACGTACTGATGCCGAGTTAATGCACTTAAAAAGTCAGGTAAATCCACATTTTCTCTTTAATACTATGAACAATTTATACGGTTTGGCGTTAGAAAAGTCTGATCAAACTCCGGGTTTGATCCTCAAACTTTCAGACATGTTGCGTTATACTATTTATCAAGGTAAAAAAGATCAGGTACTACTCAAGGATGAGATCAATTACCTTAATGATTTTATTGAGTTACAGCAAATAAGATACCATAAGCCAGTAAATATAACGTTTGCTCATGAGATAGCAGATGCTGGTTTAGCTATTTCACCCTTATTATTATTAATACTGGTAGAAAATGCATATAAGCATGGCGTTGAAAAACTCACTGATGAAGCTTTTATACTTATCAAGCTTGAGGCTACAGAACAAAGCATGGTATTTGAAATAGAAAATAATTTCGATGAGAGTGAACAAAGTTGCCATACGGGTATCGGGCTACAGAATTTAACACAACGATTAAAGCTGATTTATCCTGATTCACATCAGATCGATGTCACCTCAAGACATGGTGTGCATTGTGTTCGACTAGAAGTACAATTAAAGAGCCAACATAATTATGAATAACAAAGAGATTCGCTTCATGGTCATTGATGATGAGCCTATCGCGCATCGTATCATAGAAGAATATTGTACAAACTTGCCACATTTTAAGCTGGTTAATCATAGTTATAACGCGCTGGAAGCCATGCAATTTCTCGCGACCGACAGTGTTGATTTAATGTTTCTTGATATCAATATGCCAAAATTAAGCGGCTTTGATTTTCTCAAAACGTTAACCGTCAAACCTCAGGTAATTGTTACTACGGCTTATCAAGAGTTTGCCTTAGAAGGCTTTGAATTAAATGTCAGTGATTACCTGTTAAAACCTTTCAGTTTTGAACGATTTTTAAAAGCAGTAAATAAAATACACCCTAAAAATAAGTTACCTGTGGGGGAATACCGGACTACTTCAAATTCGCAAGATAAGACTAATGCCTTAGAGCAGAGAATATTTATCAAGGGGGATAAAGCTCGTCACCAAATAGCCCTGAATGACATTCTTTATATTGAAGCTTGCGGTAACTATTGTTTGGTTTACTCTAGTGATAGCAAAATAGTTACTCATCAAAAAATATCACAGTTCGAAAAAGAGTTACCCCCATGTTTGTTTATGCGCGTACATAAATCTTTTATCATTGCTAAAAATAAAGTTAACTGTGTCAGTTCTTCACAGCTAGAAATTTCCGATGAAACTATCCCTATTGGGCAAACTTACAAAAAAATGATAACAGAATTTATTAATAAGACTAGAGAATAAATAGCTAAGTTTACCTGATACTTTAAGACTATTTCAAATATTGCATACTTTAGTTCTCAATCAACTTTAAATTTTTCATTCTACTTTTAGGGATAAAAATATCTCACTTTCTGCCCCACAACGAGTTAGAACTAACCGTTATTTTTGCCAAAAACCCGTCCTAATTTAGGCGTAAATGTATCTTCATAAATAGTCAGCTTAACCACCATAGCGGTCATATAGATTTTTTGCTGTTGTATTTTTAATCTCAATAACAGCGCTAGTAAATGTTAAAATAAGATAATAATTATTTTTTTGACTTTAATTTATTGATATTTGTAGTTGAACTATCTATCAATGACTGATTTATTTGTTACCGCAAGCATCTCAATACTCAAGCATCTTGGTAAATAGCTCCAGCTAAGTTATTGTTAGCACTGTACGTGCGAGCCTTAAGCAGATTTAATTCTCTTACGATTTTCTTTTAGTATTGCTTAATATTAGCTTCAGAGCGTTTTATCTTATTGCTGATAATATGTGATTTGATAATGTAGTCATTATTACAGGTTGTAGATTGAGGTTGCTTTTGGGCTGACGTGATAGATTTAGACATTACATCTAATATTATTAACTTTTCAGGTTCGCCATCGCCGCAAGGCATTTGACTATATTTAATTATCCCTATCAACAGTACATTTATATACTGTTCCAGCTAACGTTTTATCAACCAATATCATTGATAATATAAATAAAACCACCCTGCTCATGACTATATCCCTGTCAATTTTCAATAAGATAATATTTACAAGACTAAACACAAATAATTTAGGCGAAAAATCACCGTTAGTAACTCAAAGGCTGACGTCTGTTTTTAGCGGTGAGAATAGCAACTAAACCCGATTGAATATCACCTTGACTGGCTCCTGATGCACCACAGCGATCATTCGTCATTAAACGCAGTGCGTAAGTGAGTAAATCGCTTCTTTTCCTGTCTGCTATTGATCTCAAAGAGGGTATTAACAATTTCACCTATCCGGTACGATCCTAACTAGAATAGGCGTTAACCCGTTGAACAAATAATAGTTGGATTATAAAAGTTAATTTCAGCATCTAGTACGTTATAAACATCGGAACTAACCAAAACAGCTTTTTGACAATCAATTAAATGTTGTATCCTACTCGCGTATTTCCCCCAAGCCTGCCTGTCTTGGTTGAACGTCACATATATGCTTATAGGATGATTCTCAAAACAATTATATGCTTCTCCTGAAATACGAATGACATAATCATGGGAGCTTTCAGGAAACGTAATTACATTTCCTTCTCTTACGCTCTTGCTTTGTATTTTATTTTGATCACAATTTAATGCTGTTAGGTAGCAACCTAATTTCATTTGGTGATATTCTCGATGCTCAGTAAGCACATCACTTAACTCTATGATTTTTATTTTTTTATTAGTAATCAACATTATCTTTCTCATGAATTGAAGCAATAGCATCGTCGGCAACTTTTTTATTCACCCATTCAATAGCAATAACGCGTTGCTTAATTTTAATTATGCCGTGGCAGTTTTCAAGTAATATGATCTGACTTTTATACTCAATGAATGCACTTAATAAATGCTGCATGAGATTAAAAAAACCAGACGCTTTATACTTACTAAAATCATCATCAGGCGTTGACCAAGTGCTATAGTCAGCATCTTCCGCTATAGCGCCAAAGACAATAGTGAACTCAGCTTCCCCATAAAGAGTAAACTGCTCTAATAATTGCCGTATTCTACTGTATTCAATACTCATATCACTTTCGTTAAACATAATTTTTAACTAATTGCCTACCATGAAAACATCTTAACTCGCTGTGCGACAAAGAGTGTCGCAATAAAATATTTTTTAAGCGACACCGGTTGTCGCGAGAGTCATTATTATGTGTTATGGTAAAAAACATATTATCTAAGCTATTAAATTAAATGATTTTTTATTAATATTATAAAAAGGAGTTCACTATTAACGTCGGTATATTTTGGTTTTATAAAAACAACTTAATTGCTAAAAAAATAGCGATTGAAACTTTGGCCCCTGATGATATAGGCATGGTTGATAGTCCCTTTCAACATATAACAGAATGGGAAAATAAACACATTTACTTACCCCATTTTAAAGAACTTATCGCTAGCGAATACCAGGAACTTCCACGAGGAAGGGTCGTGTATTCTACGTTAGCAAACACAATAACCATTTATATGGATAGCTCATTATTTGCTAACGTATATAAAGAGCAATTAAAAAGTTATTTTGATTTTACTAATTGTAAAATAATCTGGAAAAAAGACAGTCACTATAAAGTTTATAACCACTAAAAAATCAATAAATTTATCTCCTAGGTAGCACCTTGTTATGTCTAAAAGTACTACATTACGTCATTTAGAGATGTTAAGAAAAATCCCTTTATCTCCAGGCAAACCCATAACGACCATTGCCTTACATCAACACCTTACAGATGAAGGGTTTAATGTGAGTAAACGCACTGTTGAAAGAGACTTAGTGAAACTGACCGATATAGGTGGGCTTTATTTAGAAGACACCGCAGAAGGTCGCGGTTGGGGCTGTATTCAAAATAACGCGAGCAAATTTAAAGGCATTCAACCAACTGAAGCGCTGATGTTGATTTTATCAGAAAAGCTGCTACTCAAAGCAATGCCTAGTGAATATACCCTTCGAGCAGAAGCACGAATAGCTGACGCTAAATGCACACTCAACTCAGACAATGCATTTAGCAAATGGCAGGAAAAATTACAGGTAATTTCAGAGGGCTATCCATTAATAAATAATAGTAGATTTATATCTGAAAGTGATCGTGAAATTATTTACGAGTGTGTGCTTTACGAAAACCAAATACAAATCGATTATCAAGCAAAAGATAAAAATACTGCGGTAAATTATTGCTTAAACCCTTTAGGAATTATCATTCGAGGACAAAGCCATTATCTAGTGGCAACTAAAAAGGATAGTCCTGAAAAACCGATGTTATTTTTATTTCATCGTATTACAAACGCTGACAAAAACCATACAAAAATGGATGCTCCACTTTCTTTTACTCTGCAAGAATATTTCGCCAAAAACCCTTCTGGTTGGTTATTAAAAGCAGGTAACAAAAGAGAAATCGTTGCACTAAAAGTAAAGGGCTTTGCACTAGATACACTTACCAACAATCAATTAGCAGATGACCAACAAATTTTACAGACTTCAACTCAATGGACGCATGTACAATTTAGCTGTATCCCAACCTATGACTTGGTTGCGTGGATATTAAAATATGGTGCGGATGTAGTGTGCGAGTTACCAACTTATCTTAAAGTTGAAGTCGTAAAAGCCTTAAAGAGCTCATTAAGTAATTATGAATACTAAAATAATGTTAAGAACCAAACAATGACTAAAAACTACAATAGGATTAAATAATAAGATGAGCAAAGAGCCTAATTTTTTTGATTACGTCACTGGTGAACTTTCACAAGATACTTTTATTTATTTATTTGTTGGTTGCTTAATTGGCTAGATTATACAGAAGTGCATGAGTTAAAAAATGCAGCAAAAGAGTTCATTTTATTACTGTGTAAGAAAAATCACCCTCGTGCAGATAAAGTAACTTTAGAATCTATTGGTAAGTTGTTATTAACAGGGAAAGGGAAAGTTTTACAGCAATATAGGAAAATAGATGTGTTTTTCGCTATTGAAATTGGTGCTAAAAGATCAGCATTTATTATCGAAGATATAACAAATACATTCCCACATTCAAACCAGCTTTAAAAATACGTTAATTTTGTAATAGATGAGCAAAAAAGAGAAGAAAGAAAAAAATATCATTATGGAATCCTTAATTGTTATGCCATATATGATTTCCTTACTGGTATGGCTACTGATAATGTAATATTTACATCATATAGATATTACATTTCGAAAATAAAAGACAATCACGATGAAATCATTAGTCAATTAACTGAAAAAGAAGGTTATAAAAAACTTAAATTTGATTTTTTTCAAGACGAATTAATAAAATATATATCAAAATAGTGCCCTAAAACCATAGGTGAGATAGCAATAACTCATGGGACAAGTAGTGGGCGACCTTCGACACTGTATCGATTTATTTTTCTAAAAGATTTTATGACAAAAAGAAAAATGAAAGTGTTTTTACCGATTTGAAAAAAGGAAAAATAAATCTATCGGTGGATATGATTACAGCTTATCTATTAGGCAATATGCTGTAATTAACAACACTAGTATACCTAAAAAATAGAGCGACTGGGCATTTATAAAAAATGATTTTCTGAAGTAGAAATTGAAACATCTGGTTTGTCATTTGGTAAGGCAGTGAAAGATAAGTCAGGGTCTAACTCAAGTGAGATTGCGGTTTTATGCTTCGATAAAAATCAGAAAAACATGCATTCTTTAAAAAGGGTCCTACCACTAGTTCATAGTAAACCTTTAGCTTTGATAAACGAACATCGACAGTTAATTCCATAATCCATTAATCTTAAGTTGTGTTGTTCTTTCTATACGGAACGCACAGTAAACTGAAATAAAGGCAAGGAGGTTCTTTATTAAGATCAGTTCATGCCTAAATTATGACTTTCAGTGGCAGCGAAAATAGCGTTCTGAGATGAAATATAAACGGCCGTTATAAACTTTAAGCAGCTGTTAAGATTAACGAGCTGCTAACTTCAGTTTAGCGCACTAAGTACATCTTAATATTATTGATAGATTCTTATATATTCTGATTTAAAGTCTTCACATAAAAGTGAATTTGATGAGCCCCTTTAAAGTAAACCTAAAAACCTATATTCCAGAAATGCAAAAAACCCGCTAATCTTTCGATTGACGGGCTTTTCTTTGTTTGGCGGTGAGATAGAGATTTGAAAGCTACTCGAAGGTTTAATGCTATAACCCCTTATTTATCTTTAACGTAATGTTTTCAGTTCAAAATGCAAAAAACCCGCTAATCTTTCGATTAACGGGTTTTTCTTTGTTTGGCGGTGAGATAGAGATTTGAACTCTAGAAGGGCTATAAACCCTTGCTGGTTTTCAAGACCAGTGCTTTCGACCACTCAGCCATCTCACCTGAATGTCTTAAAACAATTGCTTGCTTGAAGACGGTGCAGATATTAAGACCTGCAATAACATTTGTAAAGCACTAATTTTATTATTTTATCTTTATGTTCAATAAACCAGCAAGGTAACTAAAAAAACAGCTTTTTAGCTGAAAGTCAGTATATTATTCATTTAAAATCACTTTTTCTCTTTTTATATTTCAATGAGATTGACCCGCACTTAGGCAACAATGAAGATTTAAAGCGCTTCATTGATGCAGCACATAAAGAAAATATAAAAGTATTTTTTGACATTATTACTTACCATACCGCTGACGTCATTAAGTACGTTGAATGTCGTGGCGAAGATGGCTTGCAATATCTGATGAAAGAAAATGACGGTTGCCTTTATAAGTCGCTTGCTCAAATCGCTGTTGGAGATGCCTATTAGCCTATTATTCCTAAAGGACAAGAAAGTCTTAAATCTCCTGCTTGGTTAAATGACAAAAAGTACTACCACAACCAAGGTGATACCACTTACGAAGGAGAAAATTCAATATACGGTGACTTCAGTGGTTTAGACGATATTGATACAGATTCACCAGAAGTTGTTCAAGGTATGATCGATATATTCAAAAACGTGACAAGTGAATTTAAACCTGACGGTTTTAGAATTGATACCATAAAACACGTCAATATGGCGTTCTGGGCAGAATTTGCACCTGCACTGGTTAATCATGCTCAAGAGCTTGGTATTCCAGAATTCGTCATGTTTGGTGAAGTTTATAGTGGTGACAGTGAAGAATTAAGATCATTTACCACTGAAGGAAAAATGCAATCTGTACTCGACTTTTCAATGCAGTTTGCTTTGCAAGACACCCTAATTAAACAACAAGGGACAGATAAACTCGTCGAGTTATTTGAGCGCGACCATTATTATAATGACAGCGACAGCAATGCCAATCAGTTACTTAATTTTACCGGTAATCACGATATGGGGCGCTTTGCTAGCATGTTAAAAGACAGTGTTCTTAATTACAGCGAAGCAGCAATAATTCAACGCACCTTATTAGCCCCTCGCGATGGTTTACTTTCTACGTGGTGTGCCAATTGTCTATTATGGCGACGAACAAGGTTTTGTTGGAGATGTTGGTGACAAAGGAGCTCGTCAAGACATGATGCCTTCATTGGTTAATAGCTACAACGATGATGACTTGCTTGCAAATACGAAAACCACTGCTGATGACAATTTTGATGAAAATCACCTACTTTATAAAACATTTGCTAAATATGCCGATGTTTATTATCAGTATCCTGCACTAAGATTTGGTGAACAAAAAACCTTATACGCTCAAGATACACCCGGTGTGTTTGCAATATCACGTACGCTAAAAGACAGCGACACAATGGTCGTTGTCTTTAATACCGAAAAAACAGTCCAGCCAATCAAGCTAGCACTATCTGGCGCGAAAAAAGTTTATCCCGCGTCTAAATATGATGAAGTGAACCCTGATTCATTAAGTGTGCCTGCGTTGAGCTTTGCTATTTATAAAATTAAATAGCCAGTTTTATAGATAAACATTACAGATAAAGAAAAACCAAGGAAGTATGGGAGTGTCCTTGGTTTTTAATCTTTTAGTCTTTATTCATTTAACTCTATTTCTATCACTGATGTTTCACCTCCTTAGATAAATTAATGAATCAACAAACCTAAACAACACTTAATAATTATTTGCCATTTGTTTACTATTACTGTGTAGCTTAATAACGACACGTCGATCGTAAAAACTCACTTCCTTTTCACTATTTGCCACTACAGGCGCTTGCTCACCAAAAGCAAATAACTGGATACGCTCAGCTTTAACACCTTGGTCGATTAACGCATGCTTAACCGTATTAACACGGGCAATAGAAAGCGCCTGATTTACCTTTTTATTGCCTTGCATATCGGTATAACCTGATAAATCGATAAATAATGTAGGCGATTGCTGCAACATTTCAGACAGAGCAACAATTTGACTGTGATAATGCGGTTGTAAGTCACTAGAGCCGGTTGGAAACTGTAAACTCATCAATAAGTTTTCTGCTTGTAACTGACTGGCACGTTGATATTTTTTATCAACGTTTTGCTCTAAAACAGAAAGTTCTAATTGGTGATTTTGCTCAGCGCGTGCTAATTTTTGACGAAATTGTTGTACGGCAATCGAATAATCGCTTTCTTGCTTATTTATTGACGCCTGCAACTCATTTAAATTTTCTTTGTCGTTTGCAGTTTTTGCTACTAGTGAGCCAGTAACACCAACAAGAATAGCGCCAACCGGCCCACCGAAAATAGCGCCAATGACCATACCAGCACCAAAACCAATGCCTTCTTTATCACTATCAGTAAGTTGTAGTGATTCATTATCAGTAGCGGTGTTATTGTCAAAAGCATAAGCAGACTGGCTTAACGTCGGCGCGGCAATAAGGGAAGCGATTAAAAATAATTTTGCTGGGCTTAATTTACTGTTATTCGTTGTTTTGATATTAATAGTTTTCATGTGAGTTCCTAAAGTAATAAGTTGTTTGTTGTTGACGAGGTAATTAAAACAAGAAAAATAGGCGTTGAAACGACATAAAAAAGGCAAAGTAATGAGCAAATGTGGCAACAATATGGCAATTACAATAATTGCGCGCTTTTATAAAAAAACTCTTATATAGTGCCTAAAATAAGTCAATAAATAGAGTTGCTAGACATTGTTAAAACGAATTGCCATAGTTGAAGATGAAGCCGCTATTAGAGAAAACTATGCTGATGTGCTTCGCACACAAGGTTATCAAGTTCAAACCTTTGCCAACCGAGAAAGCGCCTGCCAAGCATTTGCGATAAGCTTGCCTCATTTGGTTATCCTTGATATTGGTTTAGAACAAGAATATGACGGCGGTTTTACCCTTTGCCAATGGCTTAGAAATATATCAACCACATTGCCTATTATATTTTTAACTGCTCGTGATAATGATGTTGATACCGTCTCAGGTTTGCGCATCGGCGCAGACGACTATTTAACTAAAGATATTAGCCTGCCACATTTGTCAGCGCGTATAGCCGCACTTTTTCGTCGCCAAGAAGCGCTTAAACAACCTACCCCAGAAAGTAGCTTGCTAACATTAGGGTCCTTAACTATCGATAATCAGCGTATGACTATTGTCTGGCAACAGCACAGTGTTGATTTAACCATTACTGAGTTTTGGATGGTCTTTGCTTTAGCTAAACACCCCGGACATGTTAAAAACCGTCAGCAACTGATGAAAGATTCCAACATCTACGTTGATGACAGCACGATTACTTCTCATGTCAAACGTATCCGTAAAAAATTCAACCAAATTGATAAAGACTTTAACTGCATTGAAACAGTCTATGGCATGGGCTACCGTTGGAATAAAGATGAAAAATAAGCTCCATATTCGCTTTGGTTTGCGGGCAAAATTATTACTCTTATCAAGTTTCTTATTTGCTATTCCGTGGTTTGGTTATCAATACGTATGGGAGATGGAAAAGTACTTACGTTTTGGGCAAGAGCAAACAATAATAGGTACCGCAAGAGCACTGGCGACTTCTTTACATGAGCGCCCCAACCTGTTTAATAACCAAGCGAGTTTTTTACCTGATGTTGAAAAAGGTAAAGACTTATATGGTTACCAGTTATCTCAAGCGGTAAACCTTGACGGCTTACCCAACGACTGGCCAAGCTTTCAAGAAAAATCGCATTATTATGGTGTTAACAATCAACTAGGGACACCTTTGTCGGTTGAGCAATTAACCCATCATTTCAGCGCCGCCGTTGGAAAATACGATAAATACTTATATTTTTTTATACAAGTGGTTGACGACAAGGTTATTTATCGCGACGAAAATGCTCGGGCAATAAACAGAAATGACCATCTTGAATTAGCATTCAATGATGTTAATGGTAATTTTCAACGTTTTATTATTAGCAATAAGCGTCAAGGTTGGCTTTCCGCTTATCGTATTAATGATATACAAAGCAATGAAATACTTGAATTTCCAGCATCAATAAGCTTTATTCAAGGACAATGGCGCGATACAGACCAAGGCTATAATATTGAATTTCGTATTCCATTAACCAAAATCAGTGACCGTTTAGCTTTTGCGCTTCATGATGTTGATGCACCATTAAGTGCTGCAATCACCATCATAGGAAGTGCTGACCCTAGTACTGCTGACACCTTAGGTACTATTTTAGTACCATCGCCTGAAATTGAACGTATAGTAAAAGGCATGAGTTACACACAATCGCGTATTTGGGTTGTTGACCAACATCATCGTGTGTTGGCAAAAAGCGGTGACATAACAAAAGCCAGTGGGTTATGGCAGAAAAATATCAATACCTCTGATAAAGATGACTCTTGGTATGCTTGGACACAGAAATATTTAGCCCCTGTCTTTCAACATTTACTAAATAAACCGCAAAATGATTTTATTGACCAGTTATATGACACACAAAATCTGACTGGTGAACATATTGAAGCCGCACTCGCCGGTACACCTAAATCGCAATGGCGGTTAACCACCGATAAAAAAGCAGTCATAATATCTGCCGCCTACCCTATTTACATCAGCGACAAAGTCAACGGAGCGGTGATCGTTGAGGAAACGACCAATGGTATTCTCAGTGTACGAAATAAAGCCTTAGAGAAATTATTCACGTCGATACTTGCGATTATGTTATTGGGAGCGTTAGCTTTTTTCTTTTTCGCGTCACGTATTTCAAACCGTATTCGCCAACTGCGTAATCAAGCTGAAGTCGCTATTGATGAACACGGTAGAATTAATAATGATATTGCACAAAACATGCAAATATCAAAGGCAAATGACGAAATTGGTGATTTATCGCGTAGCTTTTCAACAGCAGTAAATCGGTTAAGCCAATACAATCATTACTTAGAAAACATGTCGTCGCGACTCTCTCACGAATTACGCACACCGATAGCCATTGTTAGAACATCTTTGGAGAATTTATCTTTACAGGCATTACCTGACAGCAGTTCAGCTTATATTGACCGTGCCCAGAGTGGCATTAATCGCTTAAACAATATTTTAACCAACATGAGTGAAGCGACGCGTCTTGAGCAAATGTTGAATCAAACTGACAATGTTAGTTTTAATGTATTCGATGTATTAAATGGCTGTGTTCAAGGTTACCAGCAAATTTATCCTCATTTTGAGATTGAATATATCGCATCAGATAAAAAAGTTATTTTGGCGGGTTCTCCTGAGCATATCGCGCAATTACTCGACAAAGTAGTGACGAATGCCGTGGAATTTAGCCAAGACAATACGTTATTTATAACCACAGAAACAAAAAGTAAAGCGATAACTATTCACATTAGTAATAACGGCATACTATTACCTGAAACGATGGAACAGCGATTGTTTGATTCAATGGTGTCGATGCGTGAAACACCTCAAACCAAAGAAGATAAAACACCTCATTTAGGCTTGGGGTTATATATCGCACGGTTAATTTGTGAATTTCATCATGGCAAAATAGTGGCAAGTAACCATCATAACCCGCAAGGTGTTACGGTTTCGATCACTTTACCACTACAGAAAAAATAGTGAATGAGGGCTATTGTATAGCGAAGTATTTATTCAATGCCTAGATATTTGTGAACTTGGACTGATAAACGCCAGTTGTTTTCAATACAACTTTTGATCGCTAGCGCTGTTGCTCGTTCTTTTTGACTAATGGGCTGTAAATAAACTTGGGTATCAACAATACTATGCTCTGTTAATAACGCTTTTAAATCATCAATGTGTTGCTCGGTTGCAACGGGATGCTTTATTTCATTAGCACGTAGCATGGCTGAATTTAATATTTTGTAGCCCCCTTTCATATTTACTTTCGGTGAAACGGTCACCCAACACTGCTCAGAGACTTTAAGTTCGAAAGTCCCTGATGTTTCTAACTGACAGCTAAACCCCTTTTTTTCGAGTGCTTGACAAAGGGGGAGTAAATCAACCATAGCTGGTTCTCCACCCGTGATCACAATATGTTTTGCTTGATAACCTTTCTCGCTTATCACCGCTAAAATAGCTTCTACAGAGAGTGCAGACCACGTTTGAGACTCTACTTTTTTTGTTAACATTGCGGATGCGTTTACCTCATCATCAAGATTGATGTCCCAAGTATGTTTGGTATCACACCACGAACAGGCAACGGGGCAACCTTGTAAACGGATAAAAATCGAAGGTTGGCCAGTAAAAGCGCCTTCTCCTTGAATAGTTTCAAATAATTCATTAATTTTATATTTTACGGTCATTGGGGTTTTTGCCTGTTTATTGCTGGTGTGAATTGAAGTAAAATGTGCGACATTAATTATACCCTAAGAGACTTTAGAAATGACAAACAAAGTTGTTGTTATTTATTCTGGTGGCATGGACTCATTCACTGTACTTAATCGCGCCTTGCACGATGGAAAAGAAGTATTTGCCTTAACATTTGACTATGGCCAGCGTCATGTCAAAGAAATTGAGTATGCAAGCACCGTTTGTCAGTCACTCAACGTAAACCATAAAGTTATTGATATTTCATCAATTAATCAGCTACTTGCCGGTTCTTCATTAACTGACGATATTGATATTCCACAAGGGCATTACGAAGCTGAAAGTATGAAATCAACGGTTGTTCCTAACCGTAACATGATTTTATTGTCACTTGCAGTTGGTTATGCGGTTTCAGTCGGTGCTAGCCAAGTTTATTACGGTGCACATTCTGGCGACCATGCGATATACCCTGATTGTCGTCCTGAATTTGTGATGAAAATGAATGAAGTATGTAAAATAGCCAACTATGAGTCCGTAGAAATATTCAGCCCTTATCTTACTGTCACTAAAAGTGATATTTTAACGGATGGATTAAAAATGGGCTTGAAGTATGACAATACTTGGACATGTTATAACGGTCGTGAAAAAGCCTGTGGGCAATGTGGTGCTTGCCAAGAGCGATTAGAAGCTTTCAGTGATAATAATATGACCGATCCACTAAATTACGAATAACCACAACGGGTTGAACATGCTTTCATTCATCGTTTACAAACATCGACGTGCATGGATGTAGGCCTTGTTATTTTCTAGTACTCATTCATGACAACCTATTATGTACATAAAGATAAGACACATAAATGTGTTTTATCTTTTTTTATAGCATTAACTTGGCTAATCACAGCTTATATTTAAGCAAACAAAGCCGTATGTAGCTTTTCAACAGTTTCGTTCGCTTGCTTCTCATCCACCAAAAAACATAAATTATGTTCACTGGCGCCATGACAAATCATCCGAACATTTATGCCTGAAATTGTCTCAAAAATACTGGTTCCTACGCCATTACTGCGATGCATTTTGTTACCAATAACAGCAACTAACGATAAACCATGCTCTACCGTGACTTCACAAAGTTGCTCAAGTTCTTCAACAACGGTTGAATTTAACAGGGCTTGCGTTGACCCCGTTGGATTATCGAAAGTAAGCGCGACACTTATCTCACTCGTGGTAATTAAATCAACACTCAGCTCATGCTTGGCCAAAATACCAAAGACTTGCGCAAGAAAACCGCTTGCGTGCAACATTGCAGGGCTTTTTACGGTCACTAAGGTTTGTTCTCGTCGCAGTGCTATTGAGCGATAAATCGGACTTGATTCAACAAATTGCTGAATACGAGTCCCGCCCTTTTCTGGCTCTTTGCTTGAACCGACAAACACTGGAATATTCTGTCTCATCGCAGGAATTAACGTCGCAGGATGAAGAATTTTCGCGCCAAACGTTGCCATTTCAGCCGCTTCACCAAAACTAATTTCTTTAATCGCACGGGCCTGATCGGTTATGCGTGGATCCGTGGTAAAAATACCTACAACATCAGTCCAAATAGAAAGATTATCAGCGTGTAATGCTTCAGCTAATAGTGCAGCACTGTAATCAGAGCCACCACGACCTAATGTCGTGGTATAGGCATCTTCGTCTTGCCCGATAAAACCCTGTGTAACAACCACTTTATCAGCAAGTAGCAGAGTAAGGGATTGCTTTGCATGTGCAGATAATTGCTCAAGATCGACTACCGCTTTTCCATATTGAGCGTTGGTTTTCATGACTTGGCGAACATCAAACATTTCACCATTAACACCCACTGATTGCAGGACTTGTGCAAATATACGTGAACTCATTTGCTCGCCAAAGGACAAAATAGCATCTGATATACGTGGGCAATAATTTAGTGATTGGGCATTAGAAAACTCACTTAGCTGCTGAAGTAATTCAGCAATTTGGTCATTAAGCATTTGCTCTTGTGCTAAATGTTGGGTGATATTTAATTGAATAGCGCGAATATTGGTAATAATGTCTGTTTGTTCATGTTCTGGCACATTTTTTTGACTTAAACGAACCAATAAGTTTGTTACGCCCGAGCTTGCGGAAACGACAACCAGTTTATTACTTGGATCGTTTTTTATGATGTGAGCGCAACGCAACATCGCTTGGTGATCAGCAACACTGGTGCCACCAAATTTAGCAACGGTAAGAGGTGATAATGACATTAAGGTCTCCCTAATTAAGTCCTGATATATAAATATCAAATAACTTGTAAACTGTAAGGAAGAGCATGACTGAAGAGAAAGTGTTCATGAGTAGAGCCACTTAACTTTTCAGCCAGAAGCTCTCCACCATAAAATAATTAGGCTTTTAAAAGCACTAATTAGAGGTGACAATCCCAGGGATTCAGCCCTAGTAACCGAATAAATAACGCCACTCGCTAACTATTCTCGGCTGCAGTCTCCCTCAATAACAGTCAAAAGAATGGTGGTTCCTCGTGTTATTTACCTAGCTACAGCTCCTCTTCTGGTGTAAATACTAAACAAGTCAATTTGAGTATTTAGTCTAATATTTCACAAGCGAATTAAAACCTATATATAAAGAAAAATCAACCATCAACGTCAATATTTTGATAAATAAGCTTTCTCATAGAGAAAGCTTATGAGTAACAGAGCTTTGTTAACCGTGAAATAAACAGAAGTAACGCAAACAAGCACTTCACGAATAAATGCGCTGTAATATAGGCCTTCAATAACGCCACCTACATAGCAATACTTAGAGATTTACTTGGCCATATAACGCGTTGACGAAGAGGAATAGTTTGTTACCACGGGATAGCAAGAGCACTCATATTATTTACAGTCCAGGGATAGGGATATTTGCCAAGTTTAATTGGCGTTATTTAATAATTGAAACACCCGCAACTTCTACAACTGTTTTTGCATCCGCTCGTTCAATAACTTTTAGTAATGTGGTTTGAATGGTTTCGTCTTTTCTAGCATCAACTTTACTGGTAAATTTTTGCTCTTGAGCCGCCTCACCTTCGCCAGCGATAAAACCAACCACAACTTCACTTGCGTAATCAGCTGATTCGCCAAAATATGCCAGTGATATTTGAGGGTAACCTTGAAATCCTTTTTTAACTCTTTTTTCTATACGTTTTGTTGATTTATCTAAATTCATAGTAGGGTCCCAAAAGATATATAGCGCTGTATTAAACAACTCATTGTCATTAATTATAATGTTAAACGAAGTGAAAAAAAACTACTAGCTGATGTTATCTCACCTTTACAACAATATTTACTGGCGTATCTCCATCTTTTATTGTTGATTTTAATGTGCCTCCCCTTAGGTTGACTATAATGTAAACGCCATTACATTATTAAATGAGGCTTTAATCATCATCAGTCAATCAATCAATCAATCAATTAAGCTTGATAAAATAACACAATCATCACATTTATCTGTATATTAATATCGTTTACGTCTATATTTAAAATGACATTTGCCATCCTATTAAAGGACTTAATAAGTTTTTATCTAAAAGTGACAATAATGAAACTAAAATCGGTTTATATACGTATAACAACCTATAACCAACTCAACGGTAAATAAAATGTTTGGAATATTTAAAAAAGACCCGATCAAAAAATTAAATAAACTCTATGAAGCTAAGCTCGAGCAAGCGATGTTCTCGCAAAGAAATGGCGATATTAAGTCGTATTCAATGATCACCGCTGAAGCTGAAAAAATAGCGGTTCAAATACAAGAATTAGAACTAGAACGTTCAAAAAAATAATCGTTCGTAAGTAGATTGAAGCGGAAAGTAATATTGTTAAACATTATATATTCCGCTTCTTAATCTCAGTGTAATACTAACTCGAAATAATGTTCTTGTTTGGTAAATCCAACACGCTTTAAATATATCCCATGGTTTTCATCTGATGCCTCTACCACCAAGTGCTTAATACCCTCTAATTTTAGTTTGTTATCTTGGTGGGAAAACATAAATTTAGCCGCTTTAAAATCTCGGTCTTCTGGAATAATATAATCAAGTAGTACTTCAACCTTCCCCATATCATTCAATTGTCGATAAGCAAAGAAACCCACGGGCTTCATGTTTCTAAACACTAATAGAACATGTGCATCATCGAGTTGTTGCCACTGAAATTTTGTACATAACTGCTTGATATCTTTACCGTAGCGCTCTTTTAACAAGCTAAACAGTGGCGTTTGTACTGACTTTAATTTAACTAAATCAAACTGATCTTTTTCTTTATAAATACGCACTAAGTAGTAAATATCTACTAAAGTTATCCAACCATTTAAAATAAAAACAGGATAAGCATCAATAAAGTAGCCATAAGCACTAAAGGCAGCAGCTCCAAATAAATTTATCCAACGCAATCGTTTGATATTCGACATCATTAACGACAACGCGATTAGCACACTAGCAATATAACCAAAGACTTCTAACAAGGACATCACATCACTCTTTTAATAAAAAATTAAATGAAAAACAATTTTCTGACCATTTGGTCAGAAAAAATAGGTTTTATCTTGACACAGCAGTCAGGAAAACACAATATATCCTCATTAACTGTAGATAACAGTCAGTTATGACACAAATAAAAACTAAGTAAAGCAATATAAATTGAGCAATTAGTCACGCTAACAGCTCAAGGCAAGATGCCATAATCGCTATAACTAACCCACGGAACAATTACCCTACGGATTGCTGTTCAGTGAATACCTAAAGCTTTTATAACACAATTATTATCTAAAGGATTTTTATGCACTTACCTCAAAATATTATTCGTCAAAAACGTAACAAACAAGCCTTAACCGTAGATGAAATTCAATGCTTTGTTGATGGCCTTAAAACGGGTGATTTTACCGATGCACAAGTAGGTTCTATGGCAATGGCAATTTGGCTTAACGGCATGACAACCGATGAAGTTGTAAACCTAACCATGGCTATGCGTGACTCAGGCACTGTTGTAAATTGGCATAGTATGTTAGATAAACCCATTGTTGATAAGCATTCAACTGGTGGTGTTGGTGATAAAGTGAGCTTAATGTTAGCACCAATAGTGGCGGCTTGTGGTGCAAATGTCCCGATGATTGCTGGTCAAGGTTTAGGTCATACTGGTGGCACAGTTGATAAATTAGAGTCTATTCCAGGCTTTAATGTACGTCCTAGTCTGTCAGAGTTCCAAGCGACAGTGCAAGTTCAAGGTACCGCTATTATCTCACAGACAAAAGACTTAGCCCCTGCTGACAAACGTCTTTACTCAATTAGAGATGTTACCAGTACGGTTGAATCTATTCCTTTAATAACCGCCTCTATTTTGTCAAAAAAATTAGCAGCGGGCCTTGAATCATTAGTGATGGATGTCAAGGTTGGCAATGGCGCTATGATGGCTGATATAGAATCAGCTCGAGCCTTAGCTCACTCAATAGTCTCTGTTGCCAATGGTGCTGGAACACCCACTCAAGCATTAATTACTGATATGAATCAACCTTTAGGTACAACGGTAGGTAACGCACTTGAAATACAAGAGACTATTGATTATTTAACCGGAAAGTACCGTGAGCCAAGGTTACATGAAGTAACAATCGCCCTTGCTGCTCGCATGTTATTAACCAGTAAGATAGCGACCAGTATTGAACAAGCAACCATTTTAGCCGAAGAGGCACTAACGTCAGGCAAAGCGGCTGAAATATTTGGAAAAATGATCACGGCAATGGGCGGCCCAGCGGATTTATTAACTAACAGTGAAAATAGACTGCCTAAAGCTAAGATCATTAAAAACATCAAGGCACCAACAGCCGGTTATATTGGCACAATGGACACTCGCGCTATTGGTATGGCGCTAGTAGAAATGGGTGGTGGTCGTGTCGATCATAATCAAAGCTTAGATTATAGTGTTGGCTTTAGTGATATAAAACCCAAAGGCACGAAAGTGGCGGAAGGTGACGTCATTGCTATTGTACACGCGAAAGATGAGGCTCAAGCAAGCCAAGCAATTAAACAATACTTAAGTGCAATTGAAATTTCAACGATGCAAGTTGTTGTTGAACCGGTTATCCATGAACTCATTACATAATACCTATTTGAGATAATAAGGCGCAATGATGCTTTATCTTTAATAATAAAAAACCGAGCGATAATAAGCTCGGTTTTTTATGGCTGTTATTATATTATCCCTTAAAATAACGCGCGAAGACTGCTGCATTCCCAGAGATAAAACAGCTTATTGAAGCTCACTCAATCAATAACATTATCGCTCACTTAAGGTTGATTAGCATAACGATATTGAGCAAGCAATAATTCGGTAGAGCTATCTGAAAGCTCAGTATTATTGGGTTGTCCTATACGGGATAATATATCATCCCCTAATATTTTCCCAAGCTCTACACCCCATTGGTCAAAAGAATTCAAATTCCAAATAACCCCCTGTACAAAGACTTTATGCTCATATAAGGCAATTAACGTTCCCAGTTGATAAGGCGTGAGTCTGTTAAAGGTCAAGGTATTTGAAGGTCGATTTCCCGGCATTTCTTTATGTTTAGCAATCACTTTAGCTAACGCTTCTTCCATGCCTGAACCAACAAGTTCATCATAGGCTTGTTGATGGGTTTTTCCTTGCATTAGTGTTTTACTTTGCGCAAAACAATTGGCCACAAGCATATCTTGATGGCCATTCATCTTATGTTCTGCGACAAGAGGTTGAATAAAATCAACGGGGACAACCGAAGTCCCTTGGTGTAACAACTGATGAAATGCATGCTGGCCATTTGTACCTTCTGCACCCCAAATTACAGGGCCTGTGGTACTACTGACAATTTCATTGTTAAGCTGACAGCTTTTGCCATTAGATTCCATATCCATCTGTTGTACATACGCGGGGAAACCGCGTAAATAATGACTATATGGTAATAAAGCATGGGTTTGGCAGCCAAAGAAGTTATGGTTCCAAACCCCTAACATCCCCATTAATACGGGTAAGTTTTGCTCAAGCGGTGCCTCTTTAAAATGCTGGTCAAGATCCGCCGCACCTTTAAGTAATTCAGTAAAACCCTGATTACCAATAGCCATTGCAATGGGCATACCAATCGCTGACCATAATGAATATCTACCTCCAACCCAATCCCACATAGGAAAAACATTCTCTCCACTAATGCCAAATGCGACGGCTTTAGTAACATTGGATGAAATAGCAATAAAGTGACGACTCAATTGCTCAAAAGCCACGTTGTTATCATAAAACCATTGGCGAGTAGATTCAGCATTCGTTAAGGTTTCTTGGGTATTAAACGACTTTGAAGCAATCAGCACCAAAGTCGTTTCAGGGTTTAAATCACTTAAGACATCATGGAGATGATTACCATCAATATTAGCAACAAAATGCTGTTTAGGCCCTCCTTGAACATAAGGTTTTAATGAAGTCGTTACTATTTTTGGTCCCAAAAAAGAACCACCAATGCCTAGATTTAAAACATCAGTAATACATTTGCCACTATACCCCAACCATTGCTTGTCGCGCACTTGGTTCACGACTGCTTCTACCTTAATTCGTACCGCTTTGATTTGAGGCACTATATCAACTCCGTCAACGAGAATTGGCTTATCATCTTGTTGTCGTAAAGCGGTATGTAATACTGACCTGTTCTCAGTATTATTAATCGGCGCACCTGCAAACATCGCATCACGTTTTGCGGCTAATTGTGCTGAATCTGCTAATGCCATTAATAAAGCACGCGTTTTTAAGGTAATACGGTTTTTTGAGTAATCGAGATTTAAGCCACAAGCGCTCACTGATAAATTTTCTGCTCGTTTGAAATCACTAGCAAACAAGTCACGCAAATGGCTACTTTCTACCTCAACTAAGTGTTGTTGCAGTGCTCGCCACTTATCGTTAAAAGTATCCATTAACATGAGCGGTGTCCTAACGTTATCTTAAACGTATCTATTAGCATGAACGGTTTCCTGACGTTATCTTAAAATAATTGACTTAGTTGACTTTCGAGCTTGCATTGGTCAATGGCAAAGTTACGAATACCTTCTGCTAATTTTTCTGTTGCCATAGCATCTTGATTCATCTCCCAGCGAAATTGCGCTTCGGTTAATGATGCTGGCTTTTCTTGAATATTTGTTGCTGGCATTAATTGTTGTGTGATCTGCTGATAATTTTCTGATAATTCGCTCATTAATGGTGGACTGATTGTTAGTCTGTCACAGCCCGCTAATGCAATAACCTCATCAATATTACGAAAACTTGCGCCCATCACTACAGTGTTATAATTATGCTGTTTGTAATAATTATAAATTTCTGTCACTGAAATCACCCCAGGATCTTCAGCGGCTAAATAGCTATCACGACCGGTATCTTTTTTGTGCCAATCAAGAATTCGACCCACAAAGGGTGAAATTAAATACACTTGTGCTTCGGCACAAGCTTTTGCTTGAGCAAAGCTAAATAACAACGTTAAATTACATTGAATGCCCTCTTGCTCGAGTTGTTTAGCGGCTTGAATACCTTCCCAAGTAGATGCCATTTTGATTAATATACGCTCTTTCCCAATACCGGCTTCTTGATACATAGCGATAAGTTGACGGGCCTTAACCATACTGGCCTCTTTATCAAAAGATAAACGTGCGTCAACTTCTGTAGAAATACGCCCAGGTACTATCGCTAAAATTTCTAAGCCAATTAATACTGATAATTTATCAACCGCAAGATTGACTTCAATGGCTTTGTCTTTAGTCTGACTTTTTGCCCAATTAACAGCTTCTGTCAGTAAGTTTTGATAAGCAGGTATAGCAGCAGCTTTTAATAATAATGAAGGATTAGTCGTCGCATCCATTGGTGAAAATTTTGCTATGGCTTCAATATCGCCGGTATCAGCAACGACTGTTGTCATGGTTTTTAATTGTTCGAGTTGAGATAGTTGTGCTTGCATAATAATTCCTGTAAAAAAGTTTCTGTTTATTTATTTGTTTAAATTAATGAGGTAAATTAGATAAAAATGCCTGCAATAGTTGCGCTCATCAGGTTAGCCATAGCGCCAGCGAGAACCGCTTTCATGCCAAGCTTAGCAATATCAGGTCGACGTGTCGGTGCCATATTCCCCATACCGCCTAATAAAATAGCCACCGATGAAAGGTTGGCAAAACCGCACAGCGCAAAAGTAATAATGGCTTGGGTTCTTGTCGTTAATTGATCAGCAACCGTAATAAAATCTAGATAAGCAACAAATTCATTGATGATAATTTTTTGTCCTAAAAAGCTCCCTGCCATGTTTGCTTCATGCCAAGGAATACCAATAAGGTAAGCGACAGGTTGAAAAACATAACCTAAAATCAGTTGCAAACTAAGGTTTTGTAGGCCGAACCATTCTCCAAATCCGCCTAATAAACCATTTACCATGGCTAATAAAGCAACAAAAGCTAACAGCATTGCACCAACATTTAACGCGAGCATCATGCCGTTAGATGCCCCGGTTGCTGCTGCGTCAATCACATTAACCGCTTCTTTAGCATCGGTTTTCATATCGTCTAAATTATCATTGGGTTGTTCTGTTTCAGGCACTAACATCTTTGCCATAAGCAAACCGCCTGGTGCGGCCATAAAGCTTGCAGCAATTAAATATTTTAAGTCAATACCAATGCCTGCATAACCGGCAACAACAGATCCAGCTACTGAAGCGAGCCCGCCAACCATTACCGCAAAAAGCTCCGAGCGTGTCATTTTAGGAAGAAAGGGCTTAATCACTAACGGCGCTTCTGTTTGGCCAACAAAAATGTTTGCGGTTGCTGACATCGATTCTGCTTGGCTGGTTTTAAGAAGTTTTTGTAGGCCACCACCTATAAATTTAATCACTAACTCCATCACGCCAATGTAGTAAAGCACGGCAATCAAGGCTGAGAAAAAAACAATAACCGGTAAAACATGGAACGCAAACATAAAGCCTAAACTTTTTTGCCCAATTTGCTCACCAAAGATAAAACTAATACCGTCATTAGCATAGCCAATAACACTAGACACACCGCTGGCAACACCCAGTAAAATGTCTTTTCCTGCGGGCATATACAAGACAAATGCCCCCAAAGTTACTTGCAACACTAAGGCACCGATGATGGTACGCCAGTTAATATTTTTTCGATCTGACGAAGCTAAATAGGCAACAGCTAAGAGGATGAATACCCCTAAGATACTGCGTAATATATTTGTATCCATGTTATTCCTTTATTATTTCTGATGACACTAGCTACCGATATAAATTACAGCGACATTAAAAATTTATTATTATTATTTGAATAAACCTGACTGTATAGTCAAGTTTAAATCTAAACTAAGAAGCTATTAAGGTCAATAAGATATTTGCATTGAAAAGGCTATACAGTCTTTTAAAATAAGTCTTTATAGTTTTATTGCCGAGCTGAAACGAAAGAATATTAATGCGACTATATAAAAACCTGACCACCTGGTTAATTTATATTGCATTTAACATTTGATGTTATAGGAGGTGATTATCTTTGGCAGAACAGTTGTTCTCAATGAATTTGACACCGTTGTAGATAACCCAAAAGAGCGAAGAGATATATGCCGCCAATAGACACTAAAGACAGTAAATTGTTCAGAAACGGTTATATGAGTCCTGTAGCATAATGAAGTCGGTATTTTAAGCGCTGGTCATATTTTTTGGTTAGAGTTGCTCAGTGCTGACCAAGAATGATCAGCGCTTAAGCCTAGGTCACAAAATGATGTTCGATAAAATAAAGGTAAGGTTAAAGCAAAATACCTTCATATATTCAATACTTTTGCTTATCACTTTCGCCTTTATTTGAATCATCAATAATCGCTCCAGCTTTAATCCAATGTGCTAGTTGCGCTCTTTCTTTGTCAGTTATATTAGTTTTATTGAGTAAAGGCATATCTTGACTATCAATTACCCGTGCTTTTATCCGAGGTGCCCACTGCTTAAGTTGTGCTTGAGTATCAAGCATTACACCTGCAGGAGCTGAGCTAAACACATCATCAGTGGGGGTTGCTGAATGACATGTCGTGCAACGTTGCTGCACAATACTCATTGCAGTACTGGCATTAACCGCTGCTAATTTGTCAGCGCTACTATCAGCTGATTTTGGCGCTATGACAATAGCGAGGGCTATCGTAGCCAAGCCTGCAGCAATAAGTATCATCGGTTTTTGCTTACCAAAGTGGCGAAGAATAAAATATTGTCTCGCTGCACCCGTAATAATAATTATCGCCACTAATACCGCCCAGTTATAAGGTTGGTTATAAGTAATGGGATAATGATTAGAGATCATAATGAACAAGACTGGCAAGGTGGTATAGGTATTAAAAGTTGACCGTAATTTCGCTTTTTGTGCATATTTTGGATCAGGGGCTTCGCCGCTTTCAACAGCCGCAACTAAAGCACGTTGTGCAGGCATAATACCGCGAAATACATTACCCGCCATAATGGTACCTATTACAGCACCAACATGAATAAAGGCACCTCGAGCACTAAAAACTTGGGTTAATCCATACGCTAAACCTACGCCCATAAGCAATAATACCAGCGCAAAAAGCACTGAATGGTTAGCCAGTCTAGTCATACACATCAATTCATAAGCTAACCAGCTACCAAATATTACTGACAAGCCGATAATTATCGCCTGCATTTGACTAATATCGGCAACACGAGGGTCAATAAGATAGGATTCTGCGCCAACATAATACATTACAATTAGCAGTGCAAAACCGGTTAACCACGTACTGTAAGCTTCCCATTTAAACCAATGTAACGTCGTTGGCATTTTTTCTGGTGCAAGTTGATATTTAGCAACTTCATAAAAACCACCACCATGAATAGCCCAAAGGTCGCCTTTAATGCCTTTGTCTGCTTTCCACTGTGGTGGTGTTTCAAGGTGATTGTCTAACCACACAAAATAAAATGACGCGCCAATCCAAGCAACGCCCGTGACTAAATGTAGAAAGCGTAAAATTAAGTTAAGCCATTCAGCAATATATGGATCCATATTTTTTCCTACTTATTAATTCTTATAATTATTGTGTGCGCTAATCGTAATGAATATTGGCTAACTCGCCCTGTATATAAGTAGCCTTAACCGCACGGTCATCGCCTAATATAGTAAAAGAGAATAGTTTTTCTGCCAGTGTTTGGCACTGCTCTAATCTCAACTTAATTAATGGCGTTGCATGATAATCAAGTACGATAAAATCAGCTTCACAGCCCGGTAAAAAATTACCTATCGTACCTTCTAAATCTAATGCCCTCGCGCCGCCTAATGTTGCCAAGTAGAACGACTGCAGCGAATCAAGCTTTTTACCTCTAAGCTGTTGTGTTTTGTAGGCATCTTTTAATGTTTCTAATATTGAAAAGCTTGTTCCTGCGCCAATATCAGTCCCTAAACCCACTTTAATATTGTGTTGCTGTGCAACATCAAGTTTAAAGAGTCCGCTGCCTAAAAATAAGTTTGAACTTGGACAAAAGGATAAAGCAGAATTAGACTGGGCTAAGTCTTTATATTCAGCATCACATAAATGTATGCCGTGAGCAAAAATACTGCGTTCACCGAGTAACTCATGTTTTTTATAGACATCCAGATAGTTTTCACAATCTGGGTTGAGTGATTTAACCCATTCCATTTCTTTCAAGTTTTCAGACAAATGAGTTTGCATATAAACACCTGGATGTTCTTTTAACAATTGTCCTGCCAAACTTAACTGTTGATCACTGCTGGTTGGCGCAAACCTAGGCGTTACTGCATATTGCAAGCGGCCTCTACCATGCCAATTTTCGATAAGCTGTTTGGAGTCATCATAACTACTTTGCGCGGTATCAATTAAATCTATCGGTGCATTTCTGTCCATCATCACTTTGCCAGCAATCATTCGTAGATTTTTACGTAAAGCCACTTCAAAAAAAGCATCGACTGATTCAGGATGCACGGTACCAAAGACAAGTGCTGTTGTTGTACCACTGCTAAGTAATTCATTTAAGAAAAACTCGCTGATTTTGCTCGCGTACGCTTTATCAGCAAACTTTTTTTCGGTAGGAAAGGTATAATCTTCTAACCACTGTAGTAATTGCTCACCATAACTTCCTATCATTTCAGTTTGAGGGTAATGGATATGGGTATCAATAAACCCAGGAACGATTAGGCCATTTTTAATGTGTGTAACGACGATAGCACTGTCTAAATTAACTAAAATAGCTTTTGCAGTACCGAGTTGTTTAACTTTGCCATTTTCTATAAGCAAAAGGCCATCTTCAAAATACTGATAGCCGTACGGTTCGTTTTGCTCAGTATTTTGGCAAGACGTTAAGGCAGGGTCTTCTGTGAAGTGTAAAATTTCACCACGAAAAGCTTTTACTGACATCGACTTAATAGTTCCTGTTGTCTAAATTAAAATGAATGGTAATTGTATTTTCTAACGTAACTTCATCGCAGTTTTTACCGACACCTTGTCGGTCAACAACTAAGAAGTCAGACGTTTTACCTAAGGCTAAACTATAGTGATGCCACGTACCTTTATGGTAATTAACACCTTGGTTTCCTTGGGCAATAAAGATCTGAAGCTTGGTCACGTCAAATTCGCCCTTTGGTGCAACCACAACAAGGTAAGCGTTAGCAGACAAAGGATAGAATGCTTGACTAGATAAGGGATGACGCTCCATACAATCAATCGTTAACTGCCCTTTTTTATCATTAATGTCACAACATGCTTTTGGCGATGAACGAAAAACACTGATAATGCCTTGTCCTGCTTCATCGGTAACATCAAGGGAAGTTAATGCATGAAACCTTTCGGTTAGACCATAATTAATCGATATTTTTTCAGCATCATCACTGACTTCAATAACATCGCCAAAAGGTTCAAATGCCTCTCGAGTAAGTGGCTTAGCATGTAACTCCATACTAGCTACCACGATAGGTTGAGTAACCAAAAGCCGTCAGTAATAAGGGAATATGGTAATGGTCACCATCGCCACTAATATTAAAAACAATATCAACGTAAGGGTAAAAGGCTTGCTCGTTCAGCGCGCTAAAGTAATCACTAATAGCAAAATGAACGCGGTAACTCCCAGCAGGCAATACCCGATTTTTTTCAAGTAAAGCAGGTACTCGCCCATCAGCATTTGTTTTACCTTGTGCTGATAGCAACCATTCTCCTTCATTATTACGTTCAAACAGTGAAATGGTAATACCTGCGGCGGGTTTACCGCGACTTGTGTCTAGTACATGCGAAGTTATTTGACTCATCGTTTTATATCTCTTTTACGTTTGAAGCAGTGTTTATAGTCGCAGGCAATGCGATCATTTTTTCAATTCTGATCTGCAATATCTTTCTTTGCTCTTCTGCAGCGTTAATAATTTCATCGGATCTTTCATTAACAATACGTTGACTCAATATTTCTAACATCTGCGACGCTGTTTTACCGGTGGCGCAAACAATAAAAATGAAAGCAAATTTTTCTTGATAGTCATCATTTAATTGCTTTAACTGAGTTAACGTTTTTTCTGTTGCTGTGTTCACACCCGATTGCTCACCCGCTGCTATTTTTTCTGTTGAGCGATATTTTTCTCTTAAACTTGATACATCACCAATTTTGGGATGCCCTTCAAAAGCTTGCAAATAATCAGCTTCTGTTAAGCCTTGCCAATTGATATCTGCTTGCGCAGACAGAGTATCGAAACTGCTAAATGGCATGGCTGCAACCATTCGTTCAACCCAGACATTAGCCGTACAGCACTGCATAAATTCAAGTTGTGCCGCTTTAGGTTGTAATTTATTTAACGCAGAAATTTCCATATGCTTTAGTTACCCTACGTAGCCCATAATGCGCATTCGACTAACACCACCATCTGGGTAAATGTTCAATCTAACATGAGTAAAAGATTGCTCTTTATCTTCGATAACAAACCACTGCTCTCTATCAGCATAAAGCTTTGTTTGGTCGATAATCGTTTGCCATTTCATATCTTCTAAAACCGTTGAATTGTCTTCAGCATTAGCGGCTTCTAACTTGAAGGTGTCAGGGAAGTTACCTTTGAAGTGGCAGGTATCAATAAGTACTTTTTTGATTTGAGCGACTTTAGCCAATTCAATAATGATCCAGTCAGGTCCTGGGTCTCGGCGACGTTTAGTTTCCCAACCATCCCCCATATCTTTACCACGACCCGGCATGATTAAATTGTTTTTATCACTAAAAAACATATCGCTACATAACAGGGCTTTACCACCATTGGTAATAGCAGCAACATCAATTAACTCGCCTGTTAAAAATTGCGGCCAATCAGCGACAACTTCACCATAAACGCGGAATCTTGCAACACCACCGTCTGGGAATATATTTAAACGTACATGTGTCCAAACTTGTTCGCTTTGCAGGGCAAATAAATTTTGGCTATGCGCATGAGTTTCATGCTTCGTTAATATTTCTGTCCATTGCGTGCTGTCATCAGGGTTATCTATTGAAATACAGCCTTCAATGCTAATTTGTGCGGGTGCGTTACCACGGAAAAAATTAGTATCCACGTCTACGCCTTTAATAATTCCTGGCGTACCTAAACGGATAACGCACCAATCGAATGCTCGACCATTGTCACGACCATAGCTTCTGCGTGATTCCCAACCGTCCATCCATTTACCACGGTCAGTATATTTATCATCAATAAAAATGCCACGACCAGGCTTAAGTAAGTTTTCCATTTCTGCAAAGAAATCATCACTACACGCGATAGTCTCTCCACCAATACGTTTTGACGCTAAATCAACATAGTTACTGGTTATAGTGTCCAATAAAGTATCAATACTTTTTGTATCTGAAGTGTTTACGGTTAAATCATTCATTTAAATTCTCTTTCATTAATGCTTTTATTATTAAATTTAGCTTTTATTTAACGCGCGTATTAGTAGTTATGTTTCAACAAAGTATTGCCTTGAGGTTGACCGATAATGTCTTGCTCGCTATAAACCAGTTGGCCACGGAGATAAGTTTTGCTGACTTCGCCCGTTACTTTTTTACCAACATAAGGGGTGATTTTATGTTTATGTTTGATCATATCACGACTAATAATGACTTCTTTTTCATCATCGAATACTAAAATGTCTGCATAAGCGCCTACAGCGATTTTTCCTTTTTTGTCATCTAAACCAACGAATTGAGCCGTTGCTGTCGACATTAAATGACTAATGTCAGATAACGTAAAACCGCGCTGCTTTGCTTCTGTCCAAATTAAAGGTAAACCAAATTGTAGTGCTGATATGCCTCCCCACGCATTTTCTAGGTCACCAGAATCAATTTTTTTCAGCTCAGGTGTACAAGGAGAATGGTCAGAGACAATAAAATCAATATCACCGGCCTTTAAGGCTTGCCAAAGTTTTTGTCTATTTTCATCTTCGCGTATCGGCGGACAACACTTGAAAAGGGTTTTTCCATCAGGAATTTCTTCAGAAAACAGCGTCAAATAATGAGGGCACGTTTCCGCGGTAAACTTCAGGCCTGCGTTTTTGGCATAAATAATTTTTTCTAATGCATCACTTGATGATAAATGCACAATATGGATGTGAGCATCAACCCCTTCCGCTTTAGCTTCTTCGCCCAACGATACCATTAGATCAATAGCGTCGTTCTCCCATGACCTTGGTCTAGAGTCGAGAAAACTTTGGTATTTATCGCCAATTTCCTGTGGTTCGTTATGCGCTTTATCTAATTCAGCATGGATCAAATATGGCACCTGATGTTTTGCCATAATCGGTAGTGCTTTTTTAACGTCTTCACCACTCACATTTGGGAATTCATCTACACCAGAATGTATTAAGAAACTTTTTGCGCCTAAAACGCCAGCACTCAACAATTCATCTAATTGTGCGCCATTGTTCTCAAGACTTTGGGGGATAACGCCGCCCCAAAACCCACAATCTACCCAAAGTTTTCCTTTAAGCGCTTGCAGTTTAATATCTAAGGCTTCTTTTGTAACGGTTGCTGGAATACAATTAAGTGGCATATCAACTAATGTTGTAATACCGCCAGCTGCGGCTGCTTGTGTAGCTGTGTTAAAGCCTTCCCAGTCGGTACGTCCAGGTTCATTTATGTGTACATGAGTATCGACTAAACCCGGCATAATCACTAAATTACCATGATCTATTAACTCGCATTCAACTTCACATTCGTAAGGTAGTAAGGTATCAATTAAGCCGTTAATAATAATGATGGTCGCAGCTTTTACACCGTTTGGTGTGATCACACGTTTTGAGCGCAATGCAAAATTATTCATTTATCTTCTCCGTAACCGATTTACTGAGTATAGGTTCATTATTGTTTTGGCTAGTACTTTTAACATTGGTGCTTTTAAGGCCTGCACGCTGAAGCGAAGACTCGCTATTGAGTAGCGGTGTTAACGCTTTAAAACTAATGCCTTGAGCCTTACTTGAGTGATGAATAGCATTGTCATCTTTTTGATATAAACCGATAACTTCTGCCGCAATAGATACGGCAACTTCCATAGGTCGTTTTCCCGGTACTTCACTTAAGCCAATAGGACACTTGAGTTGCTCTATTGCTTCTTCGCTGAATTCTCTGTGTTTTAAACGGTGCTGAAAGCGCTTCCATTTTGTCTCAGAACCAATAAGACCCGTGTATGCAAAGTCACCTCGCTTTAATAGCGCCTGACAAAGTTCGAAATCTAATTGGTGATTATGCGTCATGATGATAAAAAAGCTGCCTGCTGGCATAATTGCAATTTCGTCAACAGGGCTATCACTGACAACACATTCAACATTATGAAGTGGATTAACAAGCATTTGCGGAGGAAATTGTGCTTCACGGTTATCTACCCATTTTACCTGACAAGGGAGGTCTGCAAGAATCGTCGTTAGTGCTTTACCCACATGTCCTGCACCAAAGAGCATTATTTGAGTTTTACACGCCGCAAAGCTTTCAAACAAAACCGTACAATCACCACCACAACATTGTCCTAATGTCGCACCTAATGAAAAATGTTCAATATGCTGATTTTTATCCTCAATTGCTAATAATTGATGCGCTTTAGCGATTGACTTAAATTCTAAGTGGCCACCTCCGATCGTGTCATAGGTAGCATTAGCAGTGACAACCATTTTTGTACCCGAATTTCTTGGCGCAGAGCCATGAACACCAATAATAGTAAGCAGTACAAAGGCTTCACCTTTCCCCTTTAATAAGCTAATAGCTTCAGACCAACGTTGACGATTATCCATTTTCAACAATCCGCTGTTGCGCTGTGATCAATTGTACAGCTTTCAAAACTCGCTCTGGTGTAGCAGGTGTATCAAGAGATGGAATAACGCCTTTAACTCTGTCTTTGACATCAACGGAATTAGCAATGGCTGCTCGCAATGCTGACCATACCGAAATAGCCAACATAAACGGAGGTTCGCCAACCGCTTTAGAGTGGTAAATTGTTGCTTCACGATTAGGCGAATCTTTCAACAACTCAACATTAAATACTTTAGGAGCATCACTAATCGCAGGAATCTTATATGTTGCAGGTCCCGTTGTTAACAAACGTCCTTTATCATTCCAATGCAATTCTTCTGAGGTTAACCAGCCGACACCTTGAATGTAACCGCCTTCAATTTGGCCAATATCGATGACGGGATTTAAAGAATCTCCAACATCATGTAAAATATCGGTTTGCAATAATTTGTATTCACCCGTTAGCGTATCGATTATGACTTCAGATACTGAGGCACCCATCGCAAAATAGAAGAAAGGCCTACCTGTTGCATTCTCTCTATCGTAATGAATTTTAGGTGTACGGTAAAAACCGGTTGATGATAAGGAAACACGAGCAAAATACGCTTTTTGAACCAGTTCAACAAAACTGACTTTGTCTTTACCTGCTTCAACAGCATCTTCACTAAAAGTAATATCGTTGTTGTTTACTTTAAAATGCTCAACCGCAAAATCAATTAATCTTTGCTTAATCGTTTGAGCGGCGTTTTGAGCGGCTTTACCATTAAGATCTGTCCCTGAAGAGGCAGCAGTTGGTGAAGCATTCGGTACTTTGTCGGTTCGGGTTGCTGAGACCTTTACGTTATCAACATCAATACCAAAAACCTGAGCAACTATCTGGGCGATTTTAGTATGTAACCCTTGGCCCATTTCTGTGCCGCCGTGCGTTACGTCAACACTACCATCGGTATAGATATTGATTAAAGCGCCCGCTTGGTTGAGATGCTGCGCAGTAAACGAAATACCAAATTTAACGGGCGTAAGTGAAAGGCCTTTTTTAAGAAATTTACTACTAGCATTAAAATCCACTATTTCTTGAAGACGTTCAGTATATCGAGCGTTTGCTTCAAGTTTTGATATCATCGCGCTTAAATTATTGTGTTCAACTTGCTGATGATACGGCGTAATATTGCGATCATCGGTGCCATAAAGATTCGCTTTACGAACGGTTAAAGGATCTAATCCTAGAGAATAGGCAATGTCGTCCATTACGCATTCAATGATCATCATGCCTTGTGGTCCACCAAAACCTCGAAAAGCCGTATTAGACGCGGTATTTGTTTTACAACGATTGCCGGTAATACTCACTTGGTCCAAGTAATACCCGTTATCGGCATGAAACATCGCTCTGTCAACAATAGCGTCTGATAAATCAGGCGAGTAACCACAATTACCGTTAACGGTTAAATCAATTCCTTCAATAATACCTTGATCGTTAAAGCCCACTTGATAGTGATTTTCAAAGGGGTGTCGCTTACCTGTCATCATCATATCGTCTGAACGGTTTAGGCGAACTTTTACTGCTTTTTGCGTTTTATTCGCTAGCACAGCCGCTAAACAAGCCCAACCAGCCGCTTGAGTTTCTTTGCCACCAAAGCCGCCACCCATACGTTTCATATCGACAACGACACGATTAAAGGGAATACCTAAAACTTCAGCAACAAGCTTTTGTACTTCAGCGGGATGTTGGCTTGATGAATAAACGGTCATACCGCCATCTTCGGTTGGAATAACACTCGCAACTTGACCTTCAAGATAAAAATGTTCTTGTCCACCAATAGCAATTTTACCACTAAGTTTATGCTTAGCTTGCTTAATTGCGATGGCGCTATTTCCTCTTTTCATACTATGTGGCGGTCTAACAAAACTTTTGGCCGCTAACGCTTCATCAATACTAAGCACAGGCTTAGTTTCTTTATACTCAATTTTCGCAAGCGCTACTGCTTGTTTAGCGAGATCATGACTTGTTGCTGCCACTGCAAAAATAGCTTGACCATAAAATTCGACAACATCGTTTGTTAATATCGGATCACCCGGAAAAACAGGGCCAATGTCTGTATGGCCGACAATGTCATCAAGCGTAATAACCGCCATAACACCTTTTGCGGTACGTACTGCGGTCAAATCTATCGCCGTAATATTACCACTGGCAATGGTTGCCATACCTATGGCTGCGTGCAATTGTCCTAACGACTCTAACTTATCGTCAGTGTAAACAGCTTTGCCGGTCACGTGCATTTCAGCGCTTTCATGCTTAGTAGAGCGCCCTACTGCACCTGTATTGCTTTTCTTATTTTTTTGCTTATCTGCATCAGTCAATTTACGCATGAGTAACTCCATTAACTTGCAAGGTGTCAGTTTCAAACGTTTCAATCCGCGTCGACGCATGTGTTTGCGCTAATTCATAAAAACATTTTCTGACTAAATTTTTTGCCACTTGTAAACGATATTCACTACTCGCTCTAACATCAGATAAAGGAGAGAAGTCTGTTGCTAACGCCTCCATGGCTAAAGCAATATTTTGGTCGTTTGGCATTTTGCCCATTAATGCTTGTTCACAAGTAAAAGCACGTTTAGGAATTCCCGCCATACCGCCAAAAGCAATTTTAATGTCTGACACTTTTTGGTGAGAAAATTCGATATAAAAACAAGCGAGCACGGTTGAAATATCATCATCTAAACGTTTGGAAATTTTAAATACTTTTAAGTGTTTTTTATTCACCGCTTTAGGGATTTCAATACGTTGAATAAACTCTCCGCTTTCAAGCTTAGTGACTTTATAATCAACAAAATAATCTTCAACAGATACTACGCGAGTACGTTGTCCTTTTCTCAGCACGAGTTTTGCCCCTAAGGCGATCAAAACCGGTGGCGTATCACCGATAGGAGAAGCATTACCGACATTCCCCCCTAACGTGCCAGAGTTTCTGACTTGCGTAGAACCAAGTCGATAAAGCATTTGACCAAATTCAGGATAGTGCTTGGTTAATAAAGCATGACTGTCTTGATAACTGACCATTGCACCAATAGACAGCATATCTTCAGTTTCTTTGATTTGAGCCAATTCGCTAACATTACCCATCGCAATCATAGTTTGAATTTGCGCCATGTTTTGAGTAACACTTAACGCTAAATCAGTGCCACCCGCTAATAATTTTGCTTGCGGAAATTTTTCAACGAGTTGGGTTAATTTATCAAGGGTATTGGGCAGGTAAAGACTTTTATTGTTATTGTGAAGTACGACTGTTTTTTGCTGCTTTGCAATATCTTTCAGTGTCTTGATAGTGACTAATTTATCTTGGTCGAATTGATCAACCTCATCATTATTACAAGCTTGCTTTGCTGCATCAGTAATTGAACGGTATCCTGTACAGCGACATAAATTACCCGCTAATCCATGCTCTATGTCATTGTCTAAGCTTAGGTTGAGATCAGACGATGAAGATTCAGTAGTAGCATCGGTAAAGGAAGTTTGCGCTAAGTTTTTCTTTAATGAGAAAAGTGACATAACAAAACCGGGGGTGCAAAAGCCGCACTGAGAACCATGACAATCAACCATCGCTTGCTGAACAACATGTAATTTATTACCTTGTTGTAAATCTTCAACGGTTAGTAATTGTTTGCCATGAAGCGCCGATAAAAAAGTAATACACGTATTAATAGATTGGTAACTAAGGTTTTCGGTCGTTGACTGATTATTCTCTTTCGTCGCAACTTCGACAAGCACAGCGGTACAAGCACCACAATCGCCTGAGGCACACCCCTCTTTAGTTCCTTTTCGACTTAACTCTTGTCTTAAATAATTGAGCACTGTCATATTAGGGTCACAATTTTCTATGACGGTAAGCTCGTTATTTAGCAAAAATTGAATGTTATTTTCTGACATAGTGCTTTAACCTTTACAAGTATGCATTACAAAATTTAATCAAACTTTCTATTGTAACTTTAGTTCTTTAACCAAATTTTAACTGACGGTTTACTGCTAATATTTTCGCGCATTTTAAGCGCGCCTCACAGTAAGTAAAAATGTGCCTTTAAACTCACTCAGCACTGCAACCATAAAGCCTGTAAGCTTAGGTTTATGCGGATATAATTTATTATTTTTAAGAACTTCAACGACAAAGACTCTGGCACATAGAATTAATTTGTAGAAGAATATCGCCTATTTACTTATTTTCATTCATTTTTTACCAATAGCTTCACTAAATTTTAGCTATTTTAATTTACATAATAGAAATAAGCTGACACCAGTGTCAAGTAATAAATGATTTTGATAAAATTAAACCGCCTATTGAGTATTAACTTTATTGCTGAAATAGCTTATATTTGCCACATTGAATAGATTGAGCAAAAATGATTGATTAATATGCCAATAATAAAAAATAAAGACCAAAACACTTCATCTGCAGGGCGAGTAAGAAAAAAAAATCAATCCATCATTTTAAAAGCCGCCGAACAAGATTTCTTAGCACATGGTTTTAAGGGAGCATCTATAAAAGGTATTGCAGAACGTGCGGGGATCCCTCGCGCAAATGTTCACTACTATTATAAAAATAAAGAAGCTATTTATTCTGATATTTTATTAGAAATACTCTCGTTATGGGACTCATCTATTATTACATCGACTGAAGAACCGGCTAAAGTTTTAGGTGATTACATTCTTGCTAAGGTCATGTATTCAAAGACCAATCCTGAAGCTTCTCGTATTTTCGCTAGTGAATTTATTCATGGCGCACCTAGATTACAACACTACTTACAAACGAGTTTTAAGACTTGGGTAGATGAAGTTAAAGCGACGATTGAAGGCTGGATTAAGTTAGGAAAAATGGATAACGTTGACCCACTTTATTTACTCTTTACTATATGGGGTGCAACCCAACATTATGCTGACTTTTCTCCACAGGTTACTGCTGCAATGAATAAAGATAAATTAACCAATGAAGATTTTGAACAAGTGGCCAAAACCCTCACTCAGATCATTCTTAAAGGTTGTGGCATCACTAAATAGGAAGGCATTTCACCGTTTGATAAAATGCCTTATGTTATTTTCTAAGTCGAATATTTCATAGAGAAAACCTTTTAATTACTTCCCCAAATACGGTCAACATACTCAGGATGGTCAACAAAAGGGTTACGATTTCCTTGATGCCCAAGTGCAGCCTCATTACGGTCGATTTCTTTTTGGCTGACAGGGTCATTGGTATGCCAGCGCATTAACATGTCTAATTGCCACAATTCAAATACTCTGTTACTGCTACCATCTAAAATAGCATCACCATAAACTGAATTATTCTGCCAGCTACTAATCAAATTTTCATATCGCGTTGCCATATAAAATTGTGCGCGCGCTAAATCACCTTTAAATTCGTCAATCGGTTCAAAGACAGTACCGTTATAGCCTAACGTTGTTGTTGAAGAGCCAAGTTTACTGTTATTAGTTGAAGTAAAAGATGCCGATGCCACTTCACCAAAAGGAAAACCACCACGTTTTGAGTTAACAAAACCGTCGGTTGCATAAATGTGATGGACATCAGAATTCATCGGTTCAACCTTGCCACCAAACCAACTTTTAGGGAACGTATGTTCTCGGTTATAACAGCCCCCCTCACCACTATAGTTACCACACTGATCAGTAATCTTAGTAAAGCTATAATTGTCGGCTGACAGAGGATCCTCAGAATAGATATCTAAAATTGAACCATCATTTTCAAAATAAACATCCAGTGAATGGTTTTCATAGAAGGTCCATAGTGCTGAATAACCTTGGTTTGCGTGGTCTTTAATTAGATTATAAAGCTGTGTTTTTAAGGGATAACCGGCTGATGCTGTAATACCATCATAATAAGTACCAACATAGTTGCCCGTTACACTACCCGTATTGCCTAAACTGAAGCTTTTAGTTTCGCTCGAACTAAAGTCACTACCACTTATTAATGAGGTACCCGCAAGAGAAAATTCATAAGAGCCATTGCCATAGGTGCAACAGATGCCATCACCGTAACTGTCATCAATAATGAAGGTATAATCACCATCAACTAAACAATAACTTTCATTATAGCTTGTTGAGCTTTCGTAATTATTACCACTCGCAACTTGTTGGTTACTCTTGTTGGTTAAGGACCAGCTAGTTTCATAGCCGTAGTTGTCTGTCGTTAAACTAAAAACAACATCGTTGCTACTACAACTGTTACTACCTGATGCTTGGGTTGGTTGAAAATAGTCAACATAAACAATTTCAGAGCCATCAAAACCAGCAAGGTCATAGAAGCGTAGGCCAACAGCAATATCTGACGTGGCACTTGCAGTGTAGTTATAGGTGATTTTTTGCCATTGATTAACCAAACTTTCATCAGAATAGGCCTGATAGCCATCAATGTACAAACGCGCTTTAATGCTGCCTTCTGTGTGGTATATCCAAACAGAAAAGTCATAACTTTGACCTGAAACAACACTAACAAGCTGTTGCATGTCGGTTGAACCTTGAGTGCTTGTATTGACCGTGATTTCAGCGGAGCTCAAACCTTCTTGAACGATACGGGTATTCTTGTTGACACCTATACCAGAATCAATAGTGGTCCAGCCCGAAGGAGAGCCAGTGAGCCATGTTTCAAAACTACCATTAGTAACATCTGCCGTAGCATAGTGACTAACAGTGCAGAGTAATAAAGCTGCCATATTATTTTTATAATTCATTTATATACCTTACGTTTTATTGAATAATGATAAACCTCCCTATATCTTCCATAATGTTTAATGCTCCGTAATAAAACCCGAAAAAACCGACACTATTTACGTGCAAATTTGATACGTCACTAATTTAGAGAGTCTTAATCAACTAGTCAACATGTAACAAAAAGTAATATTTTTAATATAAGGTCCAAGCCGGTATCTAAGACAAGCGGTTCCTTAGAGTGATGTTTAACTCTTATTATCTCAAAGGTTTTTTTAACAGCTAAGCATTAGCTACACTATTAATTTATGCTTAAGATAATACAATGGGCTACACCCATACCAACGTTGAAATGCACGATTAAAAGAACTTTGGTCGTTAAAGCCTAGTTTATTTGCGATGATGCTTAAGGGGTATTTTCCTATGTACAGCAACAGTCGTCTTTTTCGTTCGTATTCAAGTAAATTAACGAAAGAGGTTTCTTCTTGTTTTAAGTAGCGCTGAACTGTTCTAGAAGTCATGTTTAATGCACTTGCTGTACGTAATAAGCTACAGTCGTCTAAATCATGTTTGGCCATCAGTAAATGGTTGATTTTTTCAGTTAATCGTTGTTGGCTTTTAAAGCGCGAAAGTTGCTGTGCCGATACTTGTTTGAGCGCTTGGTTAATGTGTGTATTGTCAGTTTTAAAGGGCAACGCTAAATAACTGCTAGGGAATGTTATTTGATTGTATTGAGCATTCGTTTCAACCGGGCATTTAAACCAATTAGAGAGTCTTAATTGCTCAGTACCATGCCAAGCGTGCGTAAAAAAAATACAACTGGGTGATAACTGCAGGTTAAGTAATTGACGAATAACACCTACCCAAGCGGTCATATTACGAAGCACCACCTGTGGGTTACAATTTGGGTCAGGCAACCAACGAATAACAGCAAAATCTTCTTGCTGTTCAAATTGTGCTTTTCCTATGTCTGCAACCAAACTGTCATAATTAAGAAGCGCTGTAATTGCGCTCGCTAAGTTATTACTCGATTCTATTAGATAGCCCAGTACACCAAAATCAGCAGTCCGAATTTGTTGACCTAGCATGAAACCAAATAATGGCTCACCTAAGGTCTGTTGGGCATACTCAAGAAGTGCATTATAGCTCGCTAAACTAATACGCGGGGCTAGCTGATGTGTCTGTTTATTGGAGTATTCTGTAAAATTAATAGCGAGCAAAACACGCTGACTTTTCAGCCCTAGAGTTTCAAGGTAATCTAGGCTCTTGAAAAGTAATGATCGGCAAGTGTGTTCATTTGTCGCCTAAAGCTAAAAAATGGTCGTGTAAAAGCAAGTCTGCCACGGAAGTTTTTTATATACTAGTGAAAACTATAGATAGTTGTCGTTATAAAAATGATATCAATAACCTTAAAACAGAACGTTATCGCTTCGCCTTCACAAGTAAGTACTATCTTGCTGGAACATGATCAGTTGAATCGTTTTTTTGATGCGGACTTCTCACTGATAAAAAACCAAAATAATGGCGAAATAAAAGGTGGAAAAGGCGCTATTAGACAGATAAGTATGCTCGGTGTTAAATTTAAAGAAGAGATAATGAGTGCTGATAACCAACATATTCACTACAAAATAGTCGGAAATAAACCGGTTAGCGACCACCGTGGCGATATTTATTTTTGCTTAAATAAGGTAACGGCTATCCCAACAACTGAAGTTACCTACCATATAAGTTGTAAAGCTCCCTGGTGGCTACCGAGTTTTGTGCTGAGCTTTTTTATTAAAAAAGATGTCACTCAAGCTCTTAAAAAAATAGCGCTTCACTTCAAAGGCAAGACCCTATGACAATAGAAATTATTTTGCTTGCACTGAGTCCGATTTTTATTGTTTTTGTTAGTTTTGAATTTATTAAATATCGCCGCTATTACGATATAAAAGACAGCTTAGCCAATACCGTTCTCGCCCTTATGCATCAAGGTGCGGATGCCGTTGCCTTACTGGTATTAATGCCTTTTTTTTATTGGCTTTATACCTATCGGGTATTCGACATAGAACTTACAGTCTTGAGTGTATTTTCTGCATTTATATTACAAGATTTTTTATATTATTGGTTTCATAAAGCATCACACCATATTCATTGGTTATGGGCAGCACATGTAGTGCATCATAGTTCTACCAAAATGAACTTTTCCACCGCCTTTAGGCAGAGCTTGATGTACCCACTTGCAGGCATGTGGTTATTTTGGCTGCCAATGATACTAATAGGTTTTGACCCTATTACGGTATTTACCGTCGTCGCACTTAATTTGGCTTATCAATTTTTTGTTCATACACAAATAGTAAATAAGTTAGGTTGGTTTGAAGAAATATTTAATACCCCATCCCATCACCGGGTTCACCATGCAATAAACAAAGGTTACCTAGACAAAAACTTTGCAGGCGTGCTTATTATTTGGGATAAATTATTTGGTACTTATGCTGAAGAAGAGCCATTAAAACCTTGTAAATATGGCATTGTCGGACAATTGAAGAGTAATAACCCGTTGACGATCACCTTTCATCAATGGCGTTACTTAATTAAAACTACACTTAATGCTAAAGGCTTCAAAGCTAAAATGAAGGTACTCTTTGGCTACCCAACAAGTGCTATAAAACATCAGTAAGTATAAATAATTTGGTGTTAACATCAGGTTTTGTTATCGGGCCCTTTTAAAATGAAGGGCCTTTTTTTAGGGGAAGTCGAGGCTATATTTTATTGTTGAGCTTATATCCCTACCGCGTATTTAACCTTTTCTTTGTAACTTCTGCTCACTTTTAATTCTTTACCGTTACTCATCACTAAATAATATTCGCCATTAAGTTGGCTACAAAATTTATCCACATAATTTTTATTAACAATGGTAGAGCGATGACTACGAACAAATTGTTTAGGGTCTAAAATTTCTTCAAGCTGTTTCATTGTTTTACGTAAAATATGCGTGGTAGTATCCGTGTGAACACACATGTAGTCACCTGCAGCATCAATCCATAAGATATCTTTGACGGGAACTCGGCTAACTTCTCCAGCATCTTTAATAGCCAAAATATCAGAATAAGACGATAAGCTTACGGGCTGATTGTTTGCTAACTCTTCTAGAATTTTTTCACAGTCATTACCGGTGACATCACTCACTAACTGAATAAGTTTAGATTTATGTACCGCATTTTCTGTACTGATAAGTCTCTGTCGTACCTTGTTCATCGACTCAGCTAAGCGAGCTTCGTCAGCAGGCTTTAACAGGTAGTCTTGTGCATGAACTTCAAATGCTTTTAATGCATATTGATCAAATGCGGTAACGAAAATAACTATTGGTAATTTTAAACCTTGTTCAATAATAGCTTGTACAACTTCAAAACCATTGAGCCCAGGCATTTGAATATCAAGAAACATTAAGTCAGGCTCATAGGCACGGACTGCTTCGAGTGCCTCACGACCATTATGGCATTGTGCAACAATATCAACGTCTTTGTGATCAGCTAATCTTACTGCAAGACCTTTTCTTGCTAAAGGTTCATCATCAACAATGATTGTTGAAAGAAGCATTGTCATGTCTTTGTCTCTAGTTCATAGGGCATTCGGATGCTCACTTTAACACCTTTTGGTTTATTATTGGCAACAACCAAAGAAAAATCATTACCATACAATGCTGATAATCTTTCACGACTGTTAGCAAGGCCAACGCCATTTTCACGGTATAAATTACCATTTTTAATTTCAGCACCGGGCCCATTGTCTGCAAGTTCTAATAGCAAGTCATTAGCAAAGCGCGTTACGGTTACTTTAATTGTGCCACCATCTTCTTGAGAAGCAATAGCATATTTAATCGAATTTTCAGCAATCGGTTGTAATATCATACTAGGTACTAATGCACTTTCACAGTCGACAGCAACAATAAATTCTACGCACAATCGGTCTTCAAAGCGTACTTTTTCTATATCTAAATACAATTTAAGTGCTTGTAATTCGCTATTTAAAGTGACTTTTTTCATTGGGTCTTTATCAAGAGAGTAACGTAAAAATTCACTTAATTTAGTCACCATACCATTCGCTATTTTATTTTCTTGCACCAGAATAAGGGTCGAAATTGCGTTAAGGGTATTAAAGAGAAAGTGTGGATTTAATTGATAGCGTAGCATTTTAAGCTGAGCTTGATGAGCAACACTATTCGCTTCTAATACATTTTGTTTTTCTTTTTGTAGCATTTGATAATATTTGGTACCGAAATATAAACCACTCCAGCTCAAAATAATAAAAAATGAATAAACACTGTTTGTTGTGTAATACAGCCAAAAATCAGGGCGGTAACCGTGTTTATATATTTCCCAATGATTAATATTTTTAACAACTTGCCAAAGAACACCCACCAGATAAGACGCAACGATAACAATAACCGCTATTTTTGCGGGGCTAAAATTCCAAACTTTCCGATAAAGATACCGTAGAGGTACAGTAAAGAGCCAGCCGGCATAAGCATTTAAAAAAATAATAACGACAAAGATATCGCGAGGATCATGTAACAATGACCCTAAATAATGTACTAAAGCAAAACCAAACCAACTTGAGCTATGTACCAGCCAAAACAGTCGATTTTTGTTTTCTAATAATTCTTTCCAATTCACACAGTATAACCAATAGAATATATTACGATAATTATGGGGTAGCTTTGCATTTCACGCATTGCCATTGAGCGTAGCATTTCAGCGACTTATCTCATTTATTTTAAATAAAATAAAGAGAGTGTTTATATTGCTAACATTTTACCCAAATGCTGCCCACCCACTAAATGCATATGAATATGGTAAACCTCTTGGCCACCATGTTCGTTACAATTAATAATAAGACGGTAACCATCTTCTGCAATGCCTTCTTCTTTGGCAATTTTTTTGGCTACAGTGATCATTCGACCTAAAGTGAGTTCATCATCTTCGGTTACATCATTAATCGTAGGAATTAATTTATTGGGAATAATAAGAACATGTGTACTTGTTTTTGGTGTTATATCTCTAAATGCAGTAACAAGGTCATCTTGATAGAGTAAGTTGGTTGGTATTTCTTGTCTGACTATTTTTGAAAATATAGTTTCTTCTGCCATGATGTGCTCCAATTTTTAATGTTAAATTTTTTCGGCTGACCATTTATTATAGTGTATTGCTTTATCGACTGTACGTCTTGGCAACCACCCTGCACTTTCTAGCTCAGGTTTATCCTTAAAATGTGTGACATAGCCAATACATAAATAGGCAATAATTTCGATTTTTTCAGGTATATTTAAAGCGTCTCTTAGAATGTTGTCTTCGATAATACTTACCCAGCCCATACCTAAATTTTCAGCTCTGGCGGCAAGCCATAAATTCTGTATTGCACAAACCGCACTGTATAAGTCCATTTCAGGTTTGATGGTTTTCCCCAAAACTACCGGACCATTTCGTTCTCTATCGCAAGTGACACAAATACCAATCGGTGCTTCTAAAATACCTTCAAGTTTAAATTTTTGATACTGCCTTTGCTTATTATCAGTAAACATTGCTTTTGAAGCTAAGTTTGCTTGATCAAAGCCATTTTTAATCTGCTGTTTTGTCTCATTGTCATTTATAACAATAAAGTCCCACGGTTGCATAAAACCAACACTAGGAGCATGATGAGCAGCCGTTAATACGCGCTTTAAAACATCTTCAGGAATTGTTTCGTTGATAAAGTCGCTTCGAACATCACGACGGGAAAAGATAGTTTTATAAACAGCATTTCTTTCTTCTTCAGAGATATTCATGTGAATTTTTCGATTAAGGTAAAAATTTTAGTTAATAGTGTCGCATAAAAAAGGTCTAGATTAATCACTAATCTAGACCTCATAAGATATTTTAAAGCTAAACTTAGTTTTTTGTAAAAAACCTACGTGTAAAGCCAAAAGTTAATAAAGCAAAAAAGCTAAAAAAACCTAAACTGGCGCCTTCTCTTTCTACTTTCTCTTCAACGGCTGAACAGTCTTCAATCTCACCCGCTATAGGTTTCAACGTAACAGCACGAACCACATCTTCGACAAGCTGTTCGCCTGTTGTTGTATCAATTACCGGTTGACCTTTAGAATCAAGACGCGGAACTTTAATCAAAGCAGAAGCTGCTATTTCATTGTTGTCGTTAATATCACGGGCTTCAATAATCGTGTAATCAGACGCACAGGTTAAGAAATCATTAAGATCAGTAAACTTTTTACTGCCAATATCATACATAAAAGCATGTTTACGACGAGGAGCATTTGCACTGTCATTATGCGTTTCAACTTCACCTTCACCAACAATAATACCGTTTTCATTAATCGCACGAGCAGTGCTTGATGAACCTTTAAAGAAATCATCCGGTCTTATCATTGCCATAACACCATCAAAATCGTTGGTGTCTACATGGAAAAATTTAGTCCGTAAACTACCATTTACAAACGTTTTAACATGGCCAATAGCAATACCTGCGTTATTTATACCGTATGCGCGAGAATCAAAAAATTCGCTATGGTCTTCAGTAAAATCTTTTACTTGACCATTTTTATAAACAACTGCATAAAGTTGACGTTGTTCATTAGTACTTGGTTCGGTTTCAGTTTCATCCCACCATCCGTGAGCAAAACCTACAGCGACACCTTGATTGTTTATCGCTTGGGCGTAATTAACAAATTCACGTTCATCCTCGAGGTTTGGAGTAACTAAGTGGCCTAAAGTTTTTGACGAGGTAGGACCATCGGCACTGAGTGTCCACAAAATAGCTTCAGTATTGTACATGCTATCAATAGCACCTTGAATACACACCTTAAAAGGAACATCGTCAAGTATGTTAGGATCAGCACAACCACCTGTTTCATCAGTGATAAAATCAATGGCATTTTGATCAATGCTGGTACTTGCATAGCCGACAGCAAATAAAGATTCACTAATATCTAATATCGCAGACTCCCCACCAAAACGTAAGTTTTCAGCAATACTATCATCTTCCGTAGGTGGCTTTAATTCAATAATAGTTTCACCCGCATCAGGAGAAAAGAAAGCACGAGTAGTGAAATCACGCACCCAATGCACAACTTCATCACCATCGCTCTCAGTAAAATCTACTGGGATATATGGCGCAGAGCCATTACCGTAAATCCATCCGTCATTAGTAATACCATTAACAAAATTAACCGTTGAGCGTGTTAACGTTGTGGTATCAGGAAAGTTTTGGTCAAATACAACAAAATCTTCAGTATCACCGGCATTACCTGTTAAGTTGCGCATCGCTACAATGCCCCCAATTTTTTGATACAAGCTACTACTGGCTTGGCTATTTAAAAATTGAACAACCCAAGATAAATCGTTTGCAGTAGGCGTGCCCGCTCTTAAAGCAATTTCATCTTCAATATTATTTAAGGCGTAAACATTTTCATACTGCAGATCCGCTAGCCTTACAATATTGTCAAAATCTACTTCATCGAAATATTGAAATTGCACAGGGAAATTATAAAGATCTGAGCCAGAAATAGCCATTTGACTTTGGTTGTTTTCTTGCTGAGCATAACTATATTTAACTATGTTAATGCCACCTTTATCGATAACTTCATATTTAGCTGCATGTGTCATTGATACACTTAAAGTACTGCTAATGCCTAACACTAATACCGATTTTACAAATTTGTTCATATAACTACTTAACTCTCATTTCTTGTTATAATTCATCTAGCTCTTGCCATCTTGCGAAAGCGATTTCGAGTTTTGACTCGCTTTCTTCAAGCTGGTTCAATATTTTTTTTGTTTTATCACTATCTTGGGCAAAAAAGTTAGCATCATTTACCTGTTCTTGCAGTGAACTAATTAATAATTCAAGCTCATCAACTTGTTCAGGTAGCGCTTCTAATTCACGACTTTCTTTGAACGACATTTTTTTTTTAGCTGACACATTAACAGCTGGCTTACTTTCATTAGCTGAAGTCGGTGCTGTTTTTACACCGTCTGCTAACTGCTTACGCTGCTCAGCTTTGTAAACTAAATAACTATCAACATCGTCATAACCACCGACAATATTTGTTATTTGACCACTTCCATCAAAGTAAAGGCAAGTGTTTACACAATTATTAACAAAATCACGATCATGGCTAACTAAAATAACGGTTCCTGCATAATTTGCAACGACTTCTTCTAATAATTCTAAAGTTTCTATATCTAGATCGTTAGTTGGCTCATCGAGAATAAGTAAGTTGCTGGGTCTTAAAAATAAACGGGCTAATAACAGGCGGTTTTTCTCACCACCTGATAATGCTCTTACAGGAGTTCGAGCACGTTTTGGACTAAATAAGAAATCTTGCAAGTACCCCAATACATGACGTGTTACGCCATTAACAGTCACTTCTTGTTTACCTTCAGCAACAGTATCTTGAACAGTCATATTCAAGTCTAATGCATCACGATGTTGATCAAAATAGGCAACATCTAAATTAACACCTACTCGCATTTTTCCAGACGATGGTTGCTGCTGTTCCATGATTAATTTAATTAATGTTGACTTACCCGTGCCGTTTGCGCCAATAAGTGCTAAACGATCACCACGAGTAATCAATAAATCTAAATCATTGAAAATGGTTTTATCGCCAAAAGCCATATGTAAGTTTTCACATTCAAACACTAACTTACCTGAGCGATCGCCTGTTGATATATTAATATCACCCTGCTTTTTAACTTCACGACGCTCTTGGCGTTCAACACGTAATTTTTCTAGAGAGCGAACTCGACCTTCATTTCGGGTTCTACGCGCCTTAACACCCTGTCTTATCCATACTTCTTCTTCAGCTAAGCGCTTATCAAAAAGCGCATTTTGTGTAGACTCAACTTCTAAGTCATGGGCTTTTTGTTCGATATAAAGATCATAGTTACCTGGGTAGCTCACTAATTGACCGCGGTCTAAGTCTAAAATACGGGTTGCTAAACCACGAATAAATGCTCTATCGTGGCTAATAAATATGATCGTGCCCTTAAAGTCTTTCAAGAACTGCTCTAACCACAACACACTACTAATATCTAAATGGTTAGTAGGCTCATCGAGTAATAACACATCAGGTTCACTGACTAAAGCTTTAGCGAGTGCAAGTTTTCTTAACCAACCACCCGAAAGGTCGCAAATCATTTTGTCAGCTTCTAACGCTAACGTGGTTAATACTTTATCGATACGCTGTTCGTCTTGCCAAGCATTAGCTTGGTCAAGCTGTTGTTGAACATTCGATAACTTATTCAGATTTTTCTCTGAAGGGTCTTCGCCAATAATATGAATGATATGATGATATTGCTTAATCAATTCTGCATTTTCTGCAACACCTTGAGCAACATAATCAAAAACGCTCATGTCAGATGACTCTGGTGGATCTTGTTCTAACATCGCTAACTTAATATTGCTCGACATCAGTATTTGACCATCGTCAAGGTTTTGCTTACCCATTAACACTTTCATTAATGACGACTTACCTGCGCCATTTTTACCAACTAAACACACTCTTTCACCCGTTTTTACGGTCAAGTCTGATTTGTCTAAAATACTGTCTTCACCAAAGGCTAATTCGCCTTGAGCTATTCGGATTAATTCCATGGGCTATCTCAACTCTACTACTTGTGATTGTTCGAAAGGCCAGAATAACGTTGTATTGTCACTCAGACGCTCTAATACGGGAATATGAACACCGTATAATTTTACTAAGTTATTTTCACTTCCTTCATCGCCATCAATAATATCTACTACCCTAAGTTGGTGTTCGGGAATGATATTAGCGATTAGTGCTAAAGCTTGCTCACAAAGGTGGCAACCTTCACTACTATATAAGTGAAATAATACGGTCATTATTTATTAACTTTTTTACGGGTAATTAACCAACTGTTATGAATATGCTTATTGCGCTGAAAATCTTTATCACGCGTTAACTCAGAGATTGATTTAACCTCAAAGTTTAAAGCGGCTACTGCGTCGAAATCCATTTTAAAGTTTCGCTTATTATTGGTAAAAATCAGCTCACCATTTTCAGCAACACATTTCATCGCGTCAGTGATAAGTGAAACATGATCGCTTTGTACGTCGAAGCTGTCTTCCATACGTTTTGAATTTGAGAAAGTTGGCGGATCAACAAAAACAACATCGTAAGTGCTTCTGTGTTCTTTTAACCACGTTAAACAATCTGCTTGAATAAATTGGTACTTATGACCAGACAATTTGTTTAGCGCAAAGTTTTCTTGTGCCCAATTCAAATAAGTATTCGACATATCAACAGTTGTAACTGTTGCTGCACCATGAAGTGCTGCTTGTAAGGAAACAGAACCGGTATAGGCAAACAAATTGAGTAATGTTTTATTCTTTGATTTTTGAGCAACAATTTGTCTTGTTTTACGGTGATCTAAAAATAAGCCGGTATCGAGATAATCCCACAGGTTTATTTTTAATTTTGCGCCATGTTCAGTAATAATCATTGACTGCTTACTTTGATCAACACGCTGATATTGGTCGCTACCCTTTTGCTTAGCACGGGTTTTTAATATGACTTTATCGGTAGGTACGCCAAGTACCTTAGGTGCAAAATAAATAACTTCTTGCAAACGTTTAGCTACTTTACTTTCTTCAATAATCTTAGGTGCTGAATATTCTTGGATAACTAAGTAGTCACCGTAAACATCAACCGCAACATTATATTCTGGAATATCAGCGTCGTATAAGCGGTAACATTCAATATGCTCTTTTTTAAGCCAACTTTTTAAATTCTTTTTATTTTTCAATAAACGGTTGCCAAAATCTGAATCTTTATCTTCAAACTCGGCATCATTGCTTTGCCCTGAAGCTTGTTTTTCATCAACGTTATAAAGTGCTAACTGACAATCTAAAGGACCATTTTTAAATTTATAGCGTTTATGACTGGCAAGTTTCATCATAGAAAGCAATTCAACATTCGCTGTTAAAATTGCAATACGCCAGTCAACAAACTGTGCTTTAAGTTTACGACCTAATAAAACAAAGTTTTCTACAAGCTCAGGTAATTCACCAATACGTTCGCCATAAGGAGGGTTAAGTAAAAACGTTCCGTTGTGACCAAAACCATTATTAAGCGCATTAATATCTTTACATGAAAACTCAATAAATTTCTGTACACCAGCATTTCGCGCATTAACTTGTGCGGTATTTATCACTCGACTGTCAATATCTATACCAAAAACCTTCGTCTTTAATTGCTCAAGGCCTAAATGTGATTTTTGTTTAGCTTGTGTCAACTGTGCTTGCCACGGGTAAAGTTGATGACCTAACCAACAATCAAAGCCCCACTTTACTCTGTCGATACCTGGTGCATAGTCAGCTGCCATCATTATCGCTTCAATTAAAATAGTTCCTGAGCCACACATTGGATCAACAAGCGGCTTAGATGTATCGTCTAACCAACCTGAACGGGTAATAATAGCAGCAGCTAAATGTTCTTTTAATGGTGCTGCACCAGAATGTTCACGATAACCTCGCTTAAATAAACTACGCCCTGAAAAATCGAGATAAATAACGACGTTATCTCTTAACAAACGTGCTTGGAAACTAATATCCGGAGCGCTTTTATCAACAGAAGGTCTGTCCATGCCTTGATCACGAAAATGATCAACTAAAGCATCTTTTATAGTCAGTGCGCCAAATTGTGTATTTCTAATTTCATCACTTGAACCGACAAAATCAATAGCAAAGGTATGGTTACTCGAAAATTGCTCTGACCAATTAACGGTTGTTGCTGTTGCAAACAACTGGTCTTTATTCATAGCATCGCCTTCGGCAAGCTTTAATAAAATTCGCGTTGATAAACGACAATAAAGGCAAATTTTGTACGCTTCTTCAATTGTCGCTGTAAAATATACGCCTTCAGGCTTTTGCACGACTTGTGATGCTTTTAAATCTTTTAGCTCTTGGGCTAATAAAATTTCTATACCAGGAGATGTTAATGCTAAAAATTGCTGCATGAGTGTTTTCCAGACCGATTTATGACCGCGATTATAAACAAAGACGTTAACTACTTATATAGAGACATGTATAAAACACTCATATTCTCCGATATATATTTTAAAATATTTTCAATAACGGTGTTGACCTGTAATAAAAGGTCATTAAAGCAGCTTTTAGTCTACAATTAGGGCAATTTAAAGGCGTTTTTTGATAGATGTAAAAATGTTAAAGAAACGCCTTGCAATATGATGTAACTATCCTTAAGATACGCCTCGCTTTCAAGGGCAGATGTTTTTGAAATGCATTCGTTAATAACACGAATTAAAACAGTTATGGCTTGTTTAAGTAAATCCTTTATCGGAAGTATTTAAACCATTCGGACGCGGGATGGAGCAGTCTGGTAGCTCGTCGGGCTCATAACCCGAAGGTCGTCAGTTCAAATCTGGCTCCCGCAACCAACTTAAGATATAAGTATAAAATCAGGTCGTCAGTTCACTCTTCAAAGATATGGGCTGCCACAACCAATTCTTCTAAAGAGAATTAAAACCTTTAGGGCTTCCTACTTATTGTAGGTCATTCGGACGCGGGATGGAGCAGTCTGGTAGCTCGTCGGGCTCATAACCCGAAGGTCGTCAGTTCAAATCTGGCTCCCGCAACCAATTTAAGATATAAGTATAATATCAGTTCGTCAGTTCCCTCTTAAAGATATGGGCTCCAACAACCAACTACGTTTAAGTATAAAAACATTTTACCGAAGTTCGTAATTTCCCTCTTAAAAAATCACATGTTAAATATCAATAATTCTATTCCAAGTAAATATTCATTTTATTAATAAATATATGTTTAAAATCATAATTATATGATGGTAATGACTTTATAAAGTATGGAACGGGTATATAGATAATTAAACATTCCCGTATTATAAACTTCCTTATAAAATTAACTTTCCCTATTGGCACACACACCGTTTTTCTTTACGGGAGCCAATGATACTGAAGGATCCAAAATTCTATCCCAAACACGGCCAAGCATACTTAAATCAGGTCTATCACTTACTTTTTCAATATCACTCTTAACAATTCCAGTACTTGTTTGTGCGCCGACAATAAAATTGAATACATAGCTACACTCTGCCCCCATACGTAAATCAGATAAAACAATATTGTGATCTTCTTCTTTCACAGAATAGAAGCCTTTAGTGAACCATTGAAGCCTCTGTACATTCCAGTCGTCTTGAAGATTTATAAGCAAAAGATCTGAAGAATTATAGGCCACTAAACTCACATCCGATGCCGAGTCAAACACCGAGACATAACCCTCGTAATATTGACCATCCGACATCACCAATATTCGCCAAAGTAAGGTGGAAAAAGGTGCTGGTGTACTCAAATAATGATCTGCTTTTATTTGCTTATCGTTTAGGGCTACTGCTACTTTCTCGTCTATATAAAATTTTGCCATCAAAGACCAACAAATATAAAGGCTGCTTATGACTAGTGCACAATGATTAATTTTTGAGGCACTTGTAGGCTTAACACTAGGCAGAAAAATAACAATAAACGACAACAATAGTGGCAAGGTATACATGGGGTCAATAATAAACAAATTAGAAACCGCAAAGGGATACTCAGTAATTGGCCACAACAATTGTGTACCATAAACGGTAAAGCTATCTAAAATCCCATGGGTAGATAAACAAAGGAAAACCAAGCAGAACCATTTATTTTTGTAAATGGCAGTAGTTTGATGATATTTAATGAGTAACCAGGCAATAAAAGGGCTGATTAGCAAATGTACTAATAGCGAATGGCTAAACCCTCGATGGTAGGTAAAGGCTTCTACTTCACCACTGTATGGGAGAAACACGTCTAAGTCAGGTAAAGTCCCTAAAATAGCGCCATAAATAGCAGCTTTATGGCCAACTTTGTTGCCTAATACCGCATAACCGACCGCGCCACCCAAGACAACTTGTGTTAATGAATCCATAATAACCTTGTTAATTTAATAATTATTTACGTTCTATACGCCTCAACCATCAATCCTAGATCAGTAAAGGCATCCAATTTATGTGTTATTAGCCATCAGCGTCTTCAAGGACTGATAAGCGATTTTTGCAGGGCTCACTCAAAACTCGAAATTGTCTCATTTTTTACAAAACATCAATACAAAGTAGCGATTTCATTTTTGAAGTAACATAATTTTATCCTTCGTTAGGTGGTAAACTGAGGCCATTATTTACCTGTTCACTAACCTTTGAAAAGTAACTCTGACAGGATAAAAAAAGCCGCAATTAAGCGGCTTATATTATACTGACATCACCTTTATTTTGCTCTCATGTCCAATATTGGCATATTACTGCTGCCTAGAATTGTCGCTGGAAGCTTTCCATCCCAGTTTTGCGCTTCGGTGAGTTTAACAATTAAAGGATTATTACCCAACGCTTTAGCTTTAGCGGTAATCGCTTCTGCCTCAGCTAAACCTTTAATTCGAATTGATTCAGCCTCTGCTATAGCAACTAATTTGATACCATCAGCTTTAGCTTTAGCCGTGTTTACATCACGTTGCGCTTCTAAGTTTTGACGAGCTAGTTTATGTTTTTCCGCATCAGCTAGATTTTTTTCTGTTTGCTTAGTTTCAATAGAGGTTAAGTACTTAGTCGGTAATTGAATATTTTCAATTTGAATGTTATCAACAGTAACGGGGAAATCTTTCATTTCTTCGATAAAACTCGCTTCAATTGCCTGTATTGCACTCGCTCTATCTTGTATTAATTTTTCTGCATCATACTGAGGGATAACGTCTTTGGTAGCGGATCTAAAGCGCGGATCAAGAATTCTATTCTCAAATTGCTTTAAACCACCATATTGACGAAAAAGCTCAAGAGCAGCTGTTTTATCTACCGTCCAGTTAACAGAAACAATAACTGTTACCGGCATTTGCTCTTTGGTGCTTGATGCCATTTTTTCTTCGTTTTTACGTGTTCTGACTTCTATTTCTTCAACACTATCAATAAAAGGAACTTTGAAATGCAGACCCGGGTTAACTTGCTCTTTGGCTTCACTAAATCGTTTAACAATACCGATGTGACCTTCATTTACTGTATATACAGAACTAAAAAATAGGCTTGCTGCAATCGCTACCGTTATGAGTGTTTTCGTTGGGATATTAAATTTATCTATATTCACTTTTTTACCTCAGGGTCTTCTTTATTAGGTGTCGCTATTAATAAACACATTTTTAAATATTACAGCACGTTATTCGCTATAGACAGACCATAACCTTTTAGGTTGCTTGAGGTCAAACATCTGCTAATAGCAGACTTCAATCAATATATAAGTACAATTTAAATACATCTGTGCTTTATTACCTGCAAGATAATAAGCAATGACTAAAAGTAATAGTAATGAAGTGAACAAGCTAAACACAGGAAATTTATTGTCATAAAAAGCAGGAGACATATACTGGTGGGTTATAATTATTTTATTTTGTATTGCTGATCATTTTGATGGCGATGTCAGTTAAATCAGTTACTTCTCCTATACCAATAGTACTTTCTAACTGAATTTCAAGGTCATGAGCCAAATCTTTATCTAAACTTTTTAGGTAACTTATTTCGTCACGATAATACATATTTTGTACTTTATCACTTTTTTTCAGTTCTACTTTTAAAATTGCAGGTTTACCATGACTAGAAACTTTATTGGTATATTCTTTTAGTTGATTAGACTTCTTTAATACAGATAAATCACGATACCAGAATGAGTACTCTTCATTTTCATTTTTATCTTTAGGCAACACAAGGATATAAAAAGCGCGAGCTGATAAATTTTTATAAGCAAGTACCGCAATAATCGATAAACAAGACTCTCTAAATTTTTGATTACTTAACAAGTTAAGGATAATCTCCTCACTATTTTCGTTTTTATAAATAAGATGTTTGAGTGCTGAGTTACCACTAAAGCTCGCCGCATTGATATATTGTTGGTGCTTCGTCGCTTTTAAGTAAAAGGGAATAGAGAAGTGATTATGTGCATATATGTTTCTCATCGCTTTTTGCAAGCCATAAATACGACTACCACGCTTTCCGCAGGCTTCAAGGGTATCAACATGCTGATAAATATACTTTCTTATTGCTCTACAGGCTAAATGCTTACTCTCTATAGTGTTCATTAATAACCTGACTGCGCCATGACTGTCATAACCTAGGACAACATACTTTTGTTTTTTAAATGAACGTTCTTGTTCGTTAAAAGGTACGATTAATTCAATTTCAATTTCTTCACCTGCTTTAAATTTAGTTTTTTTTACCAAGTTAACTAATAGCCCTTGTACAGAAATATTTTTAGTTATGCCCGGAATATTTGTAACGACATTATTACTACGTGTAATTGCCATTTTAAAAGCTAAGACGAAGCGATCCTCACTTCTTAAGTCATCATTTTCAGCCGTTACTATTTCAGTGTCATCAAGTGAGTCAATCGCGCTGAGTTGATAACGCAGGGGTAATAAATCCTCTAATTCAGTAATATTGCCATTCACTGGTTGATATATCGTTTCATAAAGGCTGGTAATATCTGAAATTGTGATCATATGATCACAATCACTGATCATATCTAAAGCCGCTTTAGGGATCGCCCTATTTAATACCGCCATTTTAGGATGAACATGACAGGGTAACGCAGAGGGTACATAAGCATCTTCTTCGGAATTAATAAACGACGACGATATTTTGACTACCCTAAAAAGACCTTTTTTGAAAAAATTATTAAAAACAGACTTAGCACTTCTATTATTCACAAAGTCGTCGTACCAAATAAGTGAATACGTAAAACTACCTTTATGACTAGATTTTAATAATAAAGCATACTTATCAACCGTATTTCTTTCGTTTAACGCCTGCTGAATATCTTGATTCCCAAGCAGCACAGGTAAATGAAAATTCTGCTTTATATCGCTAAAAAAATTCCATAATTCGTCATTACCTGAGGTTTTCATTGCTACTTTAGCATGCCATATCTTATCTTTTTTATAGCAAAGTAACGGAATATCATGAGTTTTATTTAAGTAAAGTTGCTCGTAACCTTTAGACGTTACCGAATCAAATAATGGGGTGATAAAGCGCTCTGTCGGCCCTACGATGGCAAGTTTTTTTTGTCGTAAATAATGAGCGAATAAAACACGCATTTGTTGATCGGTTAGTGGGCTTGAAAATTTTAACAAATATTCAAAACTATCATTCACTTTAGATTTTTGGCTATCAATAATTAAAAAACCAAGCTCAAGTTCATCCGTAAAATCGATTTCTGTATGATGGTCAAATAGCCATAAATAGACTTTATTAACATCTACATTTTTTAATTCATGTGACGTTTGAATAATAACCTTTTGGTTATTCATCTTTTCAATAATAGCGGTAATACCAACTTCTTTTTTTCCTTGCGTTGTCATCCCCATAATTGGATTGATAAAGACTTTACAAGAAGAGTTAAGCTTCTTTAACTCGTTAATTATTCTATTTTTATTAACTAAGGGTTTAGGTTCAGTTTTATCTATTCTAAACTCTGAAAATTTACTTTCATTTTCATTCTCCCCTCCACTGACACTTTTATCTTTATTCGATGCCCTAAGTTGAGCATCTTCATAAACTTCATAGTACATCGCTGTCGTATAAAGATTTTGGTATTCAACAAGTTTTTGGTTGAATAACTCCCAGCCTGCACAGTCAAGATAGTGTTTGACTTTATTATGTTCAAACATTTCGCAGTCAGAAAAAATCAACCGTAAATCAATAGATTTAGTTGCTTGTTTGGCAAGCTTTTTGATTTCATCCTTAACAGCGAGGTGTCGACTAGCATCTTCTTCAGGTAGGAGTTTTTTAACAAGATACTCTAATCTGTCGTTGCTGGCATAAGGAACTAAGCTTAATATTTGCTTTTCAAATCTTTTTAAGTGAGGACTTATGACACTGCTCATTAATCGTTGTACCTCATATTTTTAACAGAATTACATTAGAAGGGATCCAATCAATAACTCGTTAATGTTACTCGTTAAATCTTAGTGCATATTATCGAATAAAGGCTAAATAAATGTACCCATAACGAATAATAGATTTATCAAGTATATATATATTGGTTCCACTGTCACGATACTTTAATGCTTTTTAAATATCTGTTTAAATAAAACAGAATGTTTTTTAGCCTAAAAAAAGGGGGCGTTATCAATAAATGAATACTTACACCGCCAATAACAAAGTAAAAAGCGTAAGTATCTCTTTTAAAAATTAAAAGCTTAAATCATTAACCTTAATAGTTTGCTTTATTTTATGATGAGGAATCGGGTTAATGAGTATAAATTAGTTTATCAAAGAGCATTTAATGAATACTAGTCGTTGATCAGCCAAAAAGTAACATCAATGACGAGAAACGAGACGCCTTTATTTACAAATCGGTTGTTCTAATCAAAAAATAGGAAGGCCAGATCTCTCGAACCTCACTTTCCCAATGAGGGTCAACGTTGCCATTAGGTGATTGTAAAAACCAGTATCTCGCCCATTTATGAACAACCTTACCTGATTTACTTAATTTTAATGGCGAAAATCGGCGCTGATAAAACCTTCCTTCATACTCAACAACCGCGTTATTTTTAGCTCTTTTATATAAGCCCTCTAATACTGCACTGATTAGCTCTACCGATGATAATGCCAATATGCCTTGTTCTTTTAAGCAAGCGAGTATCGCCGCTTTTTTTATACTTTCCTGCATATAATCATCAATGTAGGGTGTATAAACCATGCCCGTCAAACCATAAATAGAGACTCTTTCTCTATCAGCTAAAGCTTTTAAAGGTATAATTAACTGATTAATATCATGTAATTCGCTGATAATATGCAACTTGGGGATCACTTTAGACAATAGCTACGCTCTCATGAATTTTCATTAGTTTCTCATTAGCTTGGTGGATCAATATTATTGGCAATGCTGTTATTTAAACGAAACCAGCCTGCTATAGAGTATCTGTCTCGCTTTGTGGGTAATACTTCATGTGAAAACTCTTCACTTAAAAATATCACTATTGTGCCAAAGCTTGGTATTACCTTTATTTCACTATTATCGACAACGGCAAAAATGCGAGACTTTTTATCATAAATAACTAACTCGCCACCATCATCTGCAGACCACTGTTGATGGAGATATACCACTACTGATAACACACGATTACCTTCACCTTTGAAGGCGTCTTTGTGCCGCTTATAAAAATCACCTTTGGCATAATGAGCAAAATGACTTTCAAAAGAAAATAAACCGAGAAACAAACGCCTATTCAAATAAGCCTGTAGTGATTCTGTCCAGTTTATCCAAGCACAACTTGCTAGATTGTTATGAGTTATCCAGCTAATTTCGTCTGTTCGAATAAAGTCATTAATCATATGACCTTTAGCTCAACCTATACCCGCACGTTTAAATTTACCCGTGGGAAGTTCGATAATATGCTGTCGTAACAAGCATGTTAAATCTTTGGGCAAAGCATAAGGGCGAATACTGTATCCCTTTTCAACGATGTCATCGGATATTCATTCAAACAGTGATATGTTACCGCCAGAATAAGTGGTACGGGCTAGGTTAAACTACATCCTGTCTTAGGAAGTAAAACTAACATTTTATTGATAATCTAATAAAGTTGAATATAAACCATAATAGCACTTTGACTATATATTAGCGTAAGCTTTCTTAGTAATAAATGGTTTAATAACTTGCTTTGCAAAAAAACACATTCATTCCTACAGTTAACTATATAAAATTTTCAGTAGACAATAATAAATTCAAGGATCGAATGTGAAAGTTATTAACCAACTGGTGAAAGAAACATCTAAACAATTTTCAACGCATATATTAAATTCAGGAATAAAATGTGGGATCAGTAAAGATATTACGGATCCACAAGGGAAAAGAGTATTTTTAAAAGCAGGAACTGAAATTACAGATAAAATTAAAATAAGATTAGAGAACTTACAAAAAGAAGGCGTTATAGGGCATGAAGATGTTATTTCACTTACTCATAAACAATCGACCCAAGATTTATTAAGTCCTATTCTAGAACTTGCAAAAAAAAACCCCGTATTAAATAATTTTCAATTAAAAGGAACACTTGCAACTATTTCTGAATATATAGAACAGGACTCCATTCCTAAAGAAATTGTTGATCATCTAAAGATATTTTCACATTTGAACCCTCTAGCTTATGAGAATACATTATTAAACTTAGTTTTTGGCACTCATGTTGGCAAAGCAAATAACTATTCTGCAAACGAATTATTTGAACTAATCTCCGTACTGTTTTTCGAAAATATAGGCTATGCCCGATTAAATAAAAAGATGAAAGACGCCCAGTTAGTTCATCCTATTTTAAGCAAAGAAATTGTTAAAATTGCGGGGTTAGAAAATAAGTTAGTGTTAGAGTCCATAGAGCAGCACGAAGAAAAGCTTGATGGTTCTGGGTATCCAAAAAAATTAACACACATGCATGAGTATGCTCAAATTTCACAAATAGCGAACCAATATTCACAAATCACTCAAAAAAGTAAAAATATTAATACTGCCATAGGAGAACTTTGTTTATTGGGTGAAGGATTTGACTTTAGAACGAGTCAAAAAAAAAGTGCTCTTTATTCTTATCAATTACAAAAGCCTCTCTTATCAATCATGCAAGAGAGTATACAAACCAAAGTGCACCAACACGCCTATGGTAATCATTTGTACGACCAACTATCAAAAGTCATTAAATGGACCAATACACTAAATGCTACCAACGCTGAAATGAAGTTCATTCAAGCCAAACTTAGAAGTGCATTATGGATATCAGAGACATCTCAATATCCATTTCAAATTAATCGTGAAGAACTCAAAGATAATCAAATTTGTTCTATGTTTATAAACGACGCCAGAAAATTAGTCCTTCAAATATCTCAATTTGCAAACTACTTCAACCAAATACTTCATTACCCCATTAAAATTGACAACATTTCAACCAATAAAGAATATTTTTTAACGTTAATCAATCCAACAACTTAATAAAATAGTCTTTAGTGGCCAATACACAATCAGAAAATTAAATACCGCCCATACAAAGATATTTAATTTCTAGATAATCATCAAGGCCATATTTAGAGCCTTCTCGCCCACCACCTGATTGCTTAACACCACCAAAGGGAGCGGCTGCGTTAGAAATTAGGCCCTCGTTAATACCTATCATTCCAAACTCTAATGCTTCTGATACTCGCCAAACACGTCCAATATCACGGGCATAAAAGTAAGCTGACAAACCGTATTCGGTATCATTGGCAATTTCAATGGCTTCTTTCTCTGTTTTAAAACTAATAATAGGCGCCACAGGGCCAAAAATTTCATTGGCAGCAATTGCCATATCGTTGGTTACATTAGCTAAAACGGTGGGTAAGTAAAAGCAATTACCCATTTCAGATCGTCCCCCTGTCAGTAATTTAGCACCAGAATTAAGAGATTTGGCAACTAACTGCTCGACATCTTCAACAGCTGCAGTAGACACCATAGGGCCAACATACACGTTATTCTCTAAACCATTACCTACTTTCAACGCTTTAACCGCTTTTACAAATTTTTGGGTGAATGCTTCTAAAACGGCTTCTTGTACCAAAATACGATTAGTACACACACAGGTTTGACCGGCATTGCGGTACTTTGAAGCGATAGCGCCTTGAACCGCCGCGTCAATATCTGCATCATCAAAAACAATAAATGGCGCGTTACCACCAAGTTCCATTGATACTTTTTTAACCGTAGAAGCACATTGTTTAATTAAAGCTTTACCCACTTCGGTTGACCCCGTAAAAGTAAACTTAGCCACATCAGGGTGAGTGGTTAACACTTCCCCCATCGCACGTGAGTCGGTTCCAACGACGACATTAAAGACTCCGTCAGGTATACCAGCTTGCTTTGAAAGCTCCGCCAAGGCTAGCGCTGACAAAGGGGTAAGCGAAGCGGGCCTGACAACGAAGGTACAACCGGCAGCTAATGCAGCGGCAGCTTTTCGTGCAATCATTGCATTCGGAAAGTTCCATGGTGTTATTGCGGCAACAACACCTACTGGTTGCTTGATTACAACAATTCGCTTGTCGCTGCTTAACGCTTGTATAGTGTCACCATAAACTCGCTTCCCTTCTTCAGAGAACCACTCAATAAATGAGCCTCCATAAACAATTTCACCTTTGGCTTCAGCTAAGGGCTTCCCCTGCTCTAATGTGAGTATTTTAGCTAATTCATCTTTATTTTTTATGACAAGGTCGAACCATTTTCGCATTAATATCGCACGTTCGTTTGCTGGCTTTTGAGACCAAGCAGCTAAGGCCCCCTTAGCCGCTTGAACTGCTTGTGTCGTTTCATCAACGCCAGCATTTGAAACGCTTGCTACTACACTGTTGTCAAATGGATTCGTTACGTCAAATTTTTCCAGAGATGATAACCATTGGCCATTAATGAAAGAACCATTTTTTAATAAACGTGATTGATACATAATTTCGCTCTTTGTATATTGTTGTGACACTAAATAAAAAAACTTAGTTTGCGTAGCTACTGCCAATGGCACTTAAAGGGAGTTCTAATTCAAGTTCTGGTACTTGATTACCTATCCAAGCAATAAAAGTATTACTATTAGGGCCTGGGAACATACTGTATTCATGTAACCAAGGATAAAGGGCTATAGCTGATTTAATTTTAGGAATAAGCTTTGCGGCTTTATCTCCTTTAATAGAGAGTAATAATGTAGGCTTTGACCCATACCAATATCTGTCAGGTGTGAGTGTTTCATAGTGCTTTATTGCCGATAGGCCTCGCCTAACTTGCCAACCCGTAACCTCATAAACACTATATTGAGTCGCTTGCTCTTCTTTTATTGCGACCCAAGGATGAACCGCAAACCAACCACGCCAACTAAAAGCGTCAGCAGCATAGAATTCTATAATAGCCCGGTTATCTTCACTCGGTAATGAAGCAATGCCTGCTGGCTCTCGACTAGCCGTGCGCCAGTTGCTATTAGTACAAGCGCTGAGTAGTAATACAACGCAGATAATCTTCCAATATCTCATATATTCTATTCTTATATCTTCTTTAAGCTATAGGATGTTATTGCCTAACATTATAAAGCTATAGCAATGGTTAATAAAATTAAAAGTAGCAGTTATTTTGTTAGTGGTAAATCTACGAAGACGTAATTTTAACATCAACGTTCAAGAATAATGCGTAGTATTTATATAAAAGCAGACGCTACCCTTTTTTCTAATGAAAGATGTTTACGACAGAGCGGACGTTAACATCAATAGTTTCCTCGGTTAAGTGCGTCGTTCAAAAGAAATAGATCTTCCTTTAGAAAGAAAATCAAAGGGTCAGAACACTTTATGACGGCAGTATTTTTTTTATGAGATATGTTGTTGGAATTCGTTAGACATTGTCACTATGAATACATCTTAATTATGTTAAAACATTCTGTTAGAATAATAGGCTATTGATTAAAGGACACCGAGGCAGCATGTCAGAATTTAAAGAATTTTCACTTTTAGAGTCAATTATTGATCGCGTTACTCTTAAGGGCTATAAAGAGCCCACACCGATCCAAAAAGAATGTATTCCGGCTCTTATTGATGGGAATGATCTGCTTGGTATAGCGCAAACGGGAACAGGAAAAACGGCGGCTTTTTCATTGCCAATTATCAATAATTTTGGTCGAAATAAAATAGAAATAGAAGCTAAGAGTACGCGTTCGCTAATACTAACGCCCACAAGAGAGCTTGCTTCACAAATAATGCAAAACATTGATGACTACTCTGATGGTTTAGGGCTTAAAACTAAGGTTGTTTACGGTGGCGTAGGAAGACAAAATCAAGTTGACTCTATCGCACTTGGACTTGATATTTTAGTGGCCACCCCTGGAAGGTTATTGGATTTAATTGAAACGGGCGACATAAATTTTAAGGCGTTGGAAGTATTTGTGTTAGATGAAGCAGATACAATGCTTGATATGGGGTTCTTTAAGGATGTTCAAACTATTATAGCTAAACTGCCAAAGAACCGACAAACACTATTGTTTTCAGCGACTATGCCTGCTGAAATAGAGATACTAGCGACAGCAATATTAACTAGTCCAATAAAAATTCAAATTACTGCTGAAACGGTTACTATCGACTTGGTTAATCAAAGTATATACCACCTTGAAAAAGCGAATAAAGTACCTTTACTCTTTAATCTCTTGAAAAATCCTGACTATAAAAAAGTGCTTATCTTTTGTAAAACAAAGTATGGCGCTGACATCATTGTTAAAGCACTAGAAAAAGCATCAATAACTGCCGCGAGCCTCCACAGTAGTAAAACACAAGTCGTTAGGGAAGAAGCCTTACAAAACTTTAAAGATTCTAATCTAAGAGTACTCGTTGCCACTGATGTTGCCGCTCGCGGAATTGATGTTGATAATATTAATTTAGTCATTAACTATAATCTTCCTGAAGACCCAAGAAACTACATACACCGTATAGGACGAACTGCTCGTGCCGGAAAAAGTGGCATGGCCATTTCATTTGCTGTAGAAAACGATATAAGACAATTAATTAATATTGAAAATAGCATAGGGCAAGTTATTCCTGTTGTTACAGAACAGCCTTTCCATAAAGAGTTTTCAAAAGCGCCTAAACAAGTCAAAAAAAAGGTAAGTAAAGCAAATAAAACAAATAGAACAAGAAAAAAAAGTAAATAAAGACAGGTATAGATTAGCCGGTTAGACTAAAAATATTACCTTGTCTCACGATAGGTTAAACGTGACTTTCTTTATGGTGAAAACAAGCAAACCAGGCAAAATTATCCGCATCGCCTGATTGGGGTAAAGAGAAATACCGTATGCTAAGAAATGTTTTACGGTCGGTGCGTATACGGTAATGGGTAACCACAACCATTGGGTGCTATTTATTGATGGGTAACAAACAATATCTTAGCCAACAAACAAAGTGGTTACCCTAAAGAAAAAGCCAATCTATACCCTCAGCGATACGCAAAAAGTGAATGTTAACAATTTAACGATGAATGCCCCGTTACTGGCTCAGGAACCATTAACGCTTACGTACAATCAAGCTTAGAGTGTATGACGCCTGCAAGCTCATTGTTGGTGTTGACATCTCTAACCCGAAACGATTAAATCAAAGCAAAAACGACTACTTCAAATACTTTTACCGCATTGATTTACTCGAATAGATTAATTTTCTTTGTATAGGATCGAAAGTTCAGTAAAATAGTGAGTCTTTAACAGTTCTGTAAAGGTTTGTGATGAAACGTGTTGTTTTATATATTTCAGAGAAATGCCCCCATTGCCGTCAAGCTCAAAAATACTTGGATGATAATGGCATTCAATACAGATTAACAAATGCGAAAATGCAGCGCGGTAGAAAAGAGCTCGACGCTATAGGCGCTAGCTCTGTACCAGCTCTCAAAATCGGTAATAAAGTAATGATTGGCTGGGATTTAAAAAATTTTAAGAAACTCTATGCCGCAGATTAAGAACGAGAATTATCTAACGAGATGATTGTAAAACCAATGGGCACAGAGTTTTGATTACTCTATCTCAATGTAGGTAATATTAATGATTGTAATCATTAACTTGTCAAGTTGATTTTGATTTTGATTTTGATTTTGATAATCATAATAAAAACGTGAAATTGCTCACCGCGGAAAAAGATACTTTTACTGCATTAGGGACAGCACAGGAAAAAGCAGTAGTTAAAAAATTTGGAGTGAGAAAACAAACAGAACAATCCTTTAATGAAGATAAAGCATATTAATAAATGATTATTTCCTTCGCGATATTAATATATATCATTTAACGTGAATATTCTTAGATACAAAATTCAAAAAACCGCTAGTCTTTTGATTAACGAGTTTTTCTAAGTTTGGCGGGACGAATATGAGCACTGGTTTTATTCAATAAAATTGCCACTAGAGGAACTACTATAAAAAACTAAGGCGTATACATTAAAAAGTCAATAAAATAAGTTGAGTTTTTTTATGGGTTAATCTTGTAAGGGCTGATAGTATTCTCCTGGGTCTCATTTACATAACGACACATAATGTTTAAGACCCCCTATCACTAAATGAAACTGGCTTATAATGATCACTTTTGCCACGCAGAAGACCTAAGCATTTGATCATTTACAAGCAAAAAATTGAACGACTTAATGTTGAGTGATTAGGCTAACTAATGCCACAAAGCAGAAGTAAACATTTGAGACTTTTCACTGCAAAAATTTGTATGTTTTGATCTACAGCGGACATGGCTGAATAAAGCCATTACGCTAGCAGCTCCCTGATAGCGGTCTTTCACGTAATTGTATTGTCAGTTTAAGTTGTTTCTTGTATGTATAAATTGATTTAGTATTATTGGCCCCATAAAGCTATAGTAATGTATATTTCAGAATATTAGGTCATGTACACAGCACTTATTCCATTGTCATTTGAAGTGATTTTATATTGAAATACTTCTTCATTTTTACCTTCAGCTAAACTCCCTTCAAATGAAGATTTAATTTTAGTACTCCAATATTGATAAAGTTGATTATTTTGTAGAGCTTCAGGCGAGTCAACAGAAAACCTTACAATAACCTAATGTGTACAAAGGGAAATATATCAAATTACAACAAGTTATCTTCCCAAGAGAAACGACGCTCAAAGATACTCTCTCATATTAATCATTTTTTTTGGTTAATAGGCAAGTGAATAAATTTACCTATATTTCAACTAATAACAGAATTAAACTGGTTGTTTTTTAAACTACCAGTGTCGGCTTTATTTACAACAAGCTATGCCCTACAACAGTAAAAACCCCTAACTCGATGAAAAGATGCGTTTTTTAGTGCTTGGCTTTATATTTGCTTAAGTTAAGTCGATAATTAATAACAATTTATTTTTACACTGCCAATCCAAAATCTATGGAAAGGGATTAATAAGGAATATTTCATGAAATTAAAATTTATACAGGCTGCTGTAGCTGGTCTGATGTTTTCTGTTTGTAATATGGCTAATGCAGGATTAATTGATAGTGGTATTTGGAAATATGAGGATCAATTAGCAAGTTTTGATATATATTACTTTACTGCTAATACAGACACAGATGCCATATTCGATATATTCTCATGGGGAGAAGTGGATGGATCGAACATGATCAATTCTATGATGTGGTTATTAAAAAATGATGGTATTTTAGATAATAATTCATTGTTAACAAGTAATGATGACTTTTCGGATCTCACAATAGCTGGTGCTGATGGGTCAACATCTCATTTTGATAGCTATATTTCTATGAACTTATTTGCGGGTGATTATGTATTAATAGTAGGAACTGTCGATCTTGCAGGTAATACCCCTACCTTAAGTGATATAGATTTTTCTACCCAAATTCAAGACAAAGCAGCGGTATATTTTTATGACGGTATTGGTCATACGAGTGACAATGTACCCTATGGTAGTTATAGGTTAACATATGATGGAGTAGAACGTACTTTTACAAATCCTGTAAATCCCGTAGCTTCTGTTCCTGAACCTTCAACTTTAGCTATTTTCGCATTAGGTATAATGGGGTTAGTTACTAGACGCTTTAAAAAGCAATAATTTTTTCGTTATAGCTCAACAAAAAAGCACCTTAATATTAAAGGTGTTTTTTTTGCTATAAATTTAAGTTTTACTGTAAAGCTAATATGTAAGGTATTAAAATATAATAAAATTTTCACTAGATATGCGCACACTCAATATTAACCTCAAAAAATTCTGGTTTCATATTTGTACTAATAGCCGGTTTATCCTTTAATTTCCTAACTATAGCTAACCTTTCAACACTAAATTCAAGAATATCCTGCACGTTAAACGTTTTATCAACTAAACCAATATGTTGCGCTGACGTTTTAGGGAATTGGTTCTTTTTAAATTTGTTCTTAGTAAAAGATTTCCATTCGTTAAAATAAAATTATTATAAACTCTAAAAATAGAATGTGAACGACTATAATGTGCTTTCAGGCGACGGAGTTGATACTCTCATACTATAGGTGTAATTTACTTTTTGTGATTATAAAACCGATTTCGGCAACGTCTGCTTTGCCTTAAATTTTAAAGTTAGCTATCGGCTAGGTTAGGTCAACTACCAAACTTACAGCCGACCTAGACAAACACTCATAGTTTCAAAAATTTTCTTCCGCATTGCGCACCAAGAAGTCTTAAGCATTTGATCATTTACAAGCAAAAAATTGAACAACTTAGTGTTGAGTGATTAGGCTAACTAATGCCACCAAGCCAACCTAATTATTAAAGTAATTAACTCTATTTTCATGTCAACTATCTTTAGGGATAGCTAACATTAGGATATATACCCTATAGCGCAATGGCGCCCAGAGCGAGTTAGATTTATACTCACTTTTGCTTAGAAGACATAATTAAACCAATATTCACCTGGGATCATAGCACTGTCTCCTACCCTTCAACCAATGTGGTAATAATTTGGGGATCATTGTGCAACGTTCGGTGCACAGGACAACGGTTAGCTATTTCCATTAGTCGATTTTTTTCTGCATCGTTTAACGGTCCAAACAACTGAACTTTGCGAATTAATGACTCCATATTCTTGTTTTTTTCAGTCACATTACTCGCATCTTCTAAATAATTACGTTCGTGTGATAACGACACTTCCACATGCTCGAGTGGAATATCCTTGCGAGTAGCGTACATCCGAATGGTCATTGCAGTACAGGCACCTAAAGCAGCCAGTAAATGCTCATAAGGATCTGGGCCTGAATTTTTTCCACCGACTTGTACCGGTTCATCTGCATTCCAGTGATGGTGATCACTAAAAATATCTTGTTGAAATTTATGGTCTATCTCGGCCACCAAAACATGTCCTTTTGTGAGACTGGGACGAGATGTTTCTAGCGCAGGAATATAACGGCTTGCCCACCCTGAAATAGTTTGCGCGACATATTCACTATCTACTGATTTTGATAAAAGATGATCGGCAGTGTCCAAGCTAACAAAGCTTTTAGGGTGCTTGGCAGCTTTGTAAATTTGCTCGGCATCAGTAATATCTACGGTTAAGTCAACAGGAGAATGTAATACCAGTAAAGCTTTATTAAGGTGCTTTATATGCTCTGTGGTTTGATTACGTAAATCATCTAAAAATTGTTTTTTAATAGTAAAGTCACGCGTACCTAAACTTACTTTCGCCGAACCACTTTGCTCTATTGTTTCTATATGGGCATCAAAGTTGTGTATGACATGGCTTGCTTCAAACGGTGCGCCGATGGTCACAACCGCTTTTACTTTGGGAAGCTGTGCCGCCATAGCTAAAACCGCAGCACCACCCAGGCTATGGCCAATTAATAGTTGAGGTGCTTGATAATGCTGCTCTAGAAATTTTGCTGCTGATAGTAAATCTTCAGTATTGGATGAAAAATTTGTATTGGCAAAATCACCGTCACTGTTTCCCAAACCTGTAAAGTCAAACCGAAAAACTGCAAAACCATGTTGCACAAGAAATCGACTAATTCGCGAGGCCGCTGCAACATCTTTACCACAGGTAAAACAATGAGCAAACAGCACATAGGCTCGTATTTTTTGATCCGGCGTTTCTAGCAAACCAGCTAAATTTTGTTCTTGGCTAGGAAATTCTATTTTTGTTCTCATTGATTCTATCTCTTATTTTTAATAAAAATGCTGTCTAGCACATTTTATTATGACTATAACGATGGACTATTATGTATCTAACAAAGGTTCAATCACTGTTTTTCACTGCGCTAAATTTGATTTGTCATTAACGGGGATATTTCCAGCATTGTTGATAAATAATGTAGGGGTTGGCCAAATAATACGCGAATGCGGACATTGGATATTAATAAACGCATTAATGCTTATTTGCGCAGCGGCATCACCAAGTAGAAAACCGCTTGCACGATGTGGTATTGGTATCGTCATATGGGTGTTCCCTTGATTACTCTAGATTCATGGTTAAAAAACGTATACAAAACGAACAATACTGAGCATACTAATAATGAAGAACTTAACTCAGTAGCCTTTATTTAACTCTATTTGATTAATTTATCAATGAGTTAAAATAAAAGACCCTTGAGTTAAATTTTTAATTTTCTAACTAGAATAGGAGTAGTCGTTGCTTGAACGACAAGTGTGAAAATAACAATGCCAAACCCTATTGATTGAATTGTCCACCAATAAGGTAACGCTTTTGGCAATGACAATACTAATGCGATAGTGACAGCGCCGCGCAATCCCCCCCAAATCATTATAGGGGGGTATTTGGGGTTAATAGGCTGTCCTACGGTAAAATGATTTAACCACGTGGAAATATATACTGCGGCAATACGGGCAATAAAGGCGCCACATATTGCTAATAAAATGGCTAACCACATTTCAGTAAACATATTAAGACTAACAACTAAGCCAAGTAATACAAAAACAAATATGTTGGCTATAAAGCCAAGTGACTCCCACACACTGTGCAAGCCTGTATAAACATGCTCTAGTAAACGGTGTACTGATTTCTTAAAAATCAAGGCAGCAAACATGACGGCAACAATACCCGATACGTGTAATAAGTGCTCAGCAACATAAAAAGTTCCATAAGCAAGCAGCAGTGTAATAACCACTATATGCGGCACAGATACATTAATGAACCTAACTATAAGCGCTGCAATATAGCCCAGCAGACTGCCAATAATAATCCCGCCCAAAAACACTTTGCTAAATGTAATGATTGCAGACGTTACATCAGGCTCACTTTGCCCTAAAGCAATACTGAGAATGATGCCAAATAAAACGATAGCTGTAGCATCATTAAATAAGCTTTCCCCTTCAATCAAAACGTTTAAGTCTGCAGGCGCTTTTAATTGCTTTAATTGACTAACAACGGCAACTGGATCGGTAGCCGAAATAACAACACCTGTTAATAAAGCGGCAATAAAAGGAAAGCCTGAATGATTAATACCATAATAAAGAAGAACCGCAATAACAGTGGTAGAAATGAGTAAACCTATTGTCGCCAGCGTTAGTATATTGGGCAAATATTTGAACAAAAGCTTACTGTCTAATACGAATGCAGCTTCAAATATTAACACTGGCAACAAAATAAATAACATTAAGTCTTGAAAATTGCTCGCACGCACACCCGTCTCTATACCAAACTCTACGGTGAACAAGGAGAGAATAAACCCCAATGCCACTAATAATATTGTATAGGGAATACGTACGAAACGCTGAAGTACTATAGCGAATGCACCTACACCTAAGAGAAGTAAAGTAATAGCAACAACAGTGTGAATATTCATAGCTGAATTATACTCCTAGCGTGTCAATATGTGGCGAACCTTCTGGGTCCGGTATTGGGTAAAGGTCTGATAACAAGATACTTCGCCCATTTTCTGTAACAACTTTAGCATGATGTCTCTTGAGTGCACGAGGCTCCTTTACACCGCATGAATGTGCAATTGTACCTACTTCGTAAACCATATTTTTAATATACGATGCGACACGAACAGATTTATCGGCTGGGTTTAGACCTTTTTGAAACCTAGGGTCTTGTGTTGCTATGCCTGTAGGGCAAGTATTTTTGTTACATTGCAACGCTTGTATACAACCTAATGAAAACATGAAACCTCGGGCAGATGTAATAAAATCTGCTCCCATAGCAAGTGCCCAAGCAGCATTAGGCGGTGTTACTAACTTACCTGAACTTATTACTTTTATTCTATTTCTCAGTTTATACTCAATTAACTTGTCTACTACAAAGGGAAGGCTTTCTTTTAAAGGCAAGCCCATATAATCCATTAAACTCTGTGGTGCTGCCCCTGTACCGCCATCGGCACTGTCAATTGTGATAAAATCAGGCGCAGAGGCTATTCCTCTTTCGTTTATTTTACTAAACAATGAGTCATAAAAATCTTGTCTACCCACGACTGCTTTAAATCCGACGGGTTTACCGGTAACACGACGTACTCGGGCAATCATGTCTAAAAGCTCATAACTGCTAGAGATATCTTTGTGGCCATTTGGGCTAATAGAATCTTGACCTACTTTGATACCTCGTATTTTTGCTATTTCAGATGAAACCTTAATTCCAGGTAAAATCCCCCCTTTGCCAGGTTTTGCGCCTTGACTCATCTTTATTTCGAACATTTTTACTTGGTCATGCGCAGCAATTTCTCTCAGCTTTTCATCGCACAAATTACCCTTTTCATCTCTTACGCCATATTTAGCAGTGCCTATCTGAAAAACAATATCTGCCCCACCTTCAAGGTGATAAGAAGATAAACCACCTTCCCCAGTATTCATCCATGCTCCTGACTCTTTGGCGCCAGTTGATAATGCAAGCACAGCCTGTTTTGATATTGCGCCAAAACTCATTCCCGACACATTAAATAAAGAATTTGTTTTGTAGGGATTTTTGGCATATCCGTCACCTATCGTAATTGTTTTTGGTAAGGCTGCATCTTCAGTTAGGGTTGGAAAAGGACAGCTGAGAAACATGACTTCTCCAGCATTAGCGAGTGAACGTGTTGAACCAAATGCAATAGTAGAGTCCACATTTTTTGCAGCGCGGTAAACCCATGACCGCTCAGCACGGTTAAATGGCATTTCTTCCCTGTCCATGGAGAAAAAGTATTGACGAAAAAATTCACCCATATGTTCAAAATAATATCGAAATCTACCAATAACAGGAAAGTTTCTCCGTATGGTTTGCTTAGTTTGCGTAACATCAGCGATATATAATAATAAGACGTAAAGTACGCCAATCCCTATGGCGACAATAAAAGCAGCAGCAGCCCATAGTAAAATAGTAAGTATCATGGAATCGAGCATCTATATTTCCTTCTAAATAATGTATGTATGTTGAACAAGTTATGCTTTATAGGTATAGGTCATTTATCTGGAAAGCAGGTACAACCATTAAACTTGCTCAACTATCGGGTAAGGACTCAATTAAAATAGTTTTAATTCACAACTACGCCCCTAATTAAGTGTTATTAATTTGATGCTTTCCTATTGAATAATTGTTCTTCTGCTATACGATCCAAGGCAAATCGACCACCACTAAAAATAACAACTTGTAGTAATAATACTCCCCATAAAATATGTTCTGCGAAGGCAGCAGGGGCTATTTCTTCTAAGCTTATGACTGCGACAATATTGACAAAAAACAAACCCAAGGCAGAAAAACGACTCGCTAATCCTGCGATTAATAACAAGGGTAAAATAATTTCTGCGGCAGTGCCTAAATAGGCGGCTAATTCAAACGGTAATATCGGCACTTGATATTCATATTCAAATAACATTAACGTGCTGTCCCAGTCTCTTAACTTAGTAAGCCCGGAGGAAAAAAACGCCCAAGCCACATAACAGCGAGCGGCTAATAACGCGAGGGGTTCTAAAAGGCTGATATTACTGGCTACATTACGATATAAATGGCTAGTAGATAACACTAGATTGTTTAGAGTATGCATAGTTACTTCTCTTTAATAAGATTAATTAAGTTACGTTCAATCGCGATAAACAGCCATTGTTCGAATGAAAATTCGTTGTTATATTTCAGCGCATCAAGTGATTGCGCCAATGATTGTCCAGACAATAAAGAAAACATAAACGTCCCTTCACTGGCCGATAAGGTAGTCACTTGCGGTTGAAACTCAGGACGAAAAATCATCACAACTTGTTCAATGTTTTTTTCTGACAGTGCTTTTTTTGCAGCACTCATTGCGGATTTTCGTTGAAGTTCATCACTGTGATGATGAGCCTGAAAAATTTCAGTCAATGGATAGGCTGTTTTAAATACTTTGACATTGTGATTAAAGGCGATGAAAAGTTGCTCTGGTTGCCCCTCACTAAGCAATTGTAATGTCGATGAGATAAGGGTTTGATCTCGTCCATGTAATGCACAATGAACATGCCAGTCGAGTACAGCACAATCAGCAAGATACGGGTAGTCTGTCCCCACTTCTGTGGTCCCTAAAAAGTGAGGAAATTTTTCGCCCCATTGCGTCCAATCCCCTAGGTTAGGTGGTGATACTCGTAAAAATTGATAAACAAGACTTTCGCTAATGTCGCTATCAAGCAATTCAAACACCGTTGGAAAACTAATAGATAATGCTCGCTGAGCATTTGCCAATAAATTTTTTCTATAAATGTTAATGCCTTGAGTATTAAAACCGCATTGTTCTAGGGCAATAGATTCATCATTCCAAATGACCTCTAATAACACGTGTTGTTCATTTTTAGCAGATTCATTAATGGTTGACTCATTTCTTCCTGTTTCATTTTTACCTAGCTCATTCATGCACTTTTCCTCGTTAATACAGCATGGGCGATATCACGTGCTTTTTTCGCTTCATCAACCAATACTGACCATTGAGGTAAATCACTGTCCCATTCAATTAACGTTGGCACCGCACCAAAACGTGTTAACGCTTGTTGATAGCCTAACCAAACATCATCAGAAACGGGCCGCGCATGATCATCAATGGTCATCTCGCCCGTTAAAGGTTCACTGCAACCCGCTAAGTGAATTTGTGCCACACTTGCCACCGGTAATTCATTGATATAATCAGCGACTGATTGTTGAATATCACCGCTTTCAAAGTTCATACTGTTAACGGCAATATTATTAATATCTAATAATATTTTTGCCCCCGTTCGTTGGCAAAGTTGTGCTAAAAAATCCGCTTCACTAAGGTAACTTTCATCAAACTTCACATAGGCAGAAACATTTTCAATGATCAGTTGCCGTCCTAAATAGTTTTGTACTTTATCCACTTGTTCAGACATTTTGGTTAACGTTTTTTTATTATGAGCAATCGGTAATAAGTCACCACTATGAATAAGCTGCCCTTGTTTTTGTCCCCAAGTAAAACAGGCATGTTCGGACATCATAAATGGGGCTATTTTTTCCATAAGCGTTTTTAAACTCGCCAAATATTGCATCGGAACATTCTGTGTAGAACCTAGCCCCATAGATGTTGAATGCAAACTAACAGGGTACATTTCTCTGACTTGAGTAAGCACAGACAAAGCGGCTCCTCCTTGACCAAAAAAATTCTCAGAATGTACCTCAACAAAGTCAATTTGCTTAGTTGTAGTTAGTATGTCGGTAAAATGTGGATGCCTTAAACCAACACCTACTATTACATCGCTATTTGTTACCGACATAGTCATACTTTAAGCGCCTTTTGTTGCTTTATAGTGATCTTTCGCTGCTTTTTTTGACAAACCGCCCAGCGTTGAACACGTGCCTTTTGTTACTAATTTCCATTCCCCCTTGTCGTTATCAACCTTTGACTGACCGGCACATGAATGGGTGCCTGCTAAATTTGCACAATCGTTTTGAGCGGCTTTGGCCACGCCATAACATTTTTCTTTTTTACCTGCTGCTTCTGCTGGAGCAATAACCCCAGTAGAAATTACCGCTGCCAATGCTGCGCTTACTAATAATTTATTGTTCATCATCAATCCTTATATTTAAAAAGTGAGCAGCTAAATTAACTGCTCTAACCATTGCATTAATTGCTGTGGTGGTAACCCACCAACACGTTGGTCAATAATTTCACCATTTTTGACCAACATCAGCGTAGGCACACTACGTATCCCATAATCAGCGGCAAAAATAGGCAATTGGTCGATATCCACTTTAATCGTATTAAAGCGACCGTTCATCATGTCCGACACGCCTTCAACTACCGGTGACATTGACTTACAAGGCCCGCACCACGAAGCAGTAAAATATAACAGTGAAATTTTTTGCTGTGAAAGTAACTCATCAAGTGAGTCAGCTGATGTTAGTTGTTTCATCATTAAAATCTCATGCTTGTTATTAAGTAACTCAGTATTAGTCGTAAACTTTTTCAATCTGTTCTTCTGTTAACCCTTTAATATCGATCCAATTAGTTTGCGCTGTTTTGATGTAACTCGGAATATCCGTTACCCATTTCTTTTGTACGTTTTTATTTAGATTCAAATACAATTTATCGCCACGGATATGCCAAGCCATAGGATCGGTATCGAATTTCTTATGCATCGTAACGCCAAAGGCACAGTAACCACCGTATTGTGGTGCATATTTACTTGGCTCAACTTTAAATAAGTCACGGTTATCAGCACTTGAAAACTGATAAATGGCACCATTGTATGCGGCGGTAAAATTATCAGTACCTTTAGTCGGCTCGCCTTTAGTAAAATAAGATACCGCGTCGTATCCTTTAATCGCTAAGTCATTACCATTGGCATTCACTTCAATGTTTGCAGCAAAACTCAGGCTGCTTATCAATAATGCAGAAGTAGCGAAGGTAGATTTAATCAGTGTTGAAAGTGTCATTTTTGTTGCTCCAGTATTTAAGGTGGGACGTTCAAAGTTTGTTTGTTAATCAGTTAATGAATAAGGATGTTTTCCTTGGTTGATAATATAGGGCTTTCAATTAAGCAAAAGGAATGACATAGTCCTAACTTTGAACCCAATCGTCCTAAACGAGCCTAAAGGAGAGAAAAATGGATCAACTTTCAGTTATCTTGCAGCGCTTTTCGATGAATACAGAAGTTTTCTTTACAGGGAGCCTTTGTGGTGTCAGTAATTTCAGTAGAGAACCAAATCAAGGGCACTTGCACTTATTACGGAGTGGGGAGTTGACGATTATTGATGAAAGAGGAAAGTCTGAATTAATCAATGAGCCTACCGTGCTTTATTTTCCTACTCCCCACGCACACCGTATTATTGGCAATGAAGAAAATCCTCCTGAATTGGTCTGCGCTAATATCATTTATAATGAAAGTACGTCTAATCCAATTGCCAATGCTCTACCTGCTCTGATGTGCTTTAAGCTTAGTCATAGTGAAAAGCTCAAACAAACCGCGCTATGTTTATTCGAAGAAGCATTTCAAGACCAGTCCGGACGGATCCCCATGATTAGTTTGCTTACCGATATGTTTCTAATTCACATACTTCGTCATGTGCTTAATAATAATATTATGCAACACGGCCTGCTCGCTGGTTTAGCGCACCCACAATTATCAAAAGTCTTACTTGCCATTCATGAAATGCCCGAGAAGCAATGGGGGCTCGATGCCATGGCAGAGCTTGCCTTAATGTCACGTTCAAAATTTGCTGATCTTTTTAAACGTACTGTTGGGCAAAGTCCTGGAGATTATGTGATTGATTGGCGTATTGTGATAGCGCAAGGTTTATTACAACAAGATAAACCAGTGGCGTTAGTCGCCAATGCAGTTGGCTATGAAAATGGCTCAGCGCTAGCGCGCGTATTTAGAAAAAAGTTGGGCGTATCTCCTAAAGAATGGCTTGAAAAAACGCTTGGATATTTCCCTTAGATTAAAAATAAGTAACTTTTATTAAGCTCATATCCCAAGATTTCCGTGATTACTTAACGTAATCAAGTGCCCCATTATATTGACGGGTTTACCTTGGTAATATTTTGATACTTCGGCAACGTTGGCCAGATTGTGCGCGAATGCGGACATTAAATATCAATAAAAGCATCAATAGTAATTTGGGCCGCGGCATCACCAAGAAGAAAGCCGCTTGGCTGGTGTGATATTGGTATAGTCATATAAAATATTTTCCTAAATGACTTTAGATTAATAGTCTTAGTTTTGTATATTGAATTAACAATCAAACAAACTTTTGAGCAGTTAATTCAATGATCTACGCTGTACCTAATTTTCGGTGAAAATTTTTAAACATCATGCATTAAAAACTCCAATCCTATGTTTAACTTTCTAACAAACATAGGATTGGTAGCTCATTGAACGATAAGCGTAAAAAGTACCATGCAAAATCCTATTGATTTAATTGTCCACCAGTAAAGCAACTCTGTCGGCAATGGCAAAACTAGGGCAATAGTGACAGCGCCAACTCTCGCTAACATGAACGAAGGTTCTATGGAGTAATTACCCTAGGTGGCAGAGTAAATTCAATATCATATTTCTATAACGTCAAAAAGTCCAAAACTATAGTTATTTTAAACATCATCTTCTTATTAGCCCTAAATTACCTAATGAAAAAATGTAGTTACTTGGAAAATTTACTAGACATTCTATTGATATTTGCATTGTTGCGTTCTAGTTTTATCAATAATTGAAAAAGTGTCATTACACATAATGCTAATAATAACGAGATATAACAAAGAGGCATGCCTACGTTATTTTTGGGGCATATATCTCCCACCAGTAATTCAGCCACAACACCAAAAATGGCAAATCCAAAGACTAAAATCCACGCAATACTAAAATTTTTTGTTCTAATGCTAGAGGGGGGAAATATTTGTAAAAATAACATAAATAAGTATCCAGCAAAAACTAAATAAAAAATATAGATTATAAATATTTCTGGGCAGGGAGCTTTACCTGAAAATGTAGCATAGGATACTAAAAACGCACCCCAGCTACCGAATGCAAGGCATAGCAGCAATAGTGTTTTAACAGAGAGCTGCCAATACTTCATTAAAAGCGAATCATTTCATTGGAAAATTCACCGATCTTTTCAACCGTAGTACCATCGATGTATTCAACCGTAACTTTATTAGCGCTAAACTGAGATAAGCCAATAATTTGTACATGTGATTGATCTGAATTAAGGCCTTCACCTGAAATGAAGTCTCGATAAATTATAGAGCCATCACTTCTGGTCACTGTAATTTTTGCCGCAATTGAAGAAATAGTATCATCGAGCTTAACTTTCAAATAATTATTCTGCCTATTTTGGCTAATAAAGACCTTAGATTTACCAGCAATATTGATGTGCACAACATCAGGTGAACCATCATTGTTAAAATCAGCGGTAAGAGGCGTTATGCCATAACCGCGGTTAATAACACCACTTTGCTCACCCATCGCAGCAAATTCACCTTGTTCTGTTTGCAAAAGAAACCGGCCATTAAGTCTTAAAAAGGGTAATTTATGCGGAGGAAAACCAATGTAGTTTTCCGAAACAACAAGATCATCTAATCCATCAAGGTTAAAGTCTTCGAATATTGCGCCCCACGAAAATTCATAATCTGCCAGTTTTACTTGTTCTGCAACATCTTCAAATTTAAAATCACCGTTGTTTTTAAACATTATCCATTTAGGATTAAAGACTTGGTCTTCTCTTAAATCTCCCGTTACGATAAAGGATGGCGGTGTAGAACCAACATTGGAAAAAAAGAAATCTACAGTACCGTCATTCGCATAATCGGTTACGGCAATTCCCATTGGGTAGCTCGATTGTTTTGTATTTGGATTAGGCATATTTGAAAATTTGTTGTTACCTAAGTTTTTCCATGTTCTTATTTGCCCCGTGTCATGAGCTACAACCAAGTCTTCTAAGTTATCGTTGTCTACATCAACAAATATTCCCATAAATGTGTTGTGCTTGTAAGCAAGACCGGAAGAGTCGGTGATGTCGGTAAAAGTGTTATCGCCATTATTTAACAGCATTAGACTAGAGCCGCCATAGCCTTCTTTATTAAATATATTTTGCCCTTGGGCAAGTTCCTTTTTTATGTATCCAGCTACATACATATCAAAGTGTCCGTCTCTATTTATATCACTGATTGCCACAGATAAAGGAGATGTGTCAGCTGTAATAGGTAAATCTAGTTTCTGACCGGTAAAACGACCTCCATTATTTAAATACAACCAAACACCCGAAGTCCGAGAAATGATTAAATCAGAAAAACCGTTACCGTCTACATCAATTACTGAAGAACCGAACGTTGCTTCAGATAATTCTGTTTTTTCTAAGATGCTTTTATCTAGTTCAATAAATTCATTTTTAACAAATTTAAAAATGGCATCTTGTTGATTTGGCCCACCGCCTATAAATAGCTCTTCAGTACCATCATTATCGATATCAATAATGGCACTCGCCGTAAATGGAAGCGATTTTGATTGATCAATTTTATGCTCAAAACTTAACGGAATTTCTTTAAAGGTTGGAATAATCGTATCACCAAGTGCGACGTCGTAATCTATCTGTCTATCCATGGTGAATCGAACACTGATCACCGTGAATAAGATCATGATGAATATAATAGGAATCAAAAGTAGTTTTTTCATAGTATTCTCAGTTAGACCTTAGAAGTTAACGTTATTTTTTTTGCTTGAATGATGGACATAGCAAAAAAGATAAAAAATGCTACGTTCAAGGCGATAGGCATAATGTATTTACCAATATCCTTGTTAATGAGGTAGACGACAAAGCAACCGATTAATAATATAATCGGGTTAAATACCGCTTGCCATTTCTGATAATTCGAACGCCCGGTAAGCGCTAAATAAACGAACCCTGCCGATAATATGAGTGTTGTTATACGTATCACCGACAGTAAAGTCTCATATCTAACATCATAAAGTGCGATGAGTGAATTCAAATCCACGCCTAAACTTTGTGTATGGACTATAGCGCCGATTGATGCACGTGAACTTATCCAATCGCCACCAATGATAAAGCCGTAGGAGCCAACAAAAAAGAGGAGTAATGCAAACTTGCTATTTGCTGGTTTGAGCATCAAATATATATGCCAGCATCCAATAATGTAAAACGGTGCAGATAGTACACCGATAAAATGCCCTATGGTTTGTTGAGCCTCTGGGGCTGCCAACATAAAGTCATAACCATTTTCTGAAAATCGGGCTAAGGGATCGAAATGTAATAAAAACTCACCACACCCCACTAAAAATGAAGCAATTAGTCCTACGTAACCGGTAAGCAAAAGGACTTTGTGATCTGTGTTTTCTACTTCATTCATAAGTTTTCCTTAAATTTAATTATTGTAGTTAAAGCAAGTGCTACTGCACTTGATAAATCTTAATAAAAAAGACTATTCATAAAAATTATTATCCAATTAAGTCATATGTTTCAACATCATGGATAAAAAGTAGTTTTACTGCTTTAAGTCAATCAAAAGCTTGTTTGTCATTGCTAAAAACAATCAAGTGTTCTCTTATACTGCAGGGGTAGTCTCTGTAATATTATTCCTATTTACTCTGTATTAATTATTTTGAGTTCTGTGATTAAATGAACAAAAATTTTAACTATCTACTTAATTTTTAATTTATTAATTAGTCATTATTTGGTATACATAATGCAATCTTTTCATCATTAACCTGATGCTTAAAATGTGTTAATAGCAGTCTCAATTTTGGATGGATATAAGTTTTACAAAATGGTTTGTTAGGTGAATTATATAAATAATTCTGTAATTCATCCTTATTCGCCTTAAATGAATCAAATGGCAGTACCTGCGTTATAATTGGTTTATCAAAATCACTTTGTAAAGCATCTAAAACACTGTTAGCTTCTTGGTTTTGCGCATCGTTATAGGTATATATAGCCGATCGGTATTTTTTACGCATAGAGTGGTTAGCTGTCGAGGCATGGGTATGTGCATGAATCTCAATCAATGTCTGCAAAGAAATCATAGATTGATCAAAACATACTTCAATAGCTTCAGATAATTCAGCATGATTATCGATTGACGCAATCCACCCTTGATTCACCGATATAATACCGATAAGTGATTCGAAAACGCCTTCGGTACACCAATGGCAACCACCACCTAAACCAATCTTACTGAAGTTTTCAGTAAGATTGGTGTTATATATACTCATTATTGAAGTTACTTTTATTGGCTCATTTTGCTAAAGGTAATACCCAGTCACTTCGGGGAAAGTGGCAAGTATAACCATTCGGTATTCTTTGTAGATAATCTTGATGTTCTATTTCTGCTTCCCAAAAATCACCTGCAGGTGCTAATTCAGTCACTACAGTCCCAGGCCATAAACCTGATGCATTCACATCGATGATCGTTTGTATCGCCACATAATTTTGCTCAGTTGTACAGTAATAAATCGCTGAACGATATGAAGAGCCTTGATCATTTCCTTGTTGGTGCTTTGTTGTTGGATCATGGATCTGAAAGAACAATTCAAGGATACTGCGGTAATTGACAACATCAGTATTGAATGATATCTCTATGCCTTCTGCATGACTGCCATGATTACGATAAGTTGCGTTGATAACGTCTCCACCGGTATACCCCACTCGGGTTGATGTAACTCCGGGAAGTTTGCGTATAAGATCTTGCATACCCCAGAAGCAACCGCCAGCTAAAATAGCGCGTTCAATTGTCATATTTATACATTCTCCACTTGATTAACGTATTCACCATAACCATTAGTGACCATCTCATCACGATGAATAAAACGAAGTGATGCTGAATTAATACAGTAACGTAACCCACCTTTACTTGTTGGTCCATCGTTAAATACATGCCCTAAGTGACTGTCCCCATGGCCCGAGCGAACTTCAGTTCGATTCATGCCGTGGCTATTATCATTAATTTCTTTAACATTTTTAGTTTCTATCGGTTTGGTAAAACTTGGCCAACCGCAACCAGATTCATATTTATCCGATGAAGCAAATAATGGTTCACCTGAAACAATATCGACATAAATGCCCAGCAGAGTATTATTAAGATGCTCTCCGCTACCCGCTCGCTCTGTGCCACTTTCTTGTGTTACACGATATTGTTCTTTGGTTAGTGCTGAAATTGCATCGGTGGATTTTTGATAGGTTGTCATAACTTTCTGTCCTCGGCGTTTTGTCACCTTTCATTGTGACACTATAGAAATTCACTGTATGGTTTAACGGTACTCATTACCTTATTTTATTTTATGATGCATTATTTTTGCACCGACATAACCAATCAATAATATTGGCAGTATCATATATGAAGTTACATATCGATGATAATTGGCAAAAGGCTTTATAAAGGTGATCATTAACAGCTCAAAATTTTGTTGTAATAATTGTTGAAAAAATTCAAACCTAAAAAACCAGGTAGGCTTATAACACCTGCTATAGGAATATCAAAGTCAGTGCCTATTAAGGCACTGACGGGTAGTGAAAAAACATAAAATACAAAGTATAAAGCATTATTTTTACTGATGAATTTAGCTATACTTTATTGGGTGATAAAGTCTTAGCACCCATTTTAGATAAACAGTAACGTGAAACGAACATAATGAAGCTAAGTATCAATATTAATACTAATAGACCAAAGTTAATATGAACAACGAGTAAGGTCCAATTCGCACCTTCAGTTTGTGTAATATACCAATATCGATAATAAGCCGTTAAATAGGCCACGACAATACTAAAGACAATACTCCAGTGTAATATCCTTACCATAGTATGGTACACCCATATTTAGTTGATAAATATTTATTTAGAGCTACCGTTTAACACTTCTCTATCTTTACCTCCAAGTGCGGTATGACAACCTAGACACATCTCTGAACGGCCTGATAGATCTACGCCTTGATAGTTAATGATTCTACCATCAGCATAATACTCAGCCCAAAACCAATCACCATTAGTTGAGTCATAGCCTTTCTCACGTTGAAACATAATCGTAAGCGCGACATAATTATCGGCTTGATCATCGCTGTAGACTTTATGTGGTGTAAGTTCTTCTTTAACACCATAATTATGCTTAACAATCAATTTTCCTTTTTGCCCTTCTATTTCAACGTTAGTTGAAATAACTTCTTGAATACTGCCATGGGGTCGGTTTCCTACAAAAGGATAACTGCGTGTACGCCCATCACCTACCAGTTTATTTTTAACCATGTATTGCCACATTTTAGCTGCATATGCATTATCCACCGCTGTTCCTGATGATATTTCAGCTTTTTTAGCCATGGTATGGAATGGGAGTAAAAAGAGCATGATTACCATAATTTTTAATCGATTTAAGGTATTAGTTGAAAATTTAAGCATATTTTTCTCCTACAAGCGTTACTGATAAAACTAGAAAAGTGAAAAGGGTTATCATTTGACTTTAATAGATAATCAAAGGAAAAACGGCTTGGTAAGTTATTTTTATTTAATTGGCTTAAGACTGTCGAAGTATCCACCACCCGCTTTCATTTTCATCCCTTTACCCTGACTTAATACTGGGTAATATTGCGTAAAAACAAAATCATCAGCTGCAGCACCTGCATGACATGAATTGCAAGACTTTGAGGGAAATGCTTTTGCTGTTTTTGATAGCGTTTTATGATCTGCACTTGAGAAACTAAAATAAGCCCAGTTACCCGGTTCATCTTTAAAATGTTTTTTACTTTTAATGGTCGCTTCAAGACCGATAAAGTCGCCCATAAAATAGCCATTACCGCTAACAGCAGATTTAGAGCCAACAGAAACTAGCTCTTTAATAATGATAGTACCCTCACGAAATTCACCTTTGTTTTTCCAGTGTTTCCAGCTATTAGGATCAATATAAACGTTATGAAGTTCAGGAAATGCCGCTTTGCCATCATTCATATCATTGGGTGTAACAGGAGTGCCAACGTAGATCCATTCTCGATAGCCCGTAGGACGTTCTAGCTCACCGTTTTTCATTACAAATGCCTCATTTGCATAAGTAAATCCTGAAAAAATGACTTGCACAAACAGGAAGGATGCTGCTACTAATACTTTATTCGCTTTCATAATATACTCTGCTGAATTTCGTGTAACATCACTATAGCAGTCATTACTATTAACCCTTGGTATCTGAAATGCTCAAAAATGTCGCTCATCAACTCAAATGTACAACATCAGAATTTAATGTGCTTGATGATGTTATTAATACACTTCGTTTTCGTGGCAGTATATTCTTTCATTCGAACCTTGCTGCGCCATGGGGAATGTCATTATCATCAATTGTAATGCCAAGATTTCATATTGCATTACAAGGACACTTTTATGTTGGGGCAGGAACTAGCAACATTACCGTAGAGCCAATGGATATCGTCATGATCCCAGGCGGAGATATGCATTGGATAGCAGATGAAATTGAAAGCGAACTGGTGCCTAGTGAACAAGCGGGCGACGCCTGCTCTTTAGGTATGCCACTTTTTCAACAAGGTAAAATCACCAATAAGATTATGTGTGGAATAGTGGAATACGATGAAGCTATTGAACACCCTATTCTCAGCGCCTTACCCTCCATAATTCAACTTTCCAATATTCAATCAAATGATAATATTTGGATGACAGTAAAATTAATTGACGCGGAAATAATCAGAACAAATAATAAGAAAAACAGTATTATCGACCGTTTAACTGAAGTATTATTTATTCAGTTATTGAACAGCTTTATGGAGAAAAATGAGCACCTATCGGGTTTCTTCTCAGCGCTTAAAGAGCCTCGTTTGAATAAAATATTACAGCTTATTCATCAGCACCCTCAAAGGCAATGGACGCTAGATATTATTAGTGATGTTGTCGGTATGTCTCGTGCCACCTTACAGCGTAAATTCAAAGCTGCCATAGGTCTATCGCCAATGGTTTATATAAGCCGTTGGCGTATGGCAAAAGCTTATCAATTATTAAAGCATTCAAATTTATCACTTGAAGGAATTGCTGATGTCATAGGATTTTCTGACGCTCGCACACTTTCACATGCCTTCAAAGACCATTATGGTGATACGCCAAGTCAATTCCGCAAGAAATTAGAGAGACTATTATAATAACTAATACTATCTATCTAAAATCTTATTTCGTATAGTTTACATTCGTATATAACTAGTGAGTACCCTTTGGACGACCAATCTAGTAGCATTATAGAATGTCATGAGTGCGCTTTATCTGTCAATATTTCCCTATTGATGGAACGACAAAAAGCACTTTGTCCACGCTGTGGTTTTTTATTATCTGCAAAACATCATAATGCCCTTGATAGAATACTGGCGTATTCTATCACTGCCCTATTTTTCTTGTTATTATCATTACCTTTTGAATTTTTAGCATTTAAGTCCAATGGAATTGAACGAAAAATTGATATTCTGGCAAGTTTAACTATTTTGAACAACAATAATTATCACGTTTTAGCAGTACTTGAAGTACTGACAATATTTGTAATACCGGCACTGATATTGTTTTCATTGATTTACCTCACCATTGCGCTGCGAAAAGGAATTTACCCTCGAGGTGGTCATTACCTTTTAAAACTCACCTATAAATTATTACCTTGGAGCATGGTAGAGATATTTGTTGTTGGCGTTTTAGTGAGTTTAATTAAAATTATTTCATTGGCTGACATTAGTCTTGGTCCATCATTTTTTGCTTACATTTTATTTTCCTTAGCGATGACAGCTGCTGTGTTGCATATGGATAAACATCAGTTGCAACAACTGTTAAACTATTGTAAATCAAATCAAGCGATACAAAAAAAACAGATAGAACCTACAAAAATCAAAGAAATAACGCCACGAAATCATTTGAGCCTAGTGTTAAAAAAGAGAATAAGTGTTCAAAAAACCTGGGCCTTACTGATAACATCTATCGTATTTTATATTCCCGCTAATATTTTACCCATCATGAATACTCGTTTTTTAGGGCAAGATGAACCGAGTACTATCTTAGGAGGCGTTATTTTATTATGGGAAATGGGATCTTATCCAATTGCTGCTGTTATTTTTGTCGCGAGTGTCGCAGTACCCATGGCCAAAATGTTAGTTTTGGCATGGTTGAATTATAGTGTTCAGCACCAACACAGTCGTTTCTCTAAAGAGCGCGTGAAACTTTATCGGTTAGCTGAGTTTGTCGGTCGATGGTCTATGGTTGATGTTTATGTGGTGATCATTCTGGTGACACTTATTCAACTAGGCAATACTATGAGTATTTATCCAGGTGGAGCAGCATTAGCTTTTTCTGGTGTAGTGATCACGACTATGCTGGCGGCGATGAGTTTTGAACCACAATTCATTTGGCAAACAAAAAACAATTTATATAGTGAAGAGTATAATGACCAATAACGAATATACCGATATATCTAATAAAGAGACTGAAATAAGCCCCGCAAATATTGAACAATTAAAGTCGATATCTATGATTTGGTTTGTACCCTTTGTTGCTTTGTTAATTGGCGCTTGGATGGTTTATTATCAGTGGAGTAATGAAGGTCCAATAATCACCATCGCGTTCGATTCTGCTGAAGGTATGGAGATAGGTAAGACTAAAATAAAAACCTATAATGTCGACATTGGTGAAGTATCTAATATCGTACTTAACGAAAATGCAGATGGCGTTATTGTAACGGCAAGAATGACAAAAAATGCAGAAAAATTACTTAATCAAAACAGTAATTTTTGGCTAGTGTCACCAGAAATTTCACATACCGGAATTTCTGGTTTAAGTACCTTAATATCAGGCGTGTATATTGAATTTTCTCCGTCTTCTATTTATGCAGACGAAGTCGATGAGTTAACATCAGAGTTTATTGCGCTAAAAGATCCACCGGTAACTCCTCCCGGAACACCTGGTTTACATTTAACGTTAAACAGTAACGATCAGTTTGCTTATTCAAAAGGTGACCCAATCATATATAAAGGCTTAACGGTTGGTCAGTTTGAGCACATTCACTTCAACCTTGAAGAACGTGTAGTTTATTACAATGCTTTTATTAAAGCGCCGTATCATCAATTAGTCACTACCAACACTAAGTTTTGGGATGTTAGTGGTTTACGGATGGACTTAACGGCCGATGGTTTATCAATACAAACCGGTAACATAGAAACCATGTTAACTAACGGGGTTACTTTCGATGTGCCCAAAGGCATGGTAAAGGGCGAAGAAATTACCGAGCGATCATACTTTGATATCTATGCCAATTATAAGGCAGCTGACGATGAACGTTATAAATACTCTGTTGAATACATTGTTTTGGTCAGTAATACCATACGCGGTTTGAATGTTGGCGCCCCAGTTGAATATAGAGGAGTATTAATAGGGCATGTTAAATCTATTAACCTATTAGCACAAAGAAATAGCGATAGACCTCAAGTTTTTCAGGACGACATAAAAATACCCATTTTGATAAGTTTACAACCTGGAAGAGTTGGCTTACCCGATAATGAAATGGGTGTAAGCCTTATGAAACAGCAACATCAGTTATGGATTAAAGACGGTTTAAGAGCGAGTTTAAAAACGGGTAGTTTATTGACAGGTAGTTTGTTTATTGATTTTCAGCATTATCCTGATTTGAATAAAGAGGAAAAAAATACACAAAGAACTGATTTTGAAAATAGCCAATATGGTGAATATACGATCATCCCTAGTGTTGATGATGAGTTTTCACAAATTACCGCGAAGGCAAGCCAGTTCATCGATAATCTTAATGCGCTACCATTAGATAAAATTTCTGGTAATACCAACGAACTTATTACTGAATTCACCCAAACAGCAAAGTCATTTCAAAGTGTTAGTGATAATTTATCAGGCGTACTTGATGGTGTGAATCAGCAACAATTGACTCAGGAATTGATAACTACCCTGCAAAGCTACACAAAATTAAGTAAAGATCTCTCTGCTGGTTCTAAAGGGTATGAAGACCTTCGTCAAACATTATCGGCATTAACTAAGGTTATGAATGAATTACAGCCACTTCTTAATCAATTAAAACACCAACCTAACGGCTTAATATTTGAATCAGGTAAAGTTGATGCGATTGAACCTAAAAAATATACACCTAATAAGAAGGCAGGATGAACTCAATGAAAACACCCCCCCCCATTTTTATCAGGCACTTTTTAACACTAGCTTTATCAACCTTAGTTTTTTTTCTAAGTAGTTGTAGCTCAAATTCAGAAATTCCCTTGGAAACAAATTACTACCTACTTAATAGCCAACACTTAGCTAAAAATTCGGTAAATATTAACAAAACAGTAGTGGTAGAAGTGCTAGAACTTCCGGCTTATCTAGACCAACCACAATTAGTCATGCAGCTAAATAGACATCAATTACATTATGCTCGTTTTGATGTGTGGGCAGAGCCGCTGCAAGCTGGTTTTACCAAAGCGTTAATTAATGATTTAAACTTAAATAATAACCGTATTCAATTTGTTACTGACGAATTAAAGTCGAACAAAAAAAGTAATGATAAGTTAATGGTGAGAATTGATTATTTTCATCCCAGCACAGCTTCAAAGGTTGTATTATCTGGTGTATTTTGGACAGAGAATAATGAGGACAAAAACATAATACAGCAGCACTTTTCCTTCGAATTATTATTAAATGAAGATGGCTACACTCATGCAGTTTCCCAAATGCGACGATTGGTGTCGATGATGTCAGCGTCAGTTATATTAAAGAACTATCACATAACGAGAGAGAACTAATAAATTGATGTTAGCTGTATGATCAGAAAATTGACCTTGTTATTCAGGGGGCTTCATGTCTTGAATGTGCACTTAGTTGACACTATTTTTTAGCGACGTATTAGATCTTTCATAATTTTCTCACAACTTTTACGCAAGAATTATCATGATTTGTGAAGATCCACATACATTTACTTATTAATAATTGGTCTAGATATCCCTAAATATGAACTAACGGACTGTTCTAAAATACCAATTAACTCTTCATCCATAGATTGATATTCATCAGGGATATCTAATACTTAAATATCTTTAAATTTAAGTAATCGGTGAACTCAGCTTTAAGCCAACTTTTATGCTTCTCTTCCATCACAAACACAGTCTCAGCCGATAGAATATCTTTTACATTTACCGCTTTTTTTGTGCTTGAGCTAGTACCTGCTGATCTCACATTGAGCTCAGCATGATTTTTAAATATTTTTCTCAGGTAGGGCTACGCCACTTATTTTTATTACAGATGAATAAGATATTTCTCAATTAATTTGCATTACATGTAGGCTGTTTTTAATGATCCGTTGGTCCAATACGAGTTTGCATTACCGTTGAAATTACTTTTTACATTCTGATTTAAGCAATCTATTTTCATTCTCTTTAGTTGGCAACATGCATGCATTGAGTATAAAGACTTTGAACTACTTAAAAATGGATTTAATCCAAAACAGGTTAACTAATTGCGAAAGTCAGAAACTAAAAGACAGCATTAATACTGATCTTGCAGGAGTATTAGAGTACTTAGTTTTTATTTAGCAACCCCAAAGATCTTGTATCACTTTTAGTTCTTTATCCCCAAGGGAACGCATTACTTTAAATAAATTAAAATCAAATTCTCCTCGTCCTCCAGTCCATACCTCGAAAGTGAGCCTTAACATCCTTGACTCCCCAGATGAGCATACAGATAAATAGCCGGTTTGATTGTTATGAAGAACTTCCTAATGATTGAGAGTGGACTGTAAAGAAGATTGGATAACAGCCTACCATTACTGCTTTATATTACTTTTTTGTAGAAAACATCTTATTAAGGCTCAATTGCCTTAGTGATATTTCCAGTTGTGCGCAGTATACTATTCTCTTTTTAAACCCTACTCTCTAGATTAGCCTGCGCAAATTAATGAAGGCTTAAAGTTGGCTTTAAATTTTGGACTTATCCGCTATGTTGCTATTATGGCGGTTTTACGTTCCCTATAAGGCAGCATTACTGCGTGGAAGTTTTTCAACTTAGAGATTATCAACAAGAAGCCGTTTCTGCGGTGCTCAAACACTTTCGAAAAACCAATGAGTCTGCGGTGATTGTTTTACCTACAGGCTCAGGTAAAAGTCTGGTAATTGCCGAACTCGCTCGCTTGGCAAAGCGAAAAATACTGGTGCTCACCCATGTGAAAGAATTGGTCGAGCAAAATCATCAAAAATATGAAAGCTATGGTGTTACCGCCGGTATTTATTCTGCTGGATTAAAACTGAAAGAAACGCAGCACCAAGTCACGTTCGCCAGCATACAATCGGCAGCCCGTAATCTAGATGACTTCTATGAGCCCTACTCTTTAATTATTATTGACGAATGTCACAGAGTTAACTTAGCCAGCGCTGATATGTCTAATGAACAGTCTAATGATAAAGCTAAAGACGAAGCTAAAAGTAACCAGTATCAACAGATCATTGAGAAATTGATGCAAGTTAACCCCAAGGTAAAATTATTGGGTTTAACCGCAACCCCCTATCGTTTGGGCATGGGCTGGATTTATAAAAAGCATTACCGTGGTTTTATGCGAAGTGAAGAAAAACGGCCTTTTGAACACTGTATTTATGAGCTACCGCTAAGTTACTTAATTAAACGCCAGTACTTAACCCAGCCCAATTTAGTAGATGCCACCATAGAACACTATGATTTTAGTAACCTGCGAGCAAACGCCTCTGGCGACTATAGTCCTACGGATATTAATCACCTACTAAACAAAAATCCCCGAGTGACTCAAGGCATTATGGAACAGGTCATTGAGTTAAGCCATAAACGTCAAGGTATTATGGTATTTGCCGCTACAGTTGAACATGCTAAGGAAGTCTTTAGTTATTTACCCACCCAATTGAGTGCGTTAATTACCGGGGCTACCGACAACACTGAGCGCGATAAGTTAATTAAGGCATTCAAACGTAAAGAAATTAAATATTTGGTTAATGTTTCAGTATTAACCACTGGTTTTGATGCTCCCCATGTCGATATGATTGCAATATTACGTCCAACACAATCGGTTAGTCTCTATCAGCAAATCATCGGTCGTGGTCTGCGTTTGAGTGATAACAAAAAAGATTGCTTGGTGATTGACTATACGGGCAATGATTATGACCTCTATCATCCCGAAGTCGGTGAGAAAAAGCCGAATGGTAAAAGTCAGCCCGTTCAAGTTGTTTGCCCAAGTTGTGAATTTCCCAATATATTTTGGGGCATTTGTGATGATGATGGTTATTTAGTGGAACACTACGGGCGACGATGCAAAGCCCTCATCGATGATCCAAATGAAGAGCAAACTACCGAGAGTCAATGTGACTATCGTTTTGTCTTTAAAGAATGCCCTCACTGCGGTGGTGAAAATGACATAGCTGCTCGTAACTGTTTACAGTGCCTTGAGATCTTAGTCGACCCCGATGATATGTTAAAAAAGGCACTGCAACTTAAAGATTCAAAAATTATTCGCTGCGCAGGTCTTAATTTAACAAAAGTTAGTGATAAGGGCGCTGATAAGTTAAAAATCACTTACCATGATGAGGAAGGCGCTGAACTCAATGAATCTTTTGACTTCGCTAAGCCAAATCAACTTAAAGCGTTCAATGATATCTTTTCTAAACGCCTTAGCGCTAAAATCAGTGTTCAACTGGGCTCTACTGGGTCGTATGAAGTGACTAACCTTGAACAAGCATTAAAGTTAGCTAACATATTGCCGTGTCCTGATTTTGTCATTGCAAGAAAACAGAAATTCTACTGGCGCATTAAAAATAGACTTTTTGACTATCAAGGTAAATACCGAAAAGCCAATGAGCTTAAATAAACTCATTAACTCGGGCTCATTTTCATAAAGAAGTTTAAACCCTATTGGAGTGGTACATCACTACTACCAGTAGATGGTACAACATGGTAAAGCCTATGAATAACCATTATAATCAACACTTTATTATACTAGCTGTTCACTGAGTTAGTCAAAAACACCTTTTTTAGATATTCAGAAAGTAAGAGTCAGCTAATCTCTCGATTTACTGATTCTTTAATGTGGCGGTGAGAGTGAGTTTGAACTCTACTCGAAGGTTTAGTGCTATAAACCCTTGTTTATCGTTAACGTGAATGTTTTCAGTTCAAAATGCAAAAACCCGCTAATCTTTCGATTAACGGGTTTTCTATGTTTGGCGGTGAGATAGAGATTTGAACTCTAGAAGGGCTATAAACCCTTGCTGGTTTTCAAGACCAGTGCTTTCGACCACTCAGCCATCTCACCTGAATGTCTTAAAACAATTGCTTGCTTGAAGACGAGGCGAATATTAAAGTGTCGAAAAACACTTGTAAAGCATTTATTTTCAAAAGCTGACCGTTTGCTAAAAAAAACAACACATTGCTAGCTATTTAAACAACATTTAAGGTTGTATATGAATAATGAAAACTCTGCCCTGAAAATTTGTCGCTGTTCTTGGCTTAATATCTCAAAACCTGATTATGTAAAATATCATGATGAAGAATGGGGGGTTCCTCTTTATGATGATCAAAAACTCTTTGAGTATCTATGTTTGGAGTCTGCTCAAGCGGGTTTAAGTTGGTATACCATATTAAAACGTCGTGATGGATATCGGGCAGCATTTGATAATTTTGATATAAATATTGTGGCTACTTATGATCAGAATAAAGTTGAAGTACTTTTACAAGACGTTAGTATCATTCGGCATCGAGCCAAAATTAACGCTGCCATTAATAACGCACAATGCTTTATTGATATTCAAAAGGAGTTTGGTAGTTTTAGCGCCTATATGTGGCAATTCGTTAATAACAAAACCATTGTAAATTCATGGAATAGCGGTGACAACAGCCCTGCTACATCTCCAGAATCAGATGCTTGGTGTAAAGATTTAAAACAGCGTGGTTTTAAATTTGTAGGTCCTACCATTTGCTATGCACATATGCAGGCATGCGGTATGGTTAATGACCACAATATTGACTGTTACAAACGCTCACAAATTATTAATGAATATCAACAGATTTAAGCAACTAAATAATAGTAATTTAAAAAACACCATGCCATAATATGTCAAGATGTCGAAGTAAATTTTAAGAATACTCTTGAATTCTACTTATACGGCCTTATCTAAAAAGTATAACCAAAGTTATCAGAGGAAGTTTTATGCAATCAAATATTAGTTTACAGGGTAGCAAAAGTTCAGCTATCGAAATTAACAAGGTACTTAAAAACACTTACATGTTGTTGTCAATGACTCTAGCATTTAGTGCCGTTACTGCCGCTATTTCTATGGCAATGAACCTACCACGTGGTGCAGCGCTTATAATGACCTTAGTTGCTTTTGGTTTGATGTTTGTCGTAAACAAAAAAGCTGATTCAGCGAGTGGTATTTTTTGGATATTTGCTTTCACCGGATTAATGGGCGCCTCTTTAGGACCAATGCTTAGCCACTATGCTTCAATGCCAGGCGGCCCATCAATGATAATGCAAGCACTAGGTGGAACAGCATTAATATTTTTCGCCTTATCAGGTTACGCATTAACCAGTAAAAAAGACTTCTCGTTTATGGGTGGTTTTTTAATGGTTGGTTTAATCGTTGCAGTTATTGCCATGATAGCGAATATGTTTTTCCAAATACCTGCGCTTTCGTTAGCAATTAGTTCTGCAGTTATTATGATCATGTCAGGTTTAATTTTATTTGATACCAGCCGTATTATCCGCGGTGGTGAAACCAATTACATTCGTGCAACGATTTCACTTTATTTAAGTGTTTACAACATTTTCGTTCACTTGCTAAGCATGTTAGGTATTTTGGGCAGCGACGATTAATGTCTCAAGGTCATAGAATATAAGCTGATTATTGCTTATAATATTAAACCTCGCTGGTCTTATGATCACCGAGGTTTTTTTATAGTTATTTGTTTTTGAACATCTAGGACATCTTGTGAAAAGTATCGCTTTTGTTATCACCACTCCTCCCAACAGTAATTTAACCGCTACCGCTATTAATATGGTTACCGCTGCCTTAAAAAGTGGTATTGAAGTTGTTGGAGTATTTTTTTATCAAGACGGTGTTTTAAATGGTAGCCTACACCTTGCCCTACCTAATGACGAATACCAAGCACATCAGCAATGGCAACAGCTTCACAACGACCATAACCTTGCTTTACATTTATGTGCTACGGCAGCAGATAAACGTGGGTTAATTGACGATATTAGTGATAACCAAGCGACTCATATTCATCAAGCATTTACCTTGTCAGGCTTAGGTGAGTTAGTAGAATTGAATGTAAACGCTGATCGTTTAATTCAACTGTAAGGAATTTATGATGACCCAACCTGAAAAATCCGTTGCTATAATTAATGCCAGTGCACCATTGTCAAAAGCCAATGCTAAAGATGCTCTCGATATTGCACTTATTTTTGGCTCTTATGAACAAGCCGTTAGTTTGTATTTTCTTGGTGAAGGCGTTTATCAATTAGTCGCGGGGCAACAGCCTGAGAAGGTTGAACAAAAAGACTTCTTAAAAACGTTTGCGGCTTTAGAATTTTACGACATTGAAAATATTTATGTCTGTCATCATTCAATGATTGAACGTGGTTTAACGAACCATTTTTCTATTGAAAATGTACAAGTACTCAACCGTGATGATTTTTCAACATCATTACATCAACATCAAACAATATTAAGGTTTTAACCGACAATGAGTATGCTTCATTTAGTGCGCACTTCCGCTTTTCAAGCGAATGATTTCCAGCAATGCCTTAACGTAATACAAACAAGTGACACCCTCGTTTTACTCGATGATGGTTGCTACAATATTAGTCATGATTTATGGCAAAAAGCTTTAAATAAAGTCACCCTATCAGCACTTTATATTGTTGAGGCACATGCTCAAGCAAGAGCAATAGCTATTGATAAAAACATAATTAATACGTTATCACTAGAAGCTTTAATGACCCTTATTTGTGAAACAGAAAAATCGGTAACTTGGCAATGAGCTTACGCTTTAATGCACAAGAAATAGCTACCGACAAACAAGGCTATTTAATTAATTTTAAAGAATGGCACAGTGATTTAGCGCAGTTAATTGCAGATAAAGACGAACTGTTATTAACGGAACAGCATTGGGAAGTTATACGCTTCGTTAGGGCGTTTTATCTAACCTACAACACATCTCCTGCGATCAGAGCATTGACGAAGGCGATGAAAGCTGAGTTTGGTGAAGAAAAAGCCAGTAGTCGGTATTTATATCGATTATTCAAGGAAGGTCCAGCAAAACAAGCAACAAAGTATGCTGGCTTACCCAAGCCAGCACGATGTATTTAAGCTCTATATTTAAATATTAAACCTTAATATTAACATTATGCCCACTAACACCAACCGCAGGTAAAGCGGCTGAATTGCCCCCTCCAGCGGAAGTAAGAAGTGTTAACGCCATTTTCCCCTCAAGCTCTTGCTGCCCCTGTGCTAGCTTAGCCGTTAACAACGCGTGCCCAGTGGTTATATTGGCCTGAAAACTTTCAGTATTATTTATTGATATAGACATAAAGCCGCTCACATTTTGGCTATTCAATATAGCAAGTTAAAAAAATTACAATGTTTATTAAAAACTGTATCGACAATATTTATTAAAACTTTAGTTCATGAAAATATTTAGTCAAAAGCTGATAATAACGCTTCCACAGGATGGCGAGTCTGCATGTTACCTAAACGCTTTGTTTGGCTTCTACAAGAGTAGCCGGTAACTAAGACTTGTTTAGCCTCTAATGTAGCTAATTTATTTTGCCAACTCATTTCAAAAAGCATTTTTGAATTTTCAAAGTTTACTTGCTCGTGACCATAAGTACCGGCCATACCACAACAACCAACAGAAACATTTTCAAGTGGTAAACCAAATAACTTGAATATCTCACGCCATTGCCCTTCACTACCTGCTAATGCCGTTTTCTCAGTACAATGCGCAAATAATTTATAAGGAACAGCCTGCTTTTCATAAGTTAATAATGAAAGCGCGGTTTTAGTATTTTGATGTGCCATAACTGTTAATAACCATTCATGGGCTAACAACACATGAAAGTCACCTCGTTTATCGCCAAGCGTTTGTTTGTATTCATCGCGATAACAAAGTGTTAATGAAGCATCTAAACCTACCATAGGAATATTTAATTGATGTAGTTCATTTAAAAACTCAGCGGTATTTTTAGCTGTTTTTGCAAACTTGGCTAGAAATCCTTTTACATGCTGTGGCTTACCATTAGGTTTAAAGGGTAATAATACCGGTGTAAAACCTAATTTTTCGATTAACGCCATCATAGCTTCAACCACATTTGCGTCATAGAAAGAAGTAAAAGGGTCTTGCACGATCAATACATGACTCGCTTGCTGCTCGGCGTTTAGGTTTTTTAAATAAGCGAGATCAAAAATTTTATAATTTTTGTCGCTCACTTGCTTTGCCAAGGTGGGCACAGACAATATGGGGGTATCAATATACCCAATAGTTGCACGTGAAAATTTGTCGTACCATTGGTGAGATAACACTGAATTAATTAATTTAGGTGCTTTCGCCATCAATGGCGTCAACGTTTCTACATTAGCGACAAGATGATCTTTTAACGGACGAAAGTATCTTGAATGATATAGGTTGACAAAACGGGCTCTAAAGTCTGGTACATCAACTTTTACAGGACATTGGCTTGCACACGCTTTACAGGCTAAACAACCTTGCATGGCTTCCATCACCTCATGAGAAAAATCTTCTTGTTGATTAGACGAAAAACGATTCTTTATTTTATCGAGTAAACGTTTTACTGACCAATGCTGAATATTTTCTTCTAAAGCCAATATGTCTACACCCTTCGCTTCTAAAAGGCGTAACCACTCACGCATCAAACCTGCTCTACCTTTTGGAGAATGTCTTCTGTCACGAGTTACTTTACTTGACGGGCACATTGGGCTATCTACATCATAATTAAAACATAAACCGTTGCCGTTACAGTCAAGTGCTGAGCTAAATGAATCTTTAACCGTTATAGGAATTTGGCGGTCATAAAACCCTCGCTTGGTATCGTCAACTGAAACGAGCTTTTCATTCGACTCAAGCGGCGTACAAATTTTGCCAGGATTCATTTTATTAAGTGGATCGAATACTGATTTTATTTTTCTTAATTCGTTAAATAAATGTTCACCAAAAAACTGTGGGCTATATTCACTGCGGTAACCTTTACCGTGCTCACCCCACATTAAGCCGCCATACTTGGCGGTTAAAGCAACCACTTTATCGGAAATTTCACGCAATAATTTTTCTTGATCTGGATCGCACATATCAAGCGCCGGGCGGACATGTAAAACGCCAGCATCGACATGACCAAACATACCATAATGTAAATCGTAACTATCGAGTAACGCTCGAAATTCAACAATATAATCGGCTAAATTTTCAGGGGGAACGGCAGTATCTTCAGCAAAAGCTAACGGTTTTTGACTACCAGGCGTATTACCTAATAAACCCACTGCTTTTTTACGCATGCCATAAAGTTTATTGATACTGCTTAAGTCAGTAGTCACTTGGTAACCAATAACGCCCGTATTGTTGCTTATGTCTTGCGTTAAACGTGCGGTTAACTCCGCCACTTGCTCTGCTAGAGCTTCGATACTTGTTCCGTTGTATTCAACGATATTAATACCGTCCATCACTTTATTTTCTACGTCGGTAATTAGGTCACTCACAGAATGCCAAACAATGTCTTGCTTCGCTAAGTTTAAAACCTTTGAGTCAATAGTTTCAACAGATGTCGCTTTAGCTTCAACTAATGCTGGAGAATGACGAAGTGCCGAGTCAAAACTATCATATTTAATAACGATCAGTGTTTTAGCTTTTAATATTGGTGTTAAATTAAGCTTTGCTTCACAAACAAACGCTAATGAGCCTTCTGAACCGGTGATCAAACGAGAAACATCGAGTTGGCTTAAGTCATCATTAAAAACGTTCTCTAAATCATAACCCGTTAAAAATCGATTTAAACGAGGAAATTTTTCTAAAATTAAGTCGCGATTATCACGGCAAGAGTTAAGTACTTGTTTGATAATATTGCCGTAACTGCTATTTTCTTTGGCAAGTTCCTCTGCTAGCTCAATTGCCATTGGTGATGTTGAAAGCATCTCGCCATTCGCTAAAACTGACTCTAACGCCAACACATGGTTTGAAGTTTTTCCGTAGACCAAAGAGCCTTGCCCTGAAGCATCTGTATTGATCATCCCACCAATGGTTGCACGGCTACTGGTTGATAAATCAGGAGAAAAGAAAAAGCCATGAGGGCGTAAATAATCATTTAATTGATCTTTAATAACACCAGCTTCAACACGTATCCAGTTTTCTTCAGTGTTAATCTCTAAAATACGGTTCATATATTTTGATAAATCAACGACAATACCTGGCGTTAAACTTTGACCATTTGTACCAGTACCACCGCCACGTGCACTAAATTTTATGCTTTGATATTGTTCAGTCGAAGACAATTGACTGATCAATTGTATGTCTTTTTTGCTTCTAGGATGCAAAACCAATTGCGGTAATTGTTGATAAATACTGTTGTCTGTAGCAACCGCTAAACGGGCACTATATTGACAATTTATTTCACCTGTATATTGACTATTAGCAAGCTCCTGAGAAAACTTTTGATACAGTGGAGCGATAAGTTCTAGGTGTTCTAATGAAGGTAAGCTTTGAGACATAAGCGAAAAACATACTGACAATTAATAATGTTTTCAGTATATCACGTCAGTTTTGATTTATGACCAAATTTTGCTTAAGACAGCAAAAAGGCTAAGAACTTTTTAACTAAAATTATCGTTAAAAGATCCTAGCCTTTATTAATGATACTGCCAGCAAGACTAAAGCCTTACCCTAAAATACAGTTTATAAAATTATGCTTTGTGGTTTTCAGCAATATACAACCAAGTTGCTAGTACGGTATCTGGATTAAGTGAGACACTGTCAATACCTTCATTAACCAACCAAGCGGCGAAATCAGGATGATCTGAAGGGCCTTGGCCACAAATACCAACATATTTCCCACGCGCTTTACACGCTTTTATTGCCATTGATAGTAAGGCTTTAATAGCAGGGTTACGTTCGTCAAATAAATGAGCGATTAAGCCAGAATCACGATCTAAACCTAACGTTAATTGCGTTAAATCGTTTGAACCAATAGAGAAACCATCGAAGTGATCAAGAAATTGATCGGCTAACAAACAGTTAGAAGGTAATTCACACATCATAATAACGCGTAAACCATTCTCACCACGTATCAAACCATTTTCAGCCAGAATTTCAATAACTTGCTCAGCTTCTTCTACGGTACGAACAAATGGGATCATCACTTCTACGTTCGTCAAGTCCATATCGTTACGAACACGTTTTATTGCTTCACATTCAAGCGCAAAACATTCACGAAAGTCTTTCGAAATATAACGTGCCGCGCCACGATAGCCTATCATCGGGTTCTCTTCTTCTGGCTCAAACACGTCACCGCCAACCAAGTTAGCGTATTCGTTAGATTTGAAATCAGACATTCTAACAATTACTTTCTCTGGCGAATAAGCAGAAGCTAAGGTGGCAATACCTTCGGTTAATTTAGCAATATAAAATTCAACTGGACTAGCGTAACCAACAATAATATCGTTAATTTCATCTTTTAAATCATCAGATTGTTCATCAAAATTTAATAACGCTTTCGGATGAATGCCTATCATCTTATTAATGATAAATTCTAAGCGGGCTAAACCAATACCTGCATGGGGTAATCGTGCAAAACCAAAAGCTCGGTCGGGATTACCCACATTCATCATTATTTTTAATGGAACTTCGGGCATTGAGTCAACTTGAGACGTTGTTACGGTAAAATCAAGCTTGCCTTGATAAATAAATCCGGTATCTCCTTCAGCACAAGAAACCGTTATATCATCACCATTAGCAATACGTTTTGTCGCATCACCACAACCAACAACCGCAGGAATCCCCATTTCACGCGCAATAATAGCCGCATGACATGTTCTCCCACCACGATTAGTCACAATCGCCGAAGCGCGCTTCATGATAGGTTCCCAATCAGGGTCGGTCATATCAGTAACTAATACATCACCGGGCTTAATTTTGTCCATTTCAGCTAGAGAAGCTAAAACTTTTGCTTGGCCACTACCAATTTTGTGACCAATTGAACGACCTTCACAAATAACATCAGCTGTTGCTTGTAATTGAAACTGTTCCATTACGTTAGCACTTTCACGGCTGCGCACGGTTTCAGGACGTGCTTGCACAATATAAAGCTTTCCGTCTAAACCGTCTTTTGCCCATTCAATATCCATTGGACGTTGATAATGCTGTTCAATAATAACGGCCTGTTTAGCAAGTTCTTGTACTTCATCATCAGTTAATGAAAACTGGTTAGATAAGGCTTCTTCAATATCTACAACTTCAACTTGATTTCCATGACTTTCATCCGCTGTGTAAATCATTTTTATGGCTTTACTGCCAATATTACGACGTACAACTGCAGGTTTACCTTTGGCAAGTGTCGGCTTATGAACGTAAAATTCATCAGGATTTACCGCACCCTGCACTACCATCTCACCTAAACCGTAACTTGAAGTAATAAAGACTATATCTTCAAACCCTGACTCGGTATCAATAGAAAACATCACGCCACTTGAAGCAATGTCACTACGAACCATACGTTGAATACCCGCAGATAAAGCAACACCACGGTGATCGTAACCTTGGTGAACACGGTAAGAAATAGCACGGTCGTTAAATAATGAAGCGTAAACATGCTTTATAGCAATCATCACTGCATCGAAACCACGTACGTTTAAGAAGGTTTCTTGTTGGCCAGCAAAAGAAGCATCGGGCATATCTTCTGCTGTTGCCGATGAACGCACGGCAAAAGAAGCATCATCAGCAAAACCGTCAGCTAACTTTTCGTAAGCCTGAGCAATATCTAACTGCATTTGCGGGAGAAAGGGCGTTTCTATAATCCAGTTACGGATCGTTTCACCTGATTTTGATAAGGCTGCTAAATCATCGACATCTAAATTATCAAGAAGCTGATATATTTTATCATTGATGCCACTTTGTTCTAAAAATTCATTAAATGCGAAAGAAGTTGTGGCAAAACCACCCGGGACTTGTACGCCTACGTTTGAAAGGTTTGAGATCATTTCACCGAGTGATGCATTTTTTCCGCCAACGCGGTCAACATCATTCATTCCTAAAACTTCATACCAAAGTACATTTTCTTGCACGACATCTTCTCCAAAAAAAAGAAACAAAAATAAATAGATTTATATGTAATACCCAAGCTACTTGAAGATGCAATTTCAGAGCTAAGCTAGGAAATCAGATTAAGACGCGATACGCAGAGAATGGTCATTCCCTTTTCAATTATCGCAACGCAGAACTGATTTTCTAGCTTATCTCCCTACGGGCAAGCCGAGAAAGGGTCATCTCCTAAGTTATTAATTTCGATAATAGAATAACTATTGTCTTCAATCAATTCCTTGGTGCTAACCCTTTCTCGACTTGCTGAAACTTGTATTTTCAAGTAGTTTGGGTATTTATCAGTATATTTATAGCTTAAGACATTTTACACTGCGAGCTTTATAAACTGAAATGTTATTTGAAACATTTTATAATAAGTTACAGTTATTGATAATAAAGAGGTTTTAAATGCGCGCTGCTTTTTATATTTCTGATGGTACAGCAATTACCTCAGAAGTTTTTGGCCATGCTTTGCTTTCACTTTTCCCCATGGAATTTGATCACGATACTATTTCATTTGTTGAAACCATTGAAAAAGCCAAAGCGGCGAAAATAAAAATTAATAAAGCCGCTAAACGAACGGGTATGCCTCCTTTAGTTTTTCATACTTTTGTTAATAACGACATCAGAGAGATTATTGATAGTTGCGACGGTGTTATTTATAATTTTTTAGAGCACTTCGTCGCTCCACTTGAAAAAGAGCTAAAGCTAGAAGCTAAGCCAACCGCACATAGAACACACAGTATCCATGAGGATAGCTACGATTATCGTATCGATGCGGTTAATTATTCTTTAGCAAATGATGACGGTTCAAATGTAACCAACTATGAGCACGCTGATGTTATTCTTGTCGGAGTCTCTCGCTCAGGTAAGACTCCTACTTCATTATATTTAGCACTTCAGTATGGCATTAAAGCGGCCAATTACCCTTTTACTGACGATGATATGGATGATCTAACGCTACCTGATTTCTTAAAACCCCACAAAAAGAAACTGTTTGGCTTAACCATTGATGCACAACGCTTAATTGATATTCGTGGGGAAAGGTTAGCCAATAGCAAGTACTCATCAGCCAGACAATGTCGAATGGAAGTAAGAGAAGTTGAAAAACTTTATAAGAAAGAAAAAATCCCCTTCCTTAATAGCACTAAGTTTTCGGTCGAAGAAATATCTGCAAAAATTCTCAATGAGACTGGCTTGCAACGCTATAAATATTAACTTAGTTCAAATTAATCTTTTAAAAGGCAGAAACCATTTCACATAAGCCGTTAATTTGGTTATGTTAGCGCGATAAATTATATTGCGCTGACTTTCATTGCGCATTAACGCTTTTAAATAAATTAGAATACCATGACTATTAAAACCGATGAGTTTAGAACAACGCTAATTGAAAACCTTGTTTCTCCGGAAGAATTAGCACAACAAATTCCACTAGATGATGAAACAGCAAGTTTTATTATTCAAAGTAGAAAAGACATTGAAGCGATCATTAATGGTGAAGACGACCGTTTATTAGTCATTATTGGTCCTTGTTCAATTCATGATACAACTGCTGCGGTCGATTACGCTAAAAGACTTAAAGTATTACATGATAAGTATCGCGATGAATTGTTAATCGTTATGCGCGTTTATTTTGAAAAACCACGTACCACTGTTGGTTGGAAAGGATTGATTAGTGATCCTGATTTAGACAAATCGTTCCATGTAGCTAAAGGTTTAAACTTAGCGCGTTCACTATTAATGGATATTAATAGACTGGGTTTACCTGCGGGCACTGAGTTCTTAGATATGGTTACTGGTCAGTATATCTCAGACTTAATAAGCTGGGGGGCTATTGGCGCTAGAACGACAGAAAGCCAAGTCCACCGTGAATTGGCCTCGGCACTTTCTTGTCCCGTAGGCTTTAAGAATGGCACTGACGGTAATGTACAAATTGCTGTTGATGCAATAAAGGCAGCTAGTGTTCCCCATGTGTTATATTCGCCAAACAAAAGTGGTCAAATGTGTATTTATCAAACACATGGTAATCCTTATGCTCACGTTATATTGCGTGGCGGTAAAGAACCAAACTACCACCTCGCAGATATTAAGACTACGGGCGAAGTGTTAGCTAAGGCTGGCTTAGATAATCGTATTATGATCGATTGTAGCCACGGAAATAGCGATAAAGATCACAATAAGCAAATTGATGTTGCCCGTTCATTAAGAGCTCAAATCGAGCAAGGTGATAAAGCCGTATTTGGTGTAATGGTCGAAAGTTTCATTATTGAAGGTAACCAAAAAGTTGTTGATGTAAACAAACTAACTTACGGACAAAGTATAACAGATGCCTGTATTAATTTAGACACCAGTGTAAATTTGTTAGATGAGCTATCAGCCGCTGTGCAAGCTAAACGCTCAAGCTAAATTAAAATATAAAGACAAAAAAGCCGCTAGGATAATTTCTAAGCGGCTTTTTTTATTAATAAATATATTTAATACCGTTCAAATAAGACCAATAAACGCTCTCTAACCACAGCGTTTATTGTTCTGTGTTAAAACCTAATGCTCAACTAATTCTTTCTTTTGTATGTAACTAAGCACTAATTTGTCTTTTTTAACCCCCACCTTTGCAACACCACCATGAGTGAGATCACCAAACAACAGTTCATTCGCTAAAGGCTTCTTTAATTGCTCTTGAATTAATCGAGACATAGGACGAGCGCCCATCGTTTTGTCATAGCCTTTCACTGCTAACCACTTTTTAGCTTCTTTAGTCAATTCTAATGAAACGCCTTTTTCATCCAGTAAAGCTTGCAACTCAACAATAAATTTATCAACAACTTGTTGAATAACGACTTCATCTAAATGATTAAACCAAACAATATTGTCTAAGCGATTTCTAAATTCAGGCGAAAAGGTTTTATTAATTTCACCCATCGCATCAATCGTCTGATCTTGCTGTTTAAAACCGATTGATTGGCGGGTTATTTCATGAGCGCCAGCATTTGTAGTTAACACAAGCACAATATTTCTAAAATCAGCTTTACGGCCATTATTATCGGTTAGAGTTCCATGGTCCATAACTTGTAAGAGAATGTTGTATACATCTTCATGTGCTTTCTCTATTTCATCGAGCAATACCACAGAATGAGGGTGTTTAATGACAGCATCTGTTAATAAACCACCTTGCTCATAACCTACATAGCCCGGAGGCGCGCCTATTAAGCGACTTACAGCATGCTTTTCCATGTACTCAGACATGTCATAGCGAAGTAACTCTACACCTAAAGCTTTAGCTAATTGTTGTGTTACTTCTGTTTTACCCACTCCAGTTGGTCCAGCAAATAAGAACGAACCTACGGGTTTTTGTTCACTGCTTAAACCAGCTCGGGATAGTCGAATAACAGAGGTTAATTCATCAATAGCGTGATCTTGACCAAAGACAACCATTTTCAAATTACGGTCTAGTGTTTTAAGACTGTCTTTTTCTGTTGATGAAACTGACTTTTCTGGGATCCTTGCCATTTTTGCAACGATCGATTCGATATCGCTATTATTGATCACTTTTTTGCGTTTAGAAGCAGCAACAAGTTGTTGTTTAGCACCCGCTTCATCGATAACATCAATAGCTTTATCAGGTAGAAAGCGCTCATTAATATATTTAGCTGACAATTGTGCAGCAGCACGCAATGCTTTATTGGTGTAACGAATACCGTGATGTGATTCGTATTTTTCTTTTAAGCCCTGCAATATTTTAGTGGTGTCTTCAACACTTGGCTCAACCACATCAATTTTTTGGAAACGACGGGCTAATGCACGATCTTTTTCAAAGACACTTTGGTATTCTTGATAAGTCGTTGACCCCATACAACGTAACTTACCAGACGATAATAGTGGTTTAATTAAGTTAGAAGCGTCCATCATGCCACCAGAAGCGGCACCCGCACCGATAATAGTATGAATTTCATCGATGAATAAAATAGCATTACCATCGTCTTCTAATTCTTTTAATAGCCCTTTAAAACGTTTTTCAAAGTCACCACGATATTTGGTTCCTGCTAATAATGCCCCCATATCAAGTGAGTAAATAGTCGTTTCAGCTAAGAATTCAGGTACATCGTCAGAAATCAATAAATTAGCAAGGCCTTCCGCAATAGCTGTTTTACCTACCCCTGCTTCACCAACAAATAACGGATTGTTTTTACGGCGACGGCTTAATACCTGCAACGTGCGCTCTAATTCACTATCGCGACCTATTAAGGGATCGATATTACCTTTTCTAGCTTCTTCATTAAGGTTAGTGGCAAAGTTTTCAATAGTACGTGGCTCTTCTCCTGCTTGTGCTTCATCAGTTGATTGAGGAGAATCAACATGTTCTATTTTGGATATTCCATGAGAAATAAAGTTAACAATATCCAAACGGCTAATATCTGATTTTTTCAAAAAATAAGCGGCCTGAGATTCTTGTTCACTAAAAATAGCAACCAACACATTTGAACCAGTAACTTCACTTTTTCCAGAAGATTGCACATGAAAAACTGCACGTTGTAATACCCGTTGAAAACCCAATGTAGGTTGAGTTTCACGCTCTACTTCACCTTCTGGGATCACAGGCGTTGTTTCTGCAATAAAGTCTAATAATTCTTTACGGATTTTTCCCATATCAGCGGCACATGCTTTGAGTGCTTCAATTGATGAAGGGTTATCCAATAAAGCTAATAATAAATGCTCCACCGTCATAAATTCATGACGAGAGTCTTTGGCTTGACGGAAAGCCATATTTAATGATATTTCTAAATCTTTGTTCAGCATAGACTACTCCACTTTAAACCATGCGAATTCACGCTTTTTCCATTGCACATTGCAATGGGTGCTCATTTTCTAATGCGTATTGGTTAACTTGCTCAACTTTTGTTTCTGCTATTTCAGAAGTAAAAGTACCGCAGCGACCTTTGCCTTTATAATGAATCTCTAACATTACGTCAGTCGCCTTGTCTGAGTTCATATTAAAAAATCGACACAACACATCTATAACAAAATCCATCGGTGTATAGTCATCATTAAGTAAAATGACAGTATACATAGGGGGCTTTTCAAATTGCTCAATGAACTCTTCTTCAAGAACTTCCTGATTATCTATTAACTCTTTCCACTTGCTCATAATTTTATACTAGTCTGTACCGGGTGATTTTGCTTTAACATTTACAAAAAATTCAATTTGTAAATTACTTATAAAATAAACTTGATTATTTTCAGAGGTTGTCTACTGTTTAATTTAGTGATTATTTTTTAATCATAAATGTATTTATGTTAATGCTTCTAGGCAAGCATACCTAATTACCGATGAATATAGAAGGAAGTTGAAGTATGGCTCACGGTACAGTGAAGTGGTTTAATAATGCAAAAGGGTTTGGTTTTATTCGTCCAGAGGACGGTGGTGAAGATATTTTCGCACACTATTCAACAATCCAAATGGAAGGATACCGTACATTAAAAGCTGGTCAGGACGTAGATTATGAACTAAATGCAGGGCCTAAAGGCCACCATGCTGCTAGTATCACACCTGATGAAATTGAAGGTGAAGAATAATTTTCAATGCTGCTAAAATAATCCAATAAAATACCTGTTTGTCAGTACAATAAACAGGTATTTTTTATAGATGAATGATTTTGTAAAGCTCTCTACCGTCAATATTGCTGGCGTTATCGAATAACTTTTATATTTTATACTTGTACTAAATTATCGCTTTTTACTCTGTTTAAAGGCTGCTATGACTATTTACTCATGATATTTACGTATCACCGCCACTTTACCCTTTTCTATTTCTAAGACTTCCATCATCGTTTACCATAAGCTATCGGCTGGTTATTTTGAGGATGAATGCCTTTTGCACTATTCTTATATCTAATTGCTATTACTCAATGATTAAAAATAAATACATCCAACAGTTCTGCTTGATATTCAGTAAGCGCACCTAAATAAAATGCCATACCTTTACGCATTGATTTTTTCCCATCAGCCTCTCGAGAATCATCGGTTACAGAAGGTAAATGCGAATGCCCAACATCATCAACAAGTAAAGCTAAATAATTTTCTAGTTCTTTTGTTGTTGCATCAGGTGCTTGACTCGCCACCATGGCATCAAAATATTGTTGAGCAAAGACCTTTAAATCTAGCTGTGACTCATCTCCCTAAGCGGATATCGAGCAGGTAAATAAAAAGGAAATAAGTGACCACTTTTTCATATAAAACCCCTTCTTATTTTAATCGAGTGTTACCAACTAATACACAGCCCCCCTCCAATCATTCCTGCCAAGCTTCAATAGGCGTTTCGCCATTAAATGCTCGACTTAACTGAGGGCTAGCAGCATCATAAATATTACAGCCCCTCATAGCTAAAACAACACCAACAATGATAAATACAATTCCAAACATTTTATTATTCATAGATACATCCGATTCAAAACTCATTAACATTGCGTGAGTTTTGTTGGCTATACAACAAACACTATGCACGATTATAGACATAGAGAGTTAATATTTTAAAGTCGTATTTTTGGTAAATTTAGCAGAGTTTCTTTATTAAAAATGAGTAACTCTTATATTAAACATAATCCAATAATTATATGTAAGCCCTTCTATTAATGCATTATTTATAATCCAAAATTTTCTATTGATAATATATAGTAATAATTTGCACTCGGTATATACTGTTTAAATATTTTGAGACAGAAAGGCTGCGTTAATGTTTATACGTTTATTGTTTATTGGAGTTTTATGTGGGCTAAGTCAGCAGGTTAATGCGACAGATAACTTGATTGTTAACTTCGAACTTATGCAAGATAAAAGCTTACAAAGCCAAGGCAATGTTTTAGTAACATCAAAGCTTACGACTTGGAATAAAGGACTGAGAAGCAGTTACCTGCAATTAAAATGTCGACAATTAGAGAATGGTAAAACTGAAAAACTGTTCTCATCAATTGACTATTTTGATGGTCTAAAGCTAACCCATCAGATGCTAAACGATGAAGTAGAACTCACGGTTGTGCATAGTAGGGTTAGACCCCAAGCCATTGAAATACACAAACTACCTGATGATGAATGCAAAGATATGTCTCCAATCGTGACCACTACGGTTGAAACTTACAAGTTTATGGCCAAAAAAGGCGTAACAAAATCTTACCCTTTTGGCAAAAAAATGACCTTTAGTTATAGCCTTAATTAATCATCCGATGATGAGTGTCGCGGCGAATGATGATTAATCATCGCTATGCGATCTGCCTTTACTACCATATCAAAATCAAAATAATTGGCTTTATTGTTCAGCGTTTATTAAATTTTCAAACAGTCAATCTATAAAGACTTAATGCTTGGATTTGCTCTTAACATCGAAAATCAGCTCTATTTTTCATACTCGCTAAGCTCATTACTTTTTATAGCTTTTGAGTAAAAATACTTATTCTCTAGTTAAAAAAGTAGTAACCAAGCCCAACATAAAACACATAAAACAACGGTAAGAAAACTGATTTAATTTTACTGATTGAATGACCAAACAATAAAAACGCTGTTAATACCACCGTAATAAACAACAAGGCCCATTGATCAAAGTCAGTAAATCGCCCTTCAAAGGCAATAGGAGAAATTAAGGAAGAAACACCCAAAATCCCTAAAACATTAAAACATTAAAAATATTGCTACCCACAACATTACCAACCGCTACATCCATCTTTTTTCTCAATACCGCCATTATCGAAATTGTAAATTCGGGCAATGAGGTACCTATCGACACTAATGTTAAGCCTATAAGCGCTTGTGATGCTCTTAAATGCGTAGCGATAACCGAAGCACCCGTAACAAACCACTGTGCTCCTAGCATCAACATCACTAGACCTGATATGACAGATAATATCACGAACCCTATATTATGTGGCTTAGCATACAATGCTTTACCTTCGTCTTGATGGAGTTTCTGAGAAGGCGTTTTTGGGTTTTTTTCTGTATAAATAGTAAAGCCTAAATAAGCAAATAGTGCGCTAAGCATCAACAGACCCGAAAGCAACGAAAAAGCCCCCGTTAAGCCCACTAATATAAGTAAAATAACTGCCGCTAACATCACCAAAGCATCATGTTTAAGTGCTAACTGCTTAAACGCTAATGGCGCAATCAACCCACAGGTACCGATAATAAGGCCAATATTACCAATGTTACTCCCTATTATATTTCCTAATGCGACTAATGCGTTATTGTTCATAATGGCATTAACTGAAACGATTAATTCAGGCATAGAGGTGCCAAAGCCAACAATAATTAAGCCACTTAAAAATGGCGATATCTTAGGTTATTCGCAGCAGACATAGCGCCATGCATTAAAAGCTCACCGCCAATAATTAACATCACCAGCCCTGAAACCATCATTATACAATTCATTAATTCGCCTGAAGGCTGCCCGTACAAAACTTTTAGTATAGAGTGAAAATAACAAAATGATGACAATTTTTTGTACGCTTTACTGTAGTTAGCTCCTATAATTGTGATTAATCTTATTGATAAAATACTAAGTCTTAAATCTTGTTTTACTTTATATCCAGCCGGTTATTAACCGGCTTTTGGTTTTTACTTTCTGACGGTGATATTACTTCACTACTTGTGGGTGTCGTCTTTATCCCAATGAGTGTTTATGTATCTGCCAAATTATCTGAAAAAACTGACCTCGCTAATCGTGCGTTTTACATTAATATCGCTAAGATACCAAAATTCATCTGGTTTTTTCTTTATCAATTCATAAAAGGGGGCACCGACACAGCAGTGAGATTGTTCTCTTTTGACATAAAATTACAGCCTGAATTTATACATTATCCTATTAAGCATTTGCCTGCAGGTTCACCAATGAATTTGTTTATGAATGAAGTGAGTTTATTACCAGGTTCTGTCAGTCTAATAAGAGAACCTACTAGCGTGCTCGTTCATGTATTAGCTGTCACTAAAAGTTCATTAGAATATATCTATGAATGCGAACTCGCGATTTGTGAACTGTATAGTTTAGATATCTATTCACAATGCCATGTTTCATCAACAAGAAAAGTGAGTTAAAAGTGACTGTTTTTATATTGCTGTGATTGTTCTTTTACTGCTTTGTTTAATTATAGGGTTAATAAGAGTATTCATTGGGCCTGACAACGCTAACCGTATGTTAGCCGATCAACTGTTTGGCACTATAATTGTTATTATCTTGTCGGTATTACAAAATAACGAAGTGATAACTAACGTTGCGTTAGCCGTTACTCTATTGGCCTCGATTACAGTAATTGCATTTTTAAAGTTGGCAGAACAACCTATCAAGCCTACTTCTACTTAGGATAACCACTAACATGATAGCCAACCTATTTACGGTAGTAATGCTCTCGCTTGGTTGCCTTTTCTTTATTGCTGGAACCTTAGGGTTATTTCGATTCCCTGACATTTTTTGTCGCTTACATGCTCTCACTAAATCAGATAATTTACGGTTAGGCTTAATCACCTTAGGTTTGCTGCCAAAAGTAAATAGTGTCTCTATGGGAATAAAAGTTATCTTGGTATGGACTTTGTTATTACTCACTAGTGCAACGAGTTGTCATTTAGTTGCGCGACATGAGCGCAAAAGATAAATCAGTAAGAGCGATGGCAATCACAATACAAACAGGAAAAATGATAGATGAATAGAGACTTATCCGTTGATATCTTATTATGTATTTGTGTCTTGGTTATCGCTAGTTCAATGTTTTTAGTGAAGCAGTCGTTCACTGCCATTATTTTATTTATAAGTCTTGTGCTGGTGATCACACTTTGTTGGATCCCGTTGGATGCTATTGATTTCGCTATCGCTGAAGCGGCTATTGGTGCAGGATTAACCGGTGCTATGTTGCTGGCATCATGGAGAAAGCTGTCTATCGATAAGCCCGCTGAAAAAAAGACTAGAGGTGATCTTTGATAAAATTTTTGACAGACAGTCGTCACGTTATTAAAAAACATTGATTGTTATTTTAGTCACCCTTTTTACAGTATTTTTCATATTTGCTTTATTTAATCAGCCATTACACAATAATGAGTTACAAGCATTAGCCGTCAATCATCTTGATAAAACAGGTGTAACTAATAGGGTCACTGCGGTACTTTTAAACTACCGTGCTTACGATACCTTCATTAAATTTGCTGTTTTTCTCTGTGTGGCAGTAGGGGTATTACCTTATATTTTAGATACTCCGATATTAACATTTAAACTACAAGAAGAGTCTCAAGTTTTGCTCATTGCCAAGGTCTTTATTCCGTTAACCATTATTATAGCTAGTTGCTTACTGTGGATAGGTTCAGCAAAGCCAGGGGGGGCTTTACTAGCGCGGTGTTTGTATTTTATTATTAGTGGTGTTTGGCTTTTGATCTAAATATTTCAGCACATAATGAGGTTATTAGTTTGGTGCGTTTATATGCCTATAACATTTTCCCCAAATAGGTGATGAGAGTTACGGGTCTGCGTGTGTTTAACAAAACATTAGCACACCGACCTCATCAACCTTTAAAGTGTCTATGTCTTTCCACTGTTATCAGTGTCACTGTTAAGTCGTTTTACTGCTCTTTTACTGTGTTTTATCAGTTATCAGTGAGTTACTTAGTTATTGTTCACTTTAACGTCAATCACGGGGCTAACGACATTAAGTTTATGCCACTCTATATACTCATTTTTGATCATAGGTTTTGCAATCATATAACCTTGAATTGAATCAATATGCATAGCGGTTAATATTTCAAATTGTTCTATCCCTTCAACCCCTTCAGCAATCGCGGTTATATTAAGACTTTTGGCCAAATTTATAATCAAATTTACACGCTTAAGTCCGCTACCATCATCTAACACTTTATCAATGAGGCTTTTATCAATTTTAAATTCATTAATAGGAAAAACACTTAGGTGTGCCAGGCGAGAATAACCGGTACCAAAATCATCTATTGAAAAGATAAATCCATATTTGTTAAGTTCTTCCATCTGTCTTGCGGTACTTTCCATATCACCAGAGAGCATTGATTCTGTAATTTCTAATTTAATTTGTGATGGTCGTATATTAAAGTCATTAATCACATTAAGTAACTCAGAATTTAAGGAAAGTGAGTTAAATTGACAGTGACTTATATTAATCGACACACTAAATAAATCATCAATAATGTTTTCAACACTCAGTTGTTCAATTAAAACACAGATATCCTTTAGTACAATATGTTGTAACTTATGCATGAGACCATACTGTTCAGCAATCGGTATGAACTCATTGGGGGCTATCAGTCCTTTTATGGGATGATCCCATCGAATAAGCGCCTCTGCGCCAATAACTTTTCCTAATGCACTTATTTGCGGTTGAAAGTAAGTGCAAAACTCATTACTAGCGATAGCCCTGACAAGATCTGCTTCAAGTTCATCCTGGTTTTCTAGTAATGTTTGTAATTGAGGATTATAGAAACTATAACGATTACCCCCTTTCATTTTAGAACGGTACATCGCGGTATCTGCGAACTTTAATATATTATCTGTAACTGAATTTCTCCTATCAACGAGGCAAATACCAATACTACAACTCATCTGAAATGCTAATCCCTCGACCTCAAATTTTTTCTTGAATACACTTTGCAGTTTTTGAGCAACAATTTCTGCTTCGATATTCGCTTGCTCATTGTCATCACCGACATATTCCAACAAAATAATGAACTCATCGCCTCCAACTCTGGCTAAAGTGTCAGATGCTCTTATAACAGAACTCAATCGGTATGACAGATCAACTAAAAGTTCATCACCAGCGCTGTGTCCTAATGAATCATTAATTTTTTTAAAGTTATCTAAGTCTAAGAATAATAAGGCGCCTGTTTTATGCGTACGTTTTATTCTTTCAACACACATAGTTAACCTTTCGTTAAGCATTCTACGATTAGGCAAGTTTGTTAATGAATCAAAAAAAGCTAATCGTTCGACTTCTTTTTCTGCATTCTTGCGGATCGTAATATCCCTTGCCATCCATACAATATGTCTTTTAGATGGGTTACTTGTTTGGTAATTTTCAATGGGTGCCGTTCTTCCTTCGAAAATAACGCTACCTTTTTTAACATCAAGTTCATATTCAAAAATTTGAACCTCGTTGGTAGCTAATGTTTTATCAATCACAGCCATAATTGGCTGAGAATCCTTTTGAGGCATAACGGCATTTACATTTTTATGAATAAGTTTACTCAACGACTTATATAACAACTCATCAGGTGAGCCATAAATGTCAGTATATTCACCTTCTTCACTTAAAATTAAGGTTAAATCAGGCATAACTTTAGTAAAAGCTTTAAACTTTTCATTACTTTGCTGTAGGTCAGCGATTAACTGCTCAACCAAAAGCGACTCAGTATTTTTTTCTAATGCTATGCTAGAAAAATGAACGAAATAATCGATTAATTCTAAATCTTTGGTGGAAGGTGTTTTAGGAGCGCTATGGTAAATAGCGAACGTACCGAGAATATTTGATTGTGTGGAAATAATAGGTGTTGACCAGCACGATTGAAGGCCAAAATTTAGTGCCAGTTCTTTAAAGTCAACCCATAGCAATGATGTTTCTATATCTTCAACAATAATACGGGACTTTAAATAAGCTGCAGTTCCACATGAACCTACATTTGGGCCTATATATACGCCATTTATTAACTGACAATATTTATCATCAATATTGGGTGCTGCACAATGAAAAAGTTGATCTCCCTTTAACAACAATATTGAGCATTTTGCCGACTTATCATCAATAATTTCTTCAATAGACAAACAAATATCGTGTAAAACATCATTTAAAGGTGTACCTAATGCAATTTTAGATAATATATCTTGTTGGTGAAAAAGTAACTTTTTTAACCTAACAGTATCCATACTTCACCATATACTTTTAATGACATTAATTATTCATTGTTAAAATATTTTAAGGGTCAAAGACATAAAAGAATTTACGTTATGAACTTCATTCCTATATCAGCATAGTTTATTAGTTATGATTAATCTGCTTTTCATTCCATTCACGTAAGTAATCAATCGCAATTAAGCTTAATTTAACCACGTTTGGAAAACCTTCATGTTATTTTGCAGACCGTAATAATGTTGTTGTAGTAATAAATTAACCTAAAGAAAAATAACGAACTCAGTACTTTACGATACTGAAGTTAATCATAGTAGCTGAAAATTAACGCTTAACTGCCTTTAAGGAGAATAATCAATACTGATAAAATTCAGAAATAAGTAAGAGGTAAACATGGGGAAATATGTTGGTGATATATTAAATTACGTATTTATTAAATATTGATAGTTGCATGATAGCTGCGAGATGGTAAGTATAATATAATTCATCGTATATTATAAATTCACTAAACAGAAAGTCCAGTAAAAAAGTGGTACCCGGAGACGGACTTGAACCGTCACACTCTATGAGCGAGGGATTTTAAATCCCTTGTGTCTACCAATTCCACCACCCGGGCATCGGATAATTCTTTTTAAAGTAGAGATTGGCTCCCTACTAACTCTGCTACACTTATATAAAATTGTGAAGAAGAGACTTGAGTAATTAATAAGATTGCATCTTATACTACTCTCTAGTTTATTAAAACACTAGAATTGTAATTATTAACAATTAATTACATTTTTATTAACAACTTACATTCATAATTAATGTCAATGCTTTGCTAATAAATTTAGTTTATTAAAAACTAAATTGGAGCGGCTAACGAGACTCGAACTCGTGACATTCACGTTGGCAACGTGATGCTCTACCAGCTGAGCTACAGCCGCTTCGTAGATTAAATAACTAAACATTATTTAAGGTATTACTAATAAAACTAAATTGGAGCGGCTAACGAGACTCGAACTCGTGACATTCACGTTGGCAACGTGATGCTCTACCAGCTGAGCTACAGCCGCTTCACTTCTTGTTTTACACAATAAATTGTTTTATTTGTATGAGCCAACATACACCATCAAATTAGCCGTTTAACTTCGTTAGAAGAAAAGTGGTACCCGGAGACGGACTTGAACCGTCACACTCTATGAGCGAGGGATTTTAAATCCCTTGTGTCTACCAATTCCACCACCCGGGCATCGGATAATATTTTTTATAGTAGTGATTGGTTCCCTACTTATTAGTCTTTCAGCTAATTCCTTTAAACATCCATAAATTATTCTCATAAGATATGGAGGCGGGTCCCGGAGTCGAACCGAGGTAGGCGAATTTGCAATCCGCAGCATAACCAGTCTGCCAACCCGCCAAACTTATTATTTGACAACAACAACAATATTATAAATCAAACTTGGAGCGGCTAACGAGACTCGAACTCGTGACATTCACGTTGGCAACGTGATGCTCTACCAGCTGAGCTACAGCCGCTTCATCTGCTGACTCCCTGTCAACTTGGGACGCATTCTACATTGAAATTATTTGGAGTCAACAGTTTAATTTCAATTTTGTTTTGACTGCTTAAAAAGCGGCTAATTTGACGTTTTTTTAACTAAAAACATCATTTTCTAACTGTTTTGTTTAACTAACTCAGGCCAAGCTACTTTAAAATAAGCGACCATCGACCAAAAAGTAAGCACTGTAGCTATTGCATAAAAGCTATAAGCGATAAACATTAATATTTCATGTGGAAAATTAAACAATATTAACGGAATATCATAATCGGGTTGCCAAATGAGTCCCATAATACCTAACATTTGTGCAGCGGTTTTATATTTCCCCATTTGCGACACCGCGATTTCATCTCGTTTACCACGAGAAGACATAAATTCACGCAAGGCACTAATGAATATTTCACGAGCAATCATTAAGATGGCTGAAATTGAAATCCACCATAATTGATAGTCTTGAATAAGGAGTACTAAAGCGGCAACAACCATTAGCTTATCTGCCACTGGATCAATGAACGCGCCAAAAGCTGAAGATTGATTGAGTTTACGCGCTAAGTAGCCATCAAGGGCATCACTAATAGCTGCAAGCCAGAATACGGCAAATGCGCCGAAATGATTCCATGATACCGGTAAATAAAACACCACTAAAAACACAGGTATTAATACTATACGGAACATAGTAATTTGATTTGGAATAGTCCACATAAATTTATTTTACTACTAATGACAACAAGCGTTGTCACATTCTACACAGATTAGAGGCTTGACGTAAATTTTTATCAAAAAACAAGCATAATAAGTAAACATATATTAAGTCATTCTTTTAAAAATCACTTCACTTATTTTTCATGGAGGGCATTATAAATAGCTTCAGCTAGCACTTTACTAATACCAGGAACTTTTTCAAGTGTGCTTTTATCTGCTTGCATAACTTCTTGTAGGCCGCCTAAGTACTTTAGAAGAGCTTGACGTTTCTTGGCGCCAATACCTTCAATAGATTCTAGTGTTGATTTTTTACTGGCTTTTTGACGTTTAGCTCGGTGTCCAGTAATAGCGAAGCGATGTGACTCATCACGTATATGTTGTACTAAATGTAAAGCTGAGGAGGTAGGGGGTAACGAAATTAATTGGTGGCTGCCGGCTAAAATCAACGTTTCAAGTCCAGGCTTTCGCCCTTCTCCTTTTGCAACGCCCACTAATAAGGGAATTTTGTCTAAGGTTGTATTAGCCTGAAGGTTTGCAAAAAACTCTTCTGCTTTTGATAGTTGCCCTTTGCCGCCATCAATAAAGACAATGTCAGGCATGTTTTCCATATTTGTCACTTTACCATAACGCTTGTTAAGCGCAAAAGCCATCGCCGCATAATCATCTCCGGGAGTGATGCCATAAACATTATAACGTCGGTAGTCACTTTTTAAGGGCCCTTCTTGATTAAAAACCACATTTGATGCCACAGTTTGTTGCCCCATGGTATGGCTAATATCAAAGCACTCAATTCGATTAATTCCATTATCAAGCTCAAAGACTTCGTTTAATGCCAAAAAACGTGCCAGCATCGAAGCTTTATGACTATTTTTTGTGGCTAATGCATTTTGTGCATTGGTACACGCTAACTTTAAGTATTGTGCGCGCTCACTGCGGACACTTGTTGATATTTTAACATTACGCTCAGCTTGTTCACTTAAAAGTTGAGTAAGTTCTTTAATCTGTTCAAAGCTTTCGCTGATCACTATTTCTTTTGGTATAACAGCACTGTTTAGGTCTTGCCCTAAGTAATGCTGGCTGATAAATGCCTGGTAGACTTCTGCTGGTTCGGTATCAGCTGGAACACTTGGAAAATAGCTTTTACTTCCTAAAATCTTTTGATCACGTATAAATAATACGTGCACACAAACCTGTGATTTCTCAATATAAATACCGATCACATCAAGCTCAGCCACAATACCACTAACGAACTGCTGTTTTTGAACTTGACGTAAAGTGGCTATTTGATCACGGTATTTCGCTGCACTCTCAAAATGAAGTGTTTGACTCGCCTCTTCCATTTTACTAACAAGACTAGTAATAACAGTAGAGCTTTTACCGCGTAAGAATAATTTTGCCATATCAACTTGTTGTTGATAATCAATGGCTGATATTTTGTCAACACACGGCGCAGAGCATCGATTTAATTGATATTGTAAACAAGGACGACTGCGGGCTCGATAGTAGCTATCTTCACACTGGCGAACAGGAAATAACTTTTGCATTAAACGAAGGCTTTCCCAAACAGCTCCAACGGTTGGATAAGGACCGAAATATTCACCTTTAACCTTTTTCCCACCACGATGAACACCTAATTTAGGGTGTTTGTGATCAGTGATCAATAAATAGGGGTAGGATTTATCGTCGCGCAGTAAAATATTATATTTAGGGAGATACTTTTTAATATAATTATTTTCGAGGATTAACGCTTCGCCCTCAGTGTGAGTAACAGTAACGTCAATGGCAATGATATGACTGACGAGCACTTTGGTTTTAGTGCTGCCGACATCTTTACGAAAATAACTCGATAGACGCTTTTTAAGTTGCTTAGCTTTTCCTACATAGATAACGGCTTGGTGTTTATCGTACATCCGATAAACACCCGCTTGTTCAGAAACTGAAGAGAGAAAAGCTTGATGATCAAAAATGGGCTGAGTTACTGACAAAGTTTATAGTGTTTCTGTTTTAATCATACCGTGGCGAATAGCAAGATGAGTTAGTTCGACATCATTACCGACATTTAATTTTTCAAACATTCGGTAACGGTAACTATTGATCGTTTTGGTGCTTAAAATAAGTTGTTCTGAAATATGAGGAACTTTTTCACCACGCGTGATCATCAACATAATTTGTAGTTCACGTTCAGACAACATATTAAATGGATTTTCTTGATTAGATTTAAACTGGCTCAATGCCATTTGCTGCGCGATATCAGGTGTTATGTAACGTTGCCCGCTATTAACTGCACGAATAGCGTTAACCATTTCATCAGCACCCGCCCCTTTCGTTAAATAACCGGCTGCACCAATCTGCATAACTTTTGTAGGAATAGGGTCTTCAGAATAAACCGTTAAGACAATAACTTTTATGTCAGGCGAATAGCGGATTATTTTTTTAGTCGCTTCTAAACCACCGATACCTGGCATGTTCATGTCCATTAGTACAACATGGGGTTCATTTTTACGACAAAATTGTACGGCTTCCTCTCCAGTTTCGGCCTCACCAATAACCTTAAGTCCTTTAACGTCGTCAAGAATTCTACGTATCCCTGTACGAACCAACTCATGGTCATCAACCAATAAAACATTTATCAACGGAGGTTCACCTTAATTTACAATTTTTATTGTGTAGAAGAATATTGCCATTAATATCCATACTTTATACGTTCAGAGCATATAGGGTATTAACAAGCAGCACAATTGAATTTAACTATCTTGATTAAAAAAGTGTAGCATAAATTTTCCTCTGCCTTATTTACCGACAATGAGGTTGATTTTTAACTACAGGTCATGCTTTTTCAACCAATTATTCAGTAAACCAATTTGACCATTTTTATAAGCCGCATAGGTTAACCGAACGGCATTGCTTAAAATAACACTGTCAGTCCATTTAGTTTGTTCCGCAATGAGTTCATAGCAATTTTGCGCTTCTGGAGATAAATAACCACGCATTTCTTTTTTTCCACACTCTTTTTGGCGTTCACGGTAGCGTTTTTGCTTTTCTGCGTTGCTAAACGCTTTTTTATCATCTTTCATCAGTATGTTACCAAATTTCCTTTTTTAAAAAAAAGGTTATGCGTAACTAAATAATATCTAAAAAAGCAGTAATGATCTAACTTTATATCAATAAAATTCAAATAAAGTACGGCTCAGAGTTGTTTAGTGTACAGGTGTTCGCTAAAGTAGCGAATAATTTTATTACTGAAGAAAAGTGACCTCATGTTAGATCAAAATTCATACTCTAAAGAAGACTTAGTAAAAGCGGGTACGGGCGAAATGTTTGGCGAAGGTAATAGCCAATTGCCTTCTGACAATATGCTTATGATGGACCGTATTATTTCTATCACTGAAGATGGCGGCGAATATGGTAAAGGCGAGATTATTGCTGAACTTGATATTAGTCCCGACCTTTGGTTTTTTGATTGCCATTTCAAAGGTGACCCCGTAATGCCAGGCTGTTTAGGTTTAGACGCTATGTGGCAACTGGTGGGTTTCTTCCTAGGTTGGTCTGGTGGACCTGGCCGTGGCCGTGCACTTGGCGTGGGTGAAGTGAAATTTACCGGTCAAATTTTACCGACGAATAAAAAGGTTACCTATAAAATCACTTTAAAACGCGTCATAAAGCGTAAACTTTTCATGGGTATTGCTGATGGTGAAGTTTTAGTTGACGGTAGAGTAATCTACACAGCTAAAGACTTAAAAGTAGGTTTATTTACGGATACAACGTCTTTCTAAAATAAGTTTTATTTACATTATTACAGCGCGTCACACGATTAAAACTCAAGCCCACTTTTTAAACAGTGGGCTTTTTATTTTTATTAATTCCTGCCTTTATCACTGTTCTTCTGCTAAATTAATGAAATATAATCAATTTTTTTTGTCGCTATTCTTACATTATTCTTATGATCAAATTACCTTCAAGTATTTATAAAACAGCTAGATTAACTTTTATCTTTATGATTTTTCTAGTTTTAGTTTTTATTTTTAATAGCGTGTGGACATTTATCAGTAATATTGATGAACTTGCTCTGCGTGACGACTCTTCTTTAATCAGCAGTGAGTTTAGTTATTATATTGATCATGAAAACAATTTAGATATTAAGACACTTGTTAACCAAAAAGATTCTGTGGCTTTATTTATCCCTTCCTTAGCTAATGACATTCCTTATGATTTAGGTCATCAATCGTATTGGATAAGAATTGATATTAGCAATCATAGCCTAAGCACTCAAAAGCTTGTTTTACATGCAGATAATAGTATGTTGGCATTTTTTGATGTTTACAAAGTGAATGTAAATCTCGAAAATATCACCGCGATCACACAGCAAAAGCCAACACGTAAACGCGTAAAGTTATTGGACGTATTCCCCCATGTAAGTTTTGACCTACTCGCCAATAGCACGGTACAACTTATTGCCCATGTAAAAAGTAATGGCCCACCAAATGTACCATTAGTTGTTTATAACAAAGAGGATTTTGGTAAGAGAATTGATTACACACAAATTGTCTATGGTATTTTCATTGGTATTATTTTGTTGATGGCAACCTATAACTTTGTTTTATACTTTGCGACAAAAGATAAAGTTTACCTCGTTTATATCGGCTATTTGTTATCTTCTTTTATCGTTTTAGCTGGCGTTACAGGTTATGGCTATCTAATATTCTCAAAAGAATTTCAGTACTTTATTCATGAATATATCTTATTTACACATTACGCCCTCGTATTTTTCTTATTATTATTTTCGTTATTTTTTTTACGCTATGACCAAGTTAATAATAATCTTTATAAAATAGGTATTACGTTAAGCATATTGTTAATGCTCGTTGCTCTGTATTCCCTGTCTTTAGACCAGATAACTCAAACTAAACTCTTCTTTTCAATTCAACCTCTTTTTTTTCTATTTTCATTATTTATTATTTTCAAAAGACTCTCTAAAGATTTTGCTTGGGCCCGATTCTATTTTATTTCATGGATACCTTTTCTAGCGGGGGCAGCAATCCAACCCTTAGTGTTATTAAACTATATTGATTCAACATTTTTAACGCAAAATGCATTTTTGTTTGCCGTAATGATTGAAATCACCTTCATGGCTTTTGCCCTGGCTGAACGCATGCGCAGAAATGACCAGGATAGAGTTCATAGTATCAGCTATCATGAATTGACTAATTTACCCCGTAAATCAATGCTTGAAGCCGTGATGAATAAATTGCAATTATCTGGGAATAACGATTTTTGTGTCTTAGTCATTAAGCCTGAACATATTGAACAGATATCTCTCTATATAGACGATAAAGCTAACGCCGCTTTATTTAAACGCTTAAGCCGTCGTTTAAGCTCATTGTTCATTTATAATGATGCGATTGAATCGTTATCGTCTAATAACGAAAAAATTTGCTTCTTAGAGAATAATTGTTTGGCTATTGTGGTCAATAAAAATAAGGGTACGCAAGATTTATCCGTTCTGATAAAGTCAATACAACAACTTATCTCAGAAACATTCCAGATTGATGATCTTAAACTGCCTTTATCCGCTGTCATCGGTATCGCTAATTATCCAGAGCACGGCGACGCTAATTATTTATTAATTAATCATGCTTTGTTAGCCGTTAATGATGCCCAACTCGTTTATGGCCGCTGGGCTTACTATCAAAGTGAAAAGTCAGATCAAACCAGCTATTTACTTAAATTAGCGACTGATTTAAAAGAGGCTATCGAAAAAGACACATTGGAAATATATCATCAGCCACAAATTGATTTAAAAACCTTACGAGTGTGCAGTAGCGAGTGTTTAATTCGTTGGAATCATCACAACGAGGGATTTATTTCTCCCGTTGTCTTTATCCCCTTAGCTGAAGATTTAGGGCTTATTAACCAACTTACGTTATGGGTCATTAAACGGTCTTTAGTACAACACCAGCAAATATTAGTAAACAATAATCATATGGTATCTATTAACATTAGTGGTAAAGATATTGCTCATGAGCACTTTTTTACTAATGCATTGACCGTTATTGAAGAAAGCGGTATTCCTGCTGAAAAAATAATATTAGAGATAACCGAATCTGCTTCAATTAGCCATAATCAACAATCTCTTGAATTAATTCAAAAATTAAGTGATTTAGGCTTTACCATTAGTATTGATGATTTCGGCACGGGTTATTCGTCGATGGCACAAATTAGTCATCTCCCCTTTCAAGAGCTTAAAGTTGACCGACTCTTTGTTGAAAATGTCAATGACGACCATAAACGTAAAACTATTGCTGAAGCAACGGTTAAAATGGCAAAAGGTTTAGGCTTAGAAGTTGTCGCTGAAGGTATTAATAGTCAAGCAGATGAAGATACATTACGCAGCTTTGGCTGTGATATTGGTCAAGGGTTTTACTACGCAAAGCCTATGCCAATTGACGATTACCTAGACTGGTTAGTTTTACAAAAAAAAGGTCGAACACAAAAACGTGTCGACCTTGATGGTGAGTTCATCCCTGCTGATAAAGACTAGAATAATCTGTTTTCTAATGTTTTGCCGTTAGTTAATTGTGAATATTGCCATTGCTGTTTATGGCAAAGCTGAAGTATTTGTAGATCTAACGGTTCACTTTCAAGCGAAATAGCAGAGCTAGTGATTAAAAACTCATTACTTTGCGTCTGTTCAATATGCTGTACATTAGCAATGGAGCCCACCAAGGATAAAAAGTCATCATACGACTGCCTCATTCTAATCGTTAAATAACGCTGTTCTTCTTCACTTTGTAAGTTCTGATGTTGTTGCAACTGTCCTTTTTCTAAATATAAAACTTGGCTACATAACCGCTCTAGCTCACTTAAATCATGAGAACTCAAAATAAACGTAATCTCTGATGATAAAGACGCAACCAACTCACGCACTTCTCGAGCATTTATCGGGTCAAGACCCGCCGTGGCTTCATCTAACATTACAATGTCTGGCGAACCTATTAAGGCTTGTGCAATAGCGACACGTTTACGCATACCATGTGATAATTCATCAGGTTTTGCATTAAAAGTATCCGCTAAGCCAACCAGTTCTAATGTTCTTTGCGCTTCTTTTATCGCTTTTTTACGGCTAAATCCTTGCAGTTGAGCATAAAACGTTAACTGTTCAGCAATCGAAAAACGCGGATCAAACTGAGCATCTTGTGGCAGCGCAGCCAACCGGCCAAATAAGTTTGCATCTCCTGTTTTAAACCCAGCGATGGTAATACTGCCACTACTTGGCAATAAGTAACCACATAATAGACTGAACAAAGTGGTTTTACCTGCGCCATTAGGGCCAACCAATGCAATAGGTTGCCCTTTCTCTATGTTAAATGACACGTTATCTAACGCTAAATGGTCGCCAAATGATTTTGACAGGTTATTAACTTGAATTAACGGACCTGTTTGGCTGTTCAGTAAACTCATATTGACGCCCTTTTTAATAGTTTATCCGCAACAAATAACAAAACAACCGTTTGAAAGAGAGGAATTAAATAATGATAAAAATCGAGAATTTCTAATGAAACTACGCGACTAATTTGTGTACCAGGAAAAATAAAATTAAGAAAAAGACCGCTGTTTAGTTGAAATTGAATAAAGCCTATCAATAACGCACCAAGAGTATAAAACAAAATTCCTGCAACAATGCTCATTTTAGCGGAGGATAAAATGCTGTTAAAAAATGACATAAGCGCAATAAAGGGTAAAATAATAATAGATAACTCGACAAACAGTACTGCAGCTTGTTTTATCGCAGGAAACAATAATGCGCCATCTCGGGCGACAGCTAATGCGACACAGGCCAATAATGTTAACAATATTAAGCTAACAAGAATAAGAAATTGCCCTAAAAATCGCCCAAGCAGTATTTCACTCCGTGTCGCTCTTAATGTGATAAAGCGTAAAGTACCACGTGCCCTGTCTGAGCAAGTTTGGTCACTTGTCACCAGTAAAGTAAATATTGGAAAGGAATAAACAGCCACCAACCAGTAAATAGAAAACTCCGCTACGGGCCATTTTAATAAAGCACTTAACCCTAAAGAACCAAACAAAGTACTTGCAGCAACTTTAAAAGTATCCGAAAAAACAATGTCTGTTGCTGAGCTGATCACATAGTATAAAAGAACAAACCAAACAGCACAAAAGGCTGTTAAAGCGATTAAACCATTTTTAGTTTTAAAAATACGGTTCAGTTCAAATTGAGTGAGAATAGAAAGTCTATGAATGTTTAACAAATGAAAGCCTGCTAATGATTATTTTGCAATACCATAAATGCACCGCCCAAAAAATGCGAGTGTTATTTTGTTTCACCATACGTCAGCCAAAGACATAACTATTTATTTTTGCAAATAAAAAGCCAATCAATATTGATTGGCTTTTTTATGCTACTTAAAATGAAACAGTCAATAAACTTATTTTCTACGTGTAGCAACTGATTCACTCAATTGAGCCAACAGTAATTCTGTATCGGTCCAGCCAATACAAGCATCGGTAATACTTTGACCGTATGTCGCGACTTCACCATCAACGAGGTCTTGGCGACCTTCCACTAAATGACTTTCAACCATCACACCAAAGATATTGTGATTCCCACCGCTAATTTGCTGACAAACATCATCGCAAACTAGCATTTGATTTTTAAATTTCTTACTACTGTTAGCATGACTAAAATCGATCATAATTTTAGTATTAAGTGAAGACTTCTCTAACTGCTCTGTGACGACTTTTACACTGTCAGCATCAAAATTTGTCGTTTTACCACCACGTAAAATAATATGACAATCTTTATTACCCGTTGTCTGCACAATAGCAGAATGGCCATATTTGGTCACCGACAAGAAATGATGAGAAGCACTTGCCGCGCCAATAGCATCTATAGCGACTTTAATTGTGCCGTCAGTGCCATTTTTAAAACCAACCGGGCAAGACAAGCCTGAAGCGAGTTCTCTGTGCACTTGGCTTTCCGTAGTACGGGCACCAATTGCTCCCCAACACATAAAGTCAGCCATATATTGTGGCGTTATCATGTCTAAAAACTCACCCGCTGTAGGCATACCCATATCATTTAAATCGAGTAATAATTTACGGCCAATACGAAGACCGTCATTAAGCTTAAAGGTATTATCCATGTACGGGTCATTAATTAAGCCTTTCCACCCAACTGTTGTGCGAGGTTTCTCAAAATAAACCCGCATGACAATTTCAAGGGTATCTTTATACTTTTCACGCAGTTTAACTAATCGTTGACCATATTCTAATGCGGCTTCAGTATCATGTATTGAACATGGACCAATCACCACGAGCAAGCGATCATCTTTATCATTAAAAATTTCACTTATGGCTTTACGCCCAGAAAACACCGACTTAGACGCTTCTTGAGAAGCAGGAAATCGCTCAATTAATGCGATAGGAGGTAATAATTCTTTTATTTTGTTAATGCGAACGTCGTCGGTTTGGTAGAACATAGTCATTTCTCTTTACTTCAATACTAAAATTAGGCAGTAATTGCACACTTTAGTATTTTATTATTTTCATTGTGTATGTCTAACTCGCTGGCTAGACTCCTAGATGGTTAACCCATCAACAACTTATCAGTGTTAAACAGACAATACCAATAGAAAATGCCTTAAAAACGATATATTCATAAAGTGTTTTATAATGGCGGTTGTCATCCTATTTTTAGCGTAGTTCCTGCCTGTTTATTTTATACAACCATTGAAACCTCAATATTTATCTGCCTATAATAAAGGCACAACAAACAATCTAATTTTCTTATGTGGCGAAATTTTTCGATAGTGGTGTTTTTATTTGTCTTAGCTTCTGCAGCTAATGCTTTGCCTGCTGAAAATTTTACGAATAAGATAACCTTTACCACTACATTAACGATTGAAAAAAGTCACTCTCCTTTATCCCCTGACTTAACCTTGTTGGTCGATGAAAATGCCCCTGACCAATCGTTCAACTTGCCACGATTAAATCGCATTTGTTCATCATTATTTACTAACGAAATACAGACTACACCAAACTACCTGCTCGTTATTGAGTTTTTTAAAGTTAAACTCACCGCTGGATTATTTAAAAATCTGGCTAATCCACCGGTGCAGATTAATTGGTATGAGCAACTTAGCCATCGCACAAGTTCTAATCGACTTGCAGGTTGGAAAGATGGCAATAGTTTATACACAGCAAGCATAACCTACCATTCATAGATTCATCATCTAACAATGACTAAACAATCTTTTTCCTTTTTTTTGCCACTTTTTAACCGTGGCCCTTGTTGTATGCCCTTTTCTAAAATTTAGAACGCGAAGGCAACAAGAATTTACGAGATTTTATGATGAACTTACCGATGAAAAAGCCATATCGTTATTTTAAATGGCAAAATCTATTAATATTATTCACCTTACTTTTCCTATTAGTCAGTGCCTTACCGAATCTATATGTCGATAAAGTAAAAATTGAACTCTTGCCTATTAATTCAAGTGTTCAACAAATAACCACAACAGAACTTAAAGACTTATTCAATCAGCAGAATTTATCTGTAGATAAAATTCATGTTACTAGCGAAAAAACAACAATTACACACGGTAACAAAGCCGACACAAAGTCAATTAACTCACTGTTATATAACAAGTTAAAAGATAAATACCTTATTAAAATTAATAGGATAAATAACTTACCCTCATGGCTGGAGTCACTCAATGCTAAGCCAATAAAATTAGGCTTAGATTTAAGTGGCGGGGTATTATTTGTGCTTGATGTTGACACAAAACAAGCCTTATTTGATCGTTTCAAAAACATCGCATTAGCGATAAAAACACTTGCCATGGAAGCACGTATTCAAGGAGTTAATGTCGTTCAAAGCAAGGCAAGCCAATTTCCTGAAGCACATCAACAAAAACTTTCTGTCAGCTTTCCTAACGTAGCGAAGAGTAAAGTTGATACGCTTTTTAGCAAACTAAAAGCAATCTACCCTGAATTATCCCAGCAAAAAAATCAGCATAACCAAGTGACGTTGTCATACTCCTCAAAAATAACAGCTCAATTTCGTCAAGAAACGATGCAGCAAACATTAAAAACAATGCGAGGAAGAATAGCAGAGCTAGGGATAACTGAAGCGATAACACAGCAACAGGGAAAAAATCATATTCGCATTGAATTGCCTGGTGTTCATGATCCCGAAGAAGCAAAACGTATCATAGGTGCCACAGCTTCACTCGATTTTTATCAGCTTGCAGAAAACTCAAAGGCAGCAGGTATATTGCGCATGTCAGATGAACATGGCAGAACACTCACCTTAAACAGCCAGGTGGTTTTTTCAGGCAGCAATATTAAAGATGCACGAGCAGGACAAGATCAAATGAGCATGCCTTTAGTCAATCTTACCCTAGATGCTATCGGTGGTAAGAAGATGTCGCAATTTTCTAAGCAAAATATCGGTAATACTATGGTAACGGTATTTTCTGAATTTTATCGAAATGCTGAAAATCAAATGGTCAAAAAAAGTAAAGTCATTAACGTCGCTACAATCCAACAACACCTTGGCTCTATATTTAGTATCACTAACATGTCAAGCCAACAGGCTGCACAAGAACTCTCATTATTATTGCGAGCAGGTTCGCTAACAGCGCCAGTCACTATAGTAAAACAACGCACCATTGAGGCGTCACTCGGTGAAAATAACATCAAAAAGGGTATTAAAGCCCTTAGCGTAGGTATTAGTATCACCTTGTTATTTATGGTTTTTTGGTATCGTTCTTTAGGAGTCATTGCAAATATAGCACTAACATTGAATTTGATCAGCTTACTTGGGTTGATGTCGTTACTGCCTGGTGCAGTACTGACTTTACCCGGTATTGCCGGTTTAGTGTTAACGGTTGGTATGGCTGTTGATACCAATGTTCTTATCTTTGAGCGGATAAAAGAAGAATTAAAGCGCGGCCATAAAGTGTTGTCAGCCATTGAACAAGGTTATAAAAGTGCTTTTTCAACAATTCTTGATGCCAATATTACCACCATGATCACTGGCATTATTTTGTACACTATAGGAAATGGTCCGGTTAAAGGTTTTGCACTTATTTTATGCTTAGGGATTTTAACCAGTATGTTTACGGGTGTTTTTGTTTCAAAGGTATTAACAAACATGGTTATTCGAAAAAATAAAACACAATTATTGGGAGTTAACGTATGAGTACCACGAAACTTAATAAATACTTTACTTTAAGCTACTTTCGCATTGCCAGCTTTTATTGCGCAGCAATATTTATTGTTATTGCACTTTCTGGTCTATTGAGCAAAAATTTAGCGCTTGGTTTAGATTTTACTGGCGGTTACCTTACTGAATTTTCAACGGAAAATCCCCTTAGCCAAACAAAAATGAAGACCTTACTCAGTGCTTATCTCCCTGAAAGCTTTAAATTAACCTCTGCTGAACAAGGAACACATTGGAGTGTTCAACAAGCAGATAATAACGTCAGTTTACAAGGTAAGGAATGGCTAACTGATTTTGCTGACAAAAATCAGTTAAACATCACGCCTCAAGACGCCGTTTACATAGGAAGCCAAGTCGGTGAAGAATTAATTAACCAAGGTGGATTAGCGCTATTAACCGCAATTATTGTCATCTTAATCTATTTGTCTTTTAGATTTGAGTGGCGTTTAGCCGCGGGTGCTGTTATTGCTCTTTTTCATGATGTACTTATCGTACTCGGGTTATTTGCATGGTTTGGCTTATCCTTTGATTTAACAATTTTAGCCAGTTTGTTAGCCATTATTGGCTACTCATTAAACGACTCAATTATTGTCGGTGACAAAATAAGAGAAATAATGAAATCAAATAATCATGCAAATATAGATAACGTGATCAATCAAGCCATTAAATCAACTTTAGTAAGAACGATGATCACCTCAGGAACGACATTAGCGACTATTATTGCCATATGGGGGTTTGCAGGAGAGTCTTTAGCAGGTTTTTCTATATCACTATTCACCGGCGTTTTAGTGGGTACTTTCTCTTCGATTGCAATTTCAGCAACAGTGCCACAATTACTTGGTTTAACCGCTGATTATTATCAAAAAATAGAAACAGATATTTGCCCCTTACCTTAAATAATAGTCCAGTAATTTCGGCTCGATAATCGTATCAAGACAATAACTCACAAGGGTATTTACTTAACCGTAAATACCCTTAACGACATCAGCTAGACGATGATATTTCCAACGCCGCATTTAATCTATCAAAACCTCTAGCAAGGTCGGCAATTAAGTCATCAACATCTTCTAAGCCTATATGCAAACGAATTAATGGGTACTCATAATGCCACTGAGTTGCTGTGCGTATGCGCCCGACATTAGTATTACCCAAAATCAAACTTTCAAAACCTCCCCAAGAATAGCCCATTTTAAAATGTTCCATACCATCGAGTAAGGCATTAAGTGACCGCTTATCACCACGCGTTAACACAAAAGAAAACAAACCGTTAGCGCCCGTAAAGTCGCGCTTAAAATATTCATGGCCCGGACATGATTCAAAAGCAGGATGAAGAATTACATCAACTTCATCGCGTGTTGCCAGCCAATTAGCCACTTTTAGGGCACTGGCTTGGTGTTGTTTTAAACGAACACCTAAGGTGCGAATACCACGCATCGCTAAATATAAATCGTCAGGCGACGTACATTGCCCCATTAAATAGCTATTTTCACGTAATTGTGGCCAGTACTCTTCTGTCGCCGTTGCCGTGCCTAACATCACATCTGAATGACCAACGATATATTTAGTCGCGGCTTGAATCGAAATATCAACACCGTAGTCAAAAGGTTGAAAATTGACCCCCGCAGCCCAAGTATTGTCGAGCATAACAATACAGCCATGCTGGTGAGCAACTTCAGCAATACCCGGAACATCTTGTACTTCCATAGTAATAGAGCCAGGTGATTCTAAGAAAATAAGTCGGGTGTTAACTTTGATAAGTGTGTCTATATTTTTACCCATAGTGGGATCGTAATAAGTGGTTTCTACGCCAATGTTAACCAATATCTTGTCGCAAAAATCGCGTGTTGGTTCATAGGCGGTATCAACCATTAAAATATGATCACCGGTTTTAACAAACGAAAGAATAGCATTAGTGATCGCCGCAGTACCCGATGGATAAATGGCACAACCTGCACCGCCTTCAAGATCAGTCATTGCATCTGCGAAAGCAAAAGCGGTTGAGGTGCCTCTTCGTCCGTAGAAAAGCACCTGATTGCCGCGGTTAGCGGTTGCGTGATTCATTTCTTTAACCGTATTAAAAACAACGGTTGATGCACGTTCTACCGGGGGATTAACAACGCCACGTGTCCATTTTGATTTTCGTCCAGCATTGACTATTTTGGTATCGTTGATCATGATTTTTCATCCTAAAGCATAAAATTCATTTAGCCATCTAAATAGCTAACTTAATAAAGTTACCTTATGATCTTTCCAAGCATGATGCACGATTTATTTACAATAATTACAGCGATAGACTTATTGAAATAAGTTCATTTGATCACTGGTTAGCTTTTCGAAACTGCTGCCAACAAAAGGTAAAAGAGCATCGGCAACAGTCGCTAATTGTCGGTCAATATAAAACTGGTAATCTAAGGGCGCTTTGACATAACCTTTAGCTTGCGGACCAGACGTCGTAATGAAATATTCTATCCAACCGCGTTGCTGATACTTTAACGGCTGATTGTTTATTTTATTAATGTCATCAGCTAAACGTGCAGCTTTGACATGCGGGGGCACATTTTTAACATAGTGATCTAATTGCCGGCGAATACGCTTACGATAAACCAGTAAGTGATCTAATTGCCCTGCAGAGGTTTGAGCAACAATACTGCGGACATAGTCGGCAAAAGGTTCGCCGTTAAATATTTTTAAATACAACTCTCGTTGAAAAGTTTTTGCCAATTCTGTCCAGTCGGTGCGAACACTCTCTAAACCTTTAAAAATAAGTTCATACTTGCCCTTTTTTTCTACGATCCCCGCATAACGTTTTTTAGTACCAACATCTTGCCCTCTGATTGTTGGCATTAAGAATTGGCTAAAATTATAGACTGAGTATCCCAGCAACACCCTTTTTTACTCATACTACCAATAAACCCATTTAATTTGAGCAATCGACGATATTGATGACTGGCATACTGAACGCCTTGATCTGAATGAACTATTAACCCTGCTTTAGGTTGTCGTTGCCAAATAGCCATTGTTAATGCATCACAAACAAGCTGCGCTTTCATTCTTGATCCCATGCTCCAACCCACGATTTTTCGTGAATATAAGTCAATCACCACACATAAATATAGCCAACCTTCTGATGTCCAAACGTAGGTGATATCACCTACCCACGCTTTATCTGGCGCTTCAACAGCAAAGTTTTGCTTTAACTCATTTTGATAAATGGGTTTGTTATGGTCGCTGTTCGTTGTTGCCTTGTATTTCTTTTTATAACGAACCCAAACGTTCGCTTCTTTCATGAGTTGAGCCGTTTTACGTCGACTAACCGGAAAGCTTAATGTATTGAGTACTTTTTTAATCCGCCTAGCGCCATAAGTATTGTCACTGAATTTAGCAATATCTTTGATCAACGCAATCATTTCTTGATGGGTTAGATCATCAGCGGCACTTACTTTACGCTTTTGAAAGCTATAGAGTTTATTACTTTTAACACCCAGTACGTGACACATTACTACCACAGGCCAGATCTTCTTATGTTGGGCAATGAACGAATATTTTACTTCGTTTCTTTGGCAAAGAAGACCGTCGCTTTTTTAGGATCTCACGCTCCATTTCTAAACGTTTAACTTACGCTTTTAGGTTGCGGATTTCTTCTTGCTCGGGTGTTAATTTCCCGTTACCACGAAAAGCATGACCATCCTCATTGTCAGCTTCTTTGATCCAACGACCTAGCATATTAGGATTAACACCTTAGTTTCTTGAGGCTTCTGCCTGGCTATAGTTTTGCTCAACGACTAAAGCGATAGCATCAGGTTTGAATTCTTTTGAATATTTTTACGTTTTGTCATTTTCGATCTCCAGTTAAGATTATTATCTCTTAACTAGGTAGTCGAATCCATTAGACCACGTCAAGGTACACCTAGTACATACCACTTGACCCTCAACCACTTATCTAATTCTTGTAAACTTGGTTTAATACTTTCCACTTCGCTCAACTATTAATATTCAAATATTATCAGTATAATAAATAAAATTTTACTACCTTAAACAAGTAGTTGTACCATAAGTTTATTATCAACCAACTATAGTTGGACAATTAAAATCACTTAAAATAGAGATTAAGACTGAATTCGATTCTAAAACTAAAGGATAAATATGCTTCATCTACCTTCTCTGGCTCCGTTGGTGAGGAGTCTAGATCAGGGTTGGTTTTTTCCATATATTACCCAACTAAGAACCCCATCTAACACCACTGAAAGTGCATCGGTTATTAATATACTAACCCACACACCCGATGAATTTAGTGCTTGAATATCATATTGGCTGGCATGCTCAACGTTACCCCAAGAGATAACCGACTCACCGTTACTTTCTGTTATTTGCACATTATTTGGTGCTGTTAGCCCGGAGCTAGGCACATAAGGAATAAAGGTTGTTATGTCACCTACATTTATAGGCACCCATGTTGTTTCTGCATGACTTAGTGCAGAAAAAAGCAACGTAATATAAAGAATTATAGCTGGGTTATTACGGTCATGTTATGCATTCCTTAGCACCTAATGCTACTGGCAAATGTTATATTGTTATTTTGAATGCTTTGCAGCATTTTTTTCACTCTACTCATCAGTTACAAAGATAATCTTTCTATTAACATGTTCATAATTACTATCAATATGTTCAAACGAAAACACCTCCCTTGTATCGACACTAATTAACTGTAGGTATTCTTGTTCACCTGTTACGACTTCATTATTTAAAAGCTTCAACCCGCTCTCGATTAAAGTAAACTGTTCTGAAAGTTTATCCCACGTTTGGGTGCTTACAACAAGACTTCTCTGACCATTTAGTACACTGTAATGCAATATTTTTTCGTGGTAAGTAAAATAAAAATTATTATCATCTGCTTGATAAACAATAGAGTCATCGACTGTTAAAAAATTATTGGCATGATACTTTTCACATATGGTATCTGCACCGCATATCGCCGCCTTAAAAACACTTTTCACTAGCTTACCTAAACTTGCCCATTCTTCTGCGGTCATTTCTATAACGTTGGCTTTTTCAGCATTTAAATTCAGCTGATAATACTTGTTATCATAAAGCATGTAATAGTTATTTTTTTCTAAACAATCAACATCATCCGTACAATCAAGTTGATATATTATAGCTAATTGTTCCGATTTCACTGGCTCTGATGCCAATGAATAATCAGAACAAACCTCATCAAGGCTGCACGCTTGAACACGGTAACGGTAACTTCTCGCTTGCTGATCTACAAGGACAACACTGTTGGTTTCATATCGATTTCTATTTTGCCACGCCCCTTCATTGATACTTACCTGTCGATAATAGTGATGTGCATCAGCAATCCAAGAAACAGTGATATCGTTACCATTTGAGATAGTTGCAAGCGGTTTGGGGGGCGCGGCCGTAACCGGCTCCGATGCTAGCGAATAAGGTGAACAATCATTAAGACTGTAACAGACTCTTACGCGGTACTCGTAGGTTCGAGCCTGTTGGTGCATGAACACTGCAGTCTTTGTTGTAAAGTCAGTAGCATTCTGCCAGCCGGCCCCATTTATATTTACTTCTCTAGTGTAATACTCACCATCTGGAGATGACTCCCACGAAACTCGTATCTCATTGCCATTTGTTACTGTCGCTATAGGTTTTGGACCGACAATAGTTACTTGGTCTGATGCCTTCGAATAATCAGAGCAAATGTCATTAGGGTTACAAGCTTGTACACGATAACGATAACTTCTCTCTTGCTGATCTAATAGCAGGATACTGGTAGTGGCATATCGAGTTTTATTTTGCCACTCACCATTATTTATACTCACCTGTCGATAGTAATGATTTGCATTTGCAACCCATGAAACCCTTATCTCATTGCCATTTATCACTGTAGCTTCTGGTTTTTTTGGGGCTGCTGTAACCGTATCTGATGCAGGAGAATAATCAGAACAGATTTCATCGGAGTTACAAGCCTGTACACGATAGCGATAACTTCTAGCTTCCTGATCTAAAAGCAATATACTCGTAGTGTTATATCGATTTCTATTTTGCCAAGCACCACCATTAACACTCACTTGACGATAATAATGACTCGTATTAGCCGTGGCGTTCCACGAAACAGTTATATCATGACCATTTGCGATAGAGGCATTTGGCTTTGATGGAACTGATGGTTCGGGTAAAACAGATATCGATTTAGAAGCAGAGGAGTAGCTAGAACATGTGTCATTAATGTTACACGCTTGTACTCTGTAACGATAGCTTCTCACTTGCTGATTAGATAACAGTACAGTGTTAAACGTATACTTATTTCTATTTTGCCATGCGCCATTATTAATACTCACCTGACGATAATAATGTTGTGTATTAGCTGTGGCAATCCATGAAACAGTTATATTATTACCATTTGCAATAGAAGCCTTTGGCATTGAGGGCGTTGATGGCACAGGTGGAATATTAACGGTAATACCTTTCTTTATCGAAAAAGCACTACAGCCATTGGCATTACAAGCTCTAATTTTATAATAGTAAGTTCCATTAGGTTTATTTCTACTTAATGATAAACCAGTACCGGCATATATTGTGCCGCTTAACTCACCCATCAATTCATAACGAGTAGCTGATGTAATTGGCTGCCATGAAACAGTATAACCACCATCACTATCATTACTTGGAACTGAAAGGTTAGGTGTACTTGGATACGCCGCAAATGCCTTTCCGCACAGCGTTAACACCATTAAAGCAATGATTTTTAATTTTAAAATTATCGAAAAAAAAGTAAATAACTGAGGCATGTAATCCCTAGGAGTTAGTAAATAGGGACAAAAGTGAAAGGTTAAATAATGAAAATTTGTTTTTCGTCATCATCCCTAACGACTTAAACACATAAATTTCCAAGCATGATATATAACTCCATATAAATTGTAACTAACTATTTACATTTTATTCAATAAATTGTTAATTAACCTGAGAAATGGATAAAAATTAAATTAATTGCCCACCTCGCGATCAGAACTTTCGACTAAAAACGATTTAAAAGCAACAAAGGTGGGCAGATGAATAAGTTAATAGATATATTTTGTGATGTCGATGATTTTTTCATAAATTTTTACCTGTATGGGAAGCCGAGTTAATCGCAAATGGGACTAAGAAGCGAAGGCGCCAATCAAAGATGACGACGAGTAAATGTCTGTCTATTGTTATTGCTTTTCATCAATCAAACCATAGGGATTTCAAGAACTTCTATATGGGATTAGTTCAACGATATTGGCGAGAAGACTTCCCTACCTTGTTAAGCTATACGCGTTTCTTACATAAAATGTCCGCGTTAATTATTCCTATGTGCGCTTATTTTCAAACGGTTAAAGGAAAGCCCACAGGCATTGCCTTTGTCGATTCTACAAGCCTGAAAGTATGTCACAACATTCGTATCCCACGTAATAGGGCCTTTAATGGTATAGCCAAATGAGGAAAACGAACCATGGGTTGGTTTTACGGTTTTAAGCTACATTTATTGATTAACCACATAGGTGAAATTATTTCTCTGAAGATAACACCTGGTAATACAAATGATAGAACGCCAATCCCTGAGTTATGCAAAAACCTTAAAGGAAAGCTTTATGCAGATAAAGGATATATAGGTACAATCTCAGTGAAAAATTAGCTGAAAGTGATATCGATTTAGTAACTACCGTTCGGAGAAATATTAAGACTAAGGCAATGTCCCTATTTGATAGAGCAATGCTATCAAAGATATACATAATTGAAACAATAAATGACCAGCTAAAAAATATTTCACAAGTTGGCATAGTCGCTACCGAAGTGAGACAGGTTTCATGTTAAATGTAATTTCAGGCATAGTGGCCTATTGCTTAGAGAAGCAAAAGCCACGTATTAAATTATCAGCGAGTGAATTTGGATTGATGGCTGTTTAGAAAGCGTCTCTCTTAAACAGATCTCAGGTTATATTTAAAATAAGACTACTTTCACTATTTCAGACATTCATCATTAAACTAGTAACGCCTCTATGTTCGTATTACTTTACGTTCAACTCTTTCCATATTCAGTCAACTGAATTTGGACAACATTGCATAAAAAGTTCAAAAGCATTTTATGTTCAACACTATAAAAACAGATTTGCTCAAGTTATTGTCTGAACAATTAATACCTTCGGCTTTCACATAAAAATTTAGGGTTAATGTTCTACATTTTTATATAATTTTAACGTTCGATGAGTGGCACACCATTTTCGATGGGTAGAAACAGCCCATTTGGCCATATTTACTGGGCTACCTGCGGCGTGAATAAAATGCCGATTAAATGCGGTTATTGTTTCAAGCCAATCTTGCTCATTCACCATAAATCGTTCAAATATAGGTTTAATATGAGCAGGGATAGACCCTCGTTTATCTTCTCGAATACATCGCCCTGTCCATTCCACCAATTGAAAGTAATCAATGAGTTTAAACGGTAAACCTATTTGTTGCTTACTGTGTGGCTGATAATAAGTAAATGGTAATATATTATCAGGCTGTGCTTGTTTACTTTCTTTTATCCCTGCTTTAGCAACCGTTTTTAGCCGTTGTTGAATGGAAGTGAAATCAGAGTTTTCAGGTGTCTCTGCAATAGCAGCGCGAATTGGGTTTAAATCAACATACACCATGCAAGACAATAATGCCGTTTCATCAAGTAATGCTTGGGACTTAAACCGACCTTCCCAAAAACGCCCTTTGCAGTTATCTTCTTTATTTGCTTGTACGGCAATGCTTTCGTTTAAACAACGCATGTACCAACCTAAATCATATAAGCGTGCTCGCCATACCTGAATAAGTTCAAGTGTTTTGTCTTTTTCTGCTTGAGTGGTTGCTTTGTTGGTTAGCCAACGGTCAACCATAATATGACCATTAAATAGCTGCTTCCAACGCATCACTACATCATAATCACTTAAGCTATCCGCTTTATCTTTATCAACTTTCAAGACTAAGTGGTAATGGTTACTCATTACGGCATATGCACAAACATCAATAGTAAAAATAGTTGAAAGCGTGGTTATTTTATCAACCACCCACTGCTTACGATGGTCAAAGTTCTGACCTGTGAACTTATCATCACCACATAAAAACGCCCTACGTACACAGCGACAAATACAGTGATAGTAAGGCGTAGCATCTAAACAAACTTGCTCTTTTTTGGCGCGGGTCATGGCTTAACCTATTAATTAAAAATCAAACAATATACTAAGCCTAGTTGACCTTTTTAATCAATCTAATTTGGGGGTGTCCCTTTTTATTTCTATTATCAAGTGTCACCGACCCCTTTTATTTACTTTTATTTTTTGAGTGGGTGTCTGTTATTTTTTGTTGTTTTTTCCTTTATTTCATAAAATGCAGAATAATCCCAAAAAAAAATGACACTAAATACCCGATACAAACGCCTCTGAAAACATTGCTGGGAATATCAGTCCTTTTACTCACAAATGAATAAATAGGATATAAAAAGAACGCAGAAATAAAATAAAATAGAAACCACTCTTTAAACATAAAAGTAAAAAGAGCTATTCCCATCACCGTACCAAACAATACCAACTTATTCATTATTTATTACCAAATGCAATTGAACGTGCAAAACCTTCTGCTGTACTAACCCCTTGGTCACCCGCGTGCATAATATCTCCAGGTAAAGCAATTAGTCCGCCTCCAGTAACGACCCCTGTTATAGTTCGCCCAATAACAAACCCAAAATTATTCGTGCTTGATAACATATGGTTCACTACGGCAGAATTTACCTGCCCTCTAATAACATCATCATTCCAATATACGTCAGCAGCTAAAGAGAATGCCTTATTTTCAATTAAAATATGTTCTTGAACGATTGGATTATTATCAAACTCCCTTCGACCTTGATACCCAGCTCGATATACCCCTCTAAAAACGGAAGCCCCACCTTTTGCCAGTCCTTCAACAAACCCGAATACATTTTTGCCGTAATCAAAAATATCATCTCTAACTTGCCCTGACATTACTCTGTCAGCCATGAATGAAGCAAATTTTTGTATCTCCCCCCATTTTCTTTTCGCATAGCTTTCACCATTAAACATTTGAGAGAAAGCAGCCGTTACAGCACCGTTAGTAAACTTACCGCCTGAAATAACAGAAGCTGTTCCACCGATGACCGCAGCAGTTACCACCCTCGCCCCTGCATTATCTGGAGAATAACCGAATTTATCATATATTGCTGGTTTTGCTGCGGCAGCAAAGCCAGCGGCTAAGAAACCATGTCCAAAGTTACCTCCTTGTAGATCAGAAAGTATTCCACCGACAAGCGCATTGCCAAATATATTCTCGGTAGTACCCGGAAGATAGTTTTGACCTATAGCACCAAATGCCGCAGCACTAAAGGCTCCAATCAAGGCTCCCCTACCTATATTCCCCCCATTAACTGCTGCACTGGTAGCTCCCGCAAAACCACCGATAGCGATCATGGCGCCATAAGCACAATTAGGACCACAAACCATTCCTAACGCTAAACCAACAATCACACCAGCAAACGGTTTTAATACTTTATCCCTGAAATTAGTCCATGCACTGTAACCACTAGGATCAGTATATTTTAAGGGGTTATTAAACACATAAGAATAACGGTTATAGCTTTGGCTATTATCTGGTGCTTGTATTAACGGGTCAGCCTGCAAGAACCTACCCAACGTTGGATCATAGATCCGACCGTTCATATGAATAATATCAGCATGATCTACAGATTCATGCCCGGTAAAGCCTCTTGGCGTAATATCAAGTAACTGCGTTAAGGTTATCGTATTAAATGATCCTAAGTTGGCGACATAGTTCCCCGTATTAATAACTTGCTTTTTACCCCAAGCATCAAAATACAGTTTTTGTTTAATGTCGCCATTAGCGTCTGAAATAGTGTCAATACTACCCAAGTGGTCTTTATGTAAGTAGCTAATTTCACGGGTACCGTTACTACGTCTTAGCTCAATTGCACCGGGTAAGTTACGGCGCGTAGTGATCACTGACGAGTTAGATTTACTGACCACTTCAACACTACCAAGGTAATACGTTGTCGTTGTCACGTCGATACCATCAACCTCTTCGGTTGTTACACGTTTAAAGCGCTTACGGTCGGTGCCATAGGTAAACTGAGTACTACCTTCGTTGTTGTTAATATTTACGGGCTTGTCAAAATGACTGTAATCAATCGTTCGACCTCTACCAGAGGTCATATTACCATTAGGATCATATTGATAACTTTGCGTAGTACAACCTGCACTGCCTATGCCACTAACTGCATGCGGCCGAGCTGAGTTATAGCAATAATTACCCACATCATACTTCCACAGTATGTTGCCATTTGCCGCATACCTGACTTTTTCAACATCATTAATATCTGTTAAGCGATTGATATCGTCATAATCAAAAGTTTCTAGTTGCCCTAATGTACCTGTTTTAAGGGTATCATTTTCGCGACTGCGTAAATTACCTAGGCCGTCAAATGTATAAGCATTACTTTGAATAGCAATACCATTGCTTTGTGTATTAATGGTGCTAATAAAACCATTCGCTTGGTTAAAACCTTTAATTGAAGAGGTTAAGTTGTCGCTTTGATTAAAGTGGGTAACATTGCCTAGGGCATCCATGGCTGTTACTTGGTAATACACTTTAGCATTAGCACTGGCGCCATTTCTTGATTCCAGTTGTTTTTCAAGGTAACCATAAGTATTGTAGTGGTTTTGTACGCCCCAACAATTACCAACGGCACTGCTATTGTTTACACAGCCTTGTAAGCTCGAGCTGTCTGCTTCAAAACTTTGAAATAATCGCCCTTTTTCATCATAGGTAACTTGTTGACTGTAAGTCACATTGTCAAAGGTTGTTCTAACAATATCCACTCGCCCAAAGGCATCATAGAAATACTGTTTGATTTGATTACCATCACTTTCCGATTGCAACAAATGTGAAGCAAAATAGCTATAGTCGGTATAATCTGTAACATTATTACCCGTAACTGCACGCAATACTGTTCTACCAATACTGTCTCGATAGAACTTGGTGATAAAGCCATTAGCGCTTGTTTGGCTTATTAACTCGCCTAAATTATTATAGCTATAGCTCCAATTACCTTTGTCGGGGTCGTTCATGGCAATTTTTCGGCCATAATTATCATATGTTGTTTCGATAATTGTGTTATCTACACCAATAACTTTTGTTAAATTGCCAACCGCGTTGTATTTGAATTGAATAATGCCAGCAGCATCTTGCACACTGGTGCTTTCACCTAAAACACTTTTAGTTTCAATACGACTTTGTGAGACGTTATGACTATCGTTGGTGTTAACGGTTGTTGTCACCGTTAAGCCATTATAGACCACTGTATTTGATGTACCATTAGCGGTACCTGCTGCGGTGTCAGATGATTGCACACGACCAAAAACATCGAAATAGGTAATATTCCAATACTGTGTTGCGCCCGTATAGTAAGGCATGCTTTGTTTTACGGCTCTGCCGTAAGCGTCGTAAATAACACTCTGTTTGACAATGGTACCGTCAAAGCCAACTTTTTCAGTACTAACGGCTAAACCACTGGTATTAAAATGGCTGGTGACTCTTGGCTTATCTGATGAGGTGGTGTATTGCGTATAAAGTAATGTTGATGTACCCGACCAGCTGAAATCAAGATAGTTATGAAGTGTTTTTTTACTCCATTGCCCTAAGCTATTACCGGTATAATACTGATTGCCAAAATCATCATAACCAATGTTAGTAACTACACCATTTATGTCTGTTGTTCGGGTTACTTGCCCACGATTATTACGACTATTGATAGTACTTAGCGCCGCAAACTTATCGTTACCTTTAGAAATAACATAACGACCATTAGCATCATATGTAGTTAAAGCACGGCGGAACACGCGGTTATTTAACCCGTTAGTCCCGGCACTTTCTGTTTCAATATGCGCACTACTACAGCTAACACTACCCACATTGGCATATGCGATGGTCTTTATTTCATTGCCCTTTGTGTCATAGCAATGCAAAGTACTTAACGCTTCAGAGCCACCTAAGTTAACGGTTTCAAGACTCAACATACCACTTGTGCCATGATATTCGAATGACGAGTTTCGCGTGATAACTCTTTGAGCTACTGGATGCGCTGATGGGCGATTATGGGTAACAGAGGTGTTCGATACGCGACCTAACCACCAATTACTTACATTTTCATCCGCATAAGTATTAGTTGTCGTTACTGTTGACAGAGTCGTATTGTATGAATTTTTTGTGGTTACCGCTATCGTTTGTAAATTTGCATGATTATCGCTATACACTTGATAAGTATGATCAGTATTAACTTGTGCTATTTTAGCTGTAGCGGTACCTGCATCGTTAAGGCTGTACTGGTATTCCGTACTAACGTCTAAATATGGAAAGACAATAGTCGATGATTCTAACCATTTTTCACCATAACTATTTATTGCATATTTAATGCGCTGGCTTGTCGCTACCGATGTTGTGCCATTAATATTTAATGCATTTAGCTGCGGTTCACCAAAGTAACTTAATGTCGCCTTCGGCATGCCAATATAAGGGAAGTTTTGCTGATATACCGTATCGGTTGTAACATTTGTCTGATGATCATAACTGGTGAGTTTTTCAAAACCTAAACTACCACGACCGCCTGCTTGTACACGTAAACCTTGATATTTATAACTTACGCTAACTTGATTATTTGATTCATACAAATTAGTCGAGGTATTATAACCAGGGGCATCTGAGGTAACCGTACTCACTAAATAGCTTGGTGAGATAATGTCATAAATGGGTGAGCCATTACCATAGTCGGTTAAATCTTCAGCGTTATCTGCTTTGGTATAGAACTCATCATTGGTGAGAAGATCATATTCGATATAAGTTTTTAAACCAAAACCATTGGTGATAGTGTGAATACGGTTACCCGGTTGGTTCGTCCATTGCCTTTCAAAATTAGGGTAATGACCGGTGAAGTACCAATCGGAATTACTACGATAGTAAAAAGTTTTACTGCTGTAATCAATTTTAGCAGTATCAAGCCTACCGTCACCATTCCAGTCACCAACCAACGTGCTGTCTGTATTCGAGTCAAAATTTGACTCTTCAAATAATAATTCGCTAGCACCGAACACTGTTGCTTGCTGATGATGCACACGCCATTCAGCATCCTTTTTATTAAAATATAAAATGTCTGCTTGACCATCTTTATTTACATCAACAAACTGCATACTTTGTATGTCGTCATTATTAACAGTGACTCCGTTACTGTCTTTCAGAGCAATATTGATTACAGAATCAGCAAAGCCAGCACCTGTTGCAAGGAGTAATTTATATTCACTACTACTTTTATGCAGAATATCACTAAGTCCATCACTATTGATGTCGCTGGTGAATAAACCACCATGTTCAGTACTTGCCGAGTTACTATATGAATCAGCTATATTTTCAACAAGTTGGTAACTGTAAGTGCCATTATTTTCAACTAATTCAAAGGCGGCCAAAAAATAATAACTTTGCACGCCACAGCCTACTTGAGCCTGACCTCTAATTCTAAAAATAGCATCGGCACGACCATCGCCATTAAAGTCAGTAGGCGGTAAATGAGACACAAGCGAAGAAACCGACAATGAGCCAATAGAGCTTGAACTGTACCTGACACCAGTCATAGATATGTTGACAGGTACTGCTGAACCAAAATCTCCATAGCTATTTTTAACAATATAGTTTGTACCGTTATGTCGGTATACCATGTCGGCGTCACCATCAGCATCTATATCGTTAAACATCACGTCAGTACCTGTTTGCGAGATGTTTGGCCCTAAATACTTAATATAGTTTGTGGTAGTTCTGTCTATGCCGGTGCGATCATCTTGGATAGTAGAAATTATTGCATCATCAAGGTCGTATGAAACCCACCTATTTAAGCTAGCAGAGCCTCGAGGATAAATAATTTCCATTTTACTGTCACCGTCAATATCTAACGGCGTTATGCTCGGCTGCACACCATTATTAAGTGAAAATGAATCTAAGCGAGAGGGTGGTTGAAGCGTACCTTGGTTGTTGTAGCTGATATACAAGTCGTAATGCCCTCTAGTCTCTACGATATACGCTAGGTCATTAAAACCATCGCCATCGAGATCAAACGGGACACTTACTTTAAGAGTATCTGAGCCTAAATCAAGGCTCTTATTCGGAGCCATAGCTCCTGAACTTGCACTTGTTTGATTATGCCAATCAAACACTGTGGCTGGTAAACACGTGCCGCTCGCGATGCCATTACATTCTTGAATTTCTTTAACGCGATATACATTGGTTATAGCATCATTTTCATACGTTAAATGGTAGCTTTGAATAGCGGAAGTTGTACTAAAGTGATTGTAAACAGCTATATCGTCTAATAGTGCCGTGGCTTCTACTTTTTCACCCTGCATATAACCATAAGCTTGATCAGTGCGATCTAACCCACTTCGGTAGTTAAATTCTATTTTATTATTACTATACTCAATTTTATCTATAACAACTTCATTCTTACCAAAACCGTCTGCTTCGGTATTGTAGTAAAAGAAAACTGAATTATCGATGTTTTTGAAATTGTCACTGGTACTGGCAATAAACCAAGTGAAGGCTGTGCCATTAGCACTAAGATGAAGACTGTCCGTTCTTGCAGCAGAAATATCTTGGCCACCATAATAACTAATAGAGCCATCTACCCGCTCTACGGTGAAATACGCAGGTCCATCACCAGAGTTACCTTTAGAAATAACTCTAACTTGGCTGTCAACTTCTGTTCTATATTCAGTTTCAGGCTCGCCGTAATTACCACTAACAGCTAATAGTTTTTGGCCATTGAGGCAGAAACGATCATCATTTGATAATGAAATAGTGCCAATATCATTGTCTTGTTCTTGTGTTTGTCGACATCGTGAAATTGCAGATAGACCACTAAGGTTCCACCCCATTCCTAAACTACCGTTGCCACTTCCAGAGTTATAATTGAGCGATAAACTTGGGGTTACATTGGCAATGCCTGCTGGTAACTTTACGGGTATGTTATAAATTGCAGCACCTGACTCATCTACTTTAAAACTGCCTGGCGTTAAACCAATACGAGCATCGTGAAGTGCATCAATAGGTGGTATCGCAGCTAAGGAAGGGGCTAGTGGTTGTGCAACATTTCTTTCAACATTGGGTTCAACGTTTAAATTGATTTGGCCACTCCAACCACCTGTGCTTGAACAAGAGTTATAGGTACACGCCATGACTCTAATGCTCGTATAACCGGAAAAGCGACTATCAATAATCGTGGATAATTCATCAGTGATTAAAATGCTGACCCACTGCCCTGCGGAATTTAGTGCTTGAATTTCATATTGACTAGCATGCTCTACATCACCCCACGATATTGTTGATATTCCGTTATTTTCAGATATATGAACATTGGCTGGCGCAGCAAAAGTGCCTGTGGGTGTATAAGGAATGAATGTTGTAATATCTCCTACACTGATTGGGATCCAAGTTGTATCTGCTTGGTTATCAAGTGAATAAAACATGGTAAGCATCGTTAATATTTTAAGAGAAATTCCTCTCATGAAACACATTCCTTATATTTTTATTATTTAAAGAGTAATAAATCTACTACAGCTGAATTTGAGGATTAAGCTATAAAAATTTAGTTTACAGTCAAATTATTAATCCCACATCTACCAACAAAAAGTAAATATGACATATTATTATTTTTTATAATTTACATAGATACTTAATAAACAACGTTGCATAAGCACGTTAAAAAATATCATCTTAACCGTACAATACGACGGTAAACATTCTGATTGGCACCCCAAGCTTCACAGCTACCGGCTTCATTATAACTAACGGTTATATTTCTCCCTGTTGCTTGAGCAGAAAGTAACATTGCATACATTCTTGAGCGGCCCTCTGCTGACATTGCAGAACTTATTGCAAAAGTGTTCTTACTAAGACATTCCGCTACATTAACGCCAGGGGATGATAAAGTAACCAAAATTGTTTCTTTCCCCATATAGGTAACAATACCTGTCACTTTTCCTGAAGTATCCAACCATCCAGCAATACTGGTTTGTGATACGATTAAGAATAAAAGTGCAGCAAGGAATTTAAAATATTTCATTATATCTTTCCTAAATAATAGTCTGATTAAAATTGAATATAGTTAATGCGGATATAGGCCATATTGCCTGTACCACTTCCACATAATCCATGGAAAACAATCGGCAACTTACTTGCTTTCGATGTTAATGCAGCCGACAAGGCTGCACTCGCCGCAGGTGAACTTTTATCTAAATAGGCATATATTGCATTTTCACAACCTGGTGCTTGCCATGTACCGTTTTCTGGCACAAAGTAATAAGTAGCACTCGTACCTGTGTCTTGAATTCTAATTTCTTTAATGATCTTGCTTGCTGTTGTTGTTTGTTCATTCGCAGCACTAGCCGCAAAAAATGGCAATGCAATAAATAAAAAAACCAACCGTTTGTATTTCATGGTTATACCTTCAACGTATAATTTATTTAGCTTTTTAACAGTACAATGCCATAACCCGTTTGGGTAATATCGCAAGCTTTAGTACCATCGAAATGACTAATATTTGAAATCCGTACATAGTGGTCATTTGTTAAGGCTGTGGTAATTAACCCGTAATAGTAGGGATAGTTTTTGTCTGACTGAGGAATATACACATTAAAACCGTACCAACCGACTTTACAGAACTCATCGAACCTTGGCTCTGAGAGCTTTATCCATAACATGCCATCGCCATTAATTTGTATTCGTTCAACTTTTCCAACCAGATCGGTGCCTGAAAAACCATAGTTAGAAAAAGTTACTAACGAAAACAGTAAGGCTATTTTTATAAAAAAATTCATTAATTACGCTACTCTTTACTTATTTATTAAAAATTTAAGACACAACTTAAACAGCTATAATTTAAACAACTCCAATATAAACGGGCGCAGGTGTATTACCGTAAGTAGGTAATGCTGCACAAGTGCCTGAGCCAGGATAATAAAAAATAGCTTTATTACCCTCCTTTTTTATATTTTGTAACATGCTTGTCCACATTGCACAGGTGGTAATACTGACGCCTTGCCTAGCTTCATTTAGACTACATATAACAGTGAAATCATTTCTTCCTTGGTGAAGAACATTCACCGAACCATTGCCATAGACAAGAATTCTTGAAAGACCAACAGTACAATTAAAAGCAGCTTCGCTTAAGGTACTTATTGACAGTAATAAGGTGAACAGACTAATTTTCAGTTTCATATTTATTCCTTTAAAGTGTTTTACTCTTTATTTTAAAATTTTTTTCATGAGCTTTTTTGTTTAATATAGACGCGTTGAAATAGGTGCTCTATATCGACTGTTACAACGAATAAGCCAACTACCAAGAAGGTAACGATATAATACGAAGCGAGAATAGCAGCATATATTTGGTCAAAGGAACAATCTGCGGGAGCTAAACAATATAGACTTTATTTCAAAATTATCTCTAGTAGACACATCAACGCTGGGCATTGCGATTTTAGAATTATAATGAATTATTTGACTGAATTTTTCATAGGGAAACGAGCTATTCGCGTTGACTTGAAATGAACAGAATAAAATAATAACGAATAATACTTTCAACAGTTCAATCCTTGAGACAACATAGAAAATTTAATATTAGACAAACAAATCAAAGCCTAGATTTATTTTGTTACATAATTTACATTATATTAACTACATTTACTACATATTAATAAAAAATTAAAAAACATTATTTATAACTTCATTATTGCTTTCACTTAACAGTTACGCTGTTAGTTTAATTTGCTCTGGGGTGGTTGACAGTGTTGGTTATCATGAAAAAAATCAGTTAATGGTAAACGTTAAGCAGCATGCATACACCTGTTTTTTTCTGTGATCCGAAACAATATGGACAGTCGCAGGTGCATGAGGCCAGAAACATGCAAATCACTTTTTGCGATATTCTTAAGTGCTAGAGCAACAAAAGAGCCAGTTAGTAAATTACATTTTGATGGTGACAGTGTGTCTGCATCGTATAATGGATTTCAGTCGAGGCAAAAAGTTTTTATTCGTTACGTTAACTAATAAGTGAACAGCGAATTCAACACCATGTTATACGTGACTATTCTTGCATAACATGTTGTTATTCAACTGAAATGTAAAAACCGTAACATAGGCTTTAAAGATCAAATATCACACCATACACTCTATACTTTGCAATTGTCCATTTAACTAAAATTCAATCGAATTGCATCTATTTCACAAAGCCCCGCAATTATTTTGTCATTATAGAGTTGAAACCTTGCAATTTTTTGAGTTGTTGCTGCAACTATGGCAAGCGAATAGAGACGATCAAAACCTACCGAGTTTGGGTTTAAGTAACCTCCATTAGGGCATGATGAGTTCACATTGGTCATTTCAATTCTAATAATGCCACCTTGATAATCATCGTATGCTGATATTTCGGTTATTTTTACATCACCCACAGCTACTATTTCAGCATGGGCAATATTCATAATACACCCAATGAATAAAATCAGGGTTAAAGCTAAACTTTTCATATATTTCCTATGAGCCTCGCTTAATAAACTGACTCGATAAATTTATTTTATTCTAAGTTGCACGGCAAACTGCTACACGCACACTTTAAATAATTCGAATGGATGCCTGTTATTTCTCAAAGTAGAGGGATGTTTGTTATTTCCCGTCTCCGTTTTAGTCATTTATTTTGATACTTACTTAATCAATTTAATTGAAGATAATAAAACAACGGTGTTACCTGCGCCAATATAGCCATGTCCGATTATGCCTTTACAATATGATAGTTGTATCGACTTATCTGCAGCCAAGGCAGTAATCAATAAAGGCATAATGTTTTTTTACCCATATTCATTCAACTCGAGTGCCGCTATATTACTTAAAGTAGCATTTGTAGCGTCGGCACTGGCATCTAACCTGGTTCAATTTTTATCTAAGCAAAAACCACTAAACATATGAATATCTTTAACCTTTTGTGCTGCTCCTCTATTGTCACAAAAGCCAGCAAATACTGATGATGAGAAGAAGGTTAAAAGTGTGATTAATAGTAAAATATTTTTCATTGTTAGTTACTCTAGTAAACTGGTTTTAATTAATATTACACACGATTAAAGTTTGAGTGGGTGCCTGTTATTTTTTGCTATTTATTATTCCGAAAACACGTGTAAGTACATTGGGGTTAAATAATGAGATGATAAACTCTCACATGTTTCACCAGAGACCTTTACTCGAAAACTAATACTTTTACCCGACATTAAGGCTGATAAAACCATTGATTCACTTTTACTTGATATAGTGCAAACATATTTTCCATTGCTCTTATTACCATCTAACATGAACGCTAAATTACCGTTGCATTGTTGAGGCCATTCCAAAACAAGCTTTACTGTTCCCTTACAATCTACATCGGCAAAAGCTGAAGTAGACATTATTAATAGCATTATTAATATTAATTTTTTCATCAGTACTCTTTACCTAGCTTCATAGCCCTAATAATGACTTTAATAGTCGTTATGATCAGCGAGACAAGGGTATCGCCAGCTAATGTAGCTTATTTAATTAAGGTTAATTTTAGCCGTCGAGATGTACCCAGCGAGCGGTTGCAACTTCCCAGGCTCCAGCAGAAGAACAATTAGAGCTAGAAACGTTATCAAAATGTACACTAATTGATTTCCCCATAGAATAAGCCGTTAAAAGAGTACTATATGCAACTTTACATTGTTCTGCAGAAACAGGATAAACCGTTCCAATCGTCTTGCCTAAATTACAGATATTAACGGGACCAGCCATTCCTTCTAAACGCAAGAAAGCTCTATCTGTGCTATGAACGCCTAATGTAGTTATCTTACCTGTACAAACAAATGAATTTGCGGCATTCGCCGTAAATGTAAATAAAGTCGCTATGCCTAAGCCTATAACTGTTCTGTAAAATATGTTCATGTAGAATCTCTTAATATAATGTTTTTTTTGTAGATTTCTGATGTTTTTTACTTTTTAACTTAGCCCTCCAAGCCTATATAATAAAGCTGATAAGCACTTGAGCTAAAATTTTTCCAGTTGCCTTTTGTACAAGATGTATCGGTATCATTCCTAAAATACAGTCTTATTTTTTTCTTTGCCATTTTTGCACTCAATATCATACTTAATGCTGAATTGCATGCCTCTGGCGTATACTCTCCTAACTTAACGCCTGTATTACAAAGTACGTTTCCGTCTCCAATCGAGCCTATATTTACATGGATATTACCGTTTCCAGCGACTGCAATTGAATTCACATTACCTATGCAATGGTGAGTTGCCATAGATGAAAAGGATGTTAGTAATGTGGTTAATAATAAAACTTTTTTCAATTTTCGATACCCTACTAAACTTGGTTTAAATTAATTGGCAAAAGTTTTTATCTAGTTTATTAATTATTAAAACTAAAAATAGTGATAGGTCTAACGTTGTTATTACCACACCAAGAAATAGGGTCTTTAGGGAAAATATTCGCGGTAGTTTTATCAGCAGCAATCATAAACATTGCCATTGAAATAAAGTGATTTAGTTTTTGCTCACCAACATCACTCTTTCTAACTACCCAACGCTCACCATTGCTCATCAACATGGAAAAATCTGAGGCACAATAAAAAACACTTTTTATTTTCAAACCACTGCCACTTGCCATAACCTGATTACTGAGTAGTAGAAGACCGATTAACATTATTTTTTTTAACACTTAAAACTTCCTTATATAACGCTCCATTAGGGAGCGTTTCAACGTTGTTTAGCTTTTCAAAACACCCAATTTTAAACGATAAGAAATAATTTAATCAAAATTAACCTCTTTACCTTACATTTACGTATAAAAATTTTAGTCAAAAACATGGGGGTCCCTTTTTATTCTTTTTATTCTTTTTATTCTTGTTATTGCATTTTTTCAAATAAGAATGATTCTTATGTGTCACTGGCCATTTTATTAAGTACTATATATTTGATCACGGATATCCCTGTAAAAACAATGCCACCTAAAGTGGTTGAAATTGTTGGTTAAATGAACAAACATGGTTGTATGCCATTTTAATTAACAACTCGAGCATGTTTAATTTCCATATGGTTATGTGGACTACAACCTGAAGTCCACACTTGAACTTTCTTACCCGACATGTGAGCAGCTAGCATTAAGGCATAAATTTCATCAAACACAGGGTTACTCGCTTTACTCAAAACAAAATAAACTGGTGATGTACAATTACTCGGGTTCGTACTCATATCATCCAATTGATATACTCCGTAACCACCATGAGCATTATGTACGTAGGTTACTTTTATATTGCTTGAAGGCGACCACTGTCTTGAGTTAGAAGACACAGAGTAAGTCAGTACAATAAGCATTAAGCCCAATTTTAAAAAATTCATAAATCCTCAATTTCTAAAGTACACCGATTAGATAACACCAATATACATGATCAAAAATCGATATTTGAAAATCAACTTTACTATGTAAGTTGTTTAAATAAACATTTAGCATGTTTCTCAGTAGAGAGCTTCGGGCCAAAATACCAGCCTTGATGTCTTTGAGCGAAGGCTGGTATTTTTGTTAGCTCCAAACTATACATAATTAAAAGTATGACTCTTGAACAGAAATCAAGCTCACTTCACAACTTCCTGTTACTTCAGAATATAGTCTTACTTTTTTTCCTGCCATATAGGCTGATAGTGCAACACTCAGCATTTTTTGTGATGTGGCTTCATCGTGAGCACTATGTGTAATATCAGCAACTCCCTTGCAATTTTCTTCTATTTGACGTGTCGCATCATCATTCAAATATATTCTTGTTACCTTGGAGTTTGAGAAATCATATACTTTAATGCCCTTAATAGTTCCATGCCCAATATCAGCGGACATGCCCTTCGCAGATACGCCAAACAAACTCATTAACACAACAATCTTGATTATATTCATAAACAATCCACTTTAAATGTATCGCCTAATTAATAGACAATAATTCATTTTAAATTCAGTAAAAAAGAACTTAGCCTTCACTTGTTCTCTAATTTAATCCACTGGTAACTTGTATGTTAGTTATTCGGCATCTCTTCCCATCATTATTTGTGTAAATCGTCACCTTTTTCCCTGACAAAGACAAAGCAAGTGCACTCGAATACACTATATTCCGTTCTTCTGCAGAACCAGAGAAAGCAATCCAACCATAAACACCTGCATCACAATTATCAGGAGAAATATTTCCTGTTAATCTAATTGCAGGATCAGTTGCCGATGCTAGTAATGAAGTAATTTTCCCACTAGCATAATGTGAACCAGCTACCAATGAGCTGGATAACAAAACTGATGTACAACCCACTAAAATTTTGATGAAACGCATAATATTCCTTAAATTATTATCTATCAGTCCATTAAAAGACGAATGATTACAGTTTAAAATGCAGGTAAAACAAAACAGCCCGCTGCATTTAGTACTTTTGAGTGATTTCTATATATATTTAGAATTCAACTATTACAAAATGGTAATGTAAGTTGCCTTAAAATAATTACTTCAGTGTGGCATTCACCAGAAAACCAAACTTTCTTATTGGCCATTTTTGCTGCTAAGCCGATTGATAAAATTTCTTTCTGTCCGAGTAAAGATGGAAGCACCCAAACATAGATTGGATCACAGCCTTCAGCATTCCATTTCCCATCTGTTTCGAAATATAAGTGCTTGGCAGCGCCGTCAAATCGAACGTTAGTTATAAGGTTACCCGTAGCACTCGTTTTGTCTGCCAGAACATCAAACCCTGTTAGCTAACACCGCCAACACAATTAGTTTAAATTTAAACATTATTTGCCTTAATTATTTCGAAATATTATTTATTGATATGTACGCCAAGTTAAGAGGCGAAAAATCATTAACTTTAACTTTAATTTTGATTTTGATTGTTTTCAATCTGAGATCTTCGGGCCAAAATACCAGCCGGTTAAGTCATGCCAAGCAGGATGACTAGCTGCAGTACAATCTTTACCATCGTTGAACCATAGCGTTACTTTCTTGTTAGCCGTTTGAGCGGTTAATAAAGTGCTATAAATTATTTTACAGGTTTCAGGGCTGACACTGGATATTTCAGTTTCTAAATTACATAGTTTTGGCCACACTAAAGGGCCTATTGATTCAGCCAATAAATCTCCGTTTTTGGGGTTAATACTTACCCCTTTAACATTGCCAGTACAAACATAAGCTGCATTTGCTTGTGCGCTAGCGACTCCTGTTATTAACAAGCAGGCAATTGATAATTTGTTCATGTTAGTCCTTTATATTCTATTCAATAATAAGATACATAGTCTTATTTTATTATTTAAAATACGGTTGTTTTTATAACCGTATTTGGGTGGGTGTCTGCTATTTTTTCTATTTTTTTGATGACGTTAACCAGCTAAAATATGTAGAAACTGTCCTTTGCAGGAAGTGTCGTTATCATTTATATAAAGACGCACTTTTTTTCCACTAACAAGTGCTGTCATCAGCGTTGAATAAACAATTTTATTATTCTCTTCATTTTTAGACCACTTAAACCACTTCCCTTTAGGGCATGTAGCATTTCCAGTGTCCATATAAAATGAGATTGAGCCAGGTAAATATGTCGCTTCAACGAGCGTTACTTTACCGACGATACTTTCTAAAGCCTGCGCATTTAATGACAACATAATTAACATTATCAATATTATTTTTTTCAAATTTAGCTCCATATTTCTGATTTACTTCAATAACGTGATGTAATAAGGGCTTGGCGCTGTATTATATTTTTGAGGTTTCATGAAAAGAAGTGAGGTTTCCATAATATACCGCCATAGGTGTTTGAGTTGTTTTTTCTCATTATTACCCTGGGTATTCTATTGCATATAATTTACACCAAAAATTGCCACTGCCTGCCCACTTTTTATCTGTATGTCCATAGGCTTTGATTTTAGTTTTAGCTTGGTAAGCGGCAAGAATGAGGCTGAGATTCGCATTAAAACCAGCATCGCTCTTGCTTATCCAATATCCGTAACAGTTAGCCGTTGGGTTTGCAATACGAAAAACCACATCGCCACCACCAAATTGATTGTATGAAATGAACCTAGAAATTGTGGTGGCTTGGCTTGCCTCGGCAGCTTCAACATGGTTTATCCCAAGCAGTAATACGATCCCTAAAATAAATTTCTTCATATATTCCTAATAGATTTACCTGTAAATTTTTAATAACAAATAAAGCTATTTATATAGCCTTATTTAGCTAGCTATTTGCTCTATTATCGGTTGAACCAAATGAGAATCAATCTCATGTGTCACCGACCCCTTTTATTTTTCAGTATAGAACAGATATAACTTTACACTGACCCCAGTTATTCTTTTTGAGTCTAATTTTGGGGTGTCCCTTTTTATTGTTTCGTGCAAGTTGAATAGTCTATATTAGTATATGATTGGCTGTACTTATTCCATATTTGTGAAAACTTACCGTAGTTTAAGTTTACTTTATCTTTTATCTGACGTTTATCCATTTCATTTAAAAACACCTCCTTTAATGAAAAATAAGCTACTACACCGGTTATTTTATCTAAAATAAAATAACCTTTGTTATTTGAAAGTTTAATATTATAAGAATCTCCATCTAAACACCTGTAATGGATTGAAGGAAGCCTTAATCCTACGACATAGTTATCAACAATATCAAAACTAATAATACTTGGTTTTACAATCACATTATCACCTTTCGATATATAAAAATCATCTGTTCTATTTCTGATAAATTCATAATCATCAGTCAAAGATGCTTTAATAATATAAAAAATAATTAGTAATGATAAAAATATTAATATATTTCTTTTAAATGTTTTCATAATTAAAAATACTTATCTTCATATCTAATGTTTATACCAAACGGTGTACCTGCCCCATGCTGGGATATAGCCTGTTGGTTTAACCAGTTCCGTATACCCGTTACAAATTCATTGTTGGGGTTATCGTGAATATCAAAATCATAAAAATCATCATAAATCCGCCCATTAGGTGCTATGCCTATATGCCCAAATACTTTTAAGTTCCCTAAATTTGGAAAAGGAGATACCATTTTATGACCAAAAACTACTATTGGTGTTAACTCTCTACCGTCCACGGTAAGAGTTTTCCCATTTGCATTTCTCCACCACCATCTAGACTCTTTATATGTTAGCTCATGACCAACACCTGCATGACCAACTTTTAGCATTTTCTGCATACGTTTTTCAAAATTTCGTTTAATTCTAGCTGCATGGCCTATAGCAGCCTGATTAAACATATATTGAAATGCTGCGGTTTTAGCACCATTAGCAAACTTCCCACCAGAAATTACAGAAGCCGTACCTCCAATGACAGCAGAAACTGCAGTGCCATATGCAATATCTCCACCTGAAAGGTTACTCCCCCCAGGTAAGTATGCACCACCAATCCCTTTGGTAACCCCTGCACTAAAGAAACCATGACCAAAATTACCGCCACTCACTTTAGCGATAACACCACCAGTTATTGCATGTGCAGTAATTTGCCCTGCGACTTGGCCTGATGTGAGCATATTCCCACCAAAATCAATCGTTCCTGTGCTACCTTTATAATGATTACCTATTTTCTGAAAAGCCTTAGCAGATACATAAGCAATAGCTCCTGCTTTTAAAGATGCGCCAAGGTCACCTGTAACAGCATAAGTACTTGCTGAACTATAAGCAGCTAAACACTGAGCAGCTGCTGGTCCACAAGCATATGCTATTGCCACTTGCACAGCTGCATTCAAAATAGGTATTTTAGCAATTGACCGTAAAAGCTTCTTAGCACGCTTTAAAGGATTCCATGAAAAATACCCACTCGGATCTGTATAACTCATTGGATTATTCAACACATACGCATAACGATTATAACTTTGGCTGTTATTCGGAAATTGAATAAACGGATCAGCCTGCAAGAACCGCCCTACCTCAGCATCATAAACCCGACCATTCATATGAATCAAATCAAAGTGGTCAATCCCCTCATGCCCAGTATAACCACGCGTAGTTGCGGAACCTCGCGTTAAGTTACCCACCAAACTACCCACATTGTTATTTATAATCACCTTGGTTTTCTTGCCCCAAGGGTCATAAATAAACTGCTCAGCCATTTGTCCGTTTTCGTCGGTAATGGTAATAGCAGAGCCTTGGTAGTCGGTATGCGCAAAGAGCGTACTAAAGGTTGTTTCACCTTCTTTACGGGTTAATACTGCCCCCGCTATTTGGTATTTATGTTCAACTTTGCTGCCTGCACCACCGGTGCGTTCTATGCGCTCGTAAGCGCCAACATAATGGGTTTTATATTGTGTTAACCCTGAGTAGTTAATGCCACTTGGATTTTTTTCTTGAATTTTATCTTCACGCAAATAACGGCTACGGTTCGCGTATTTAAATTTACTACTTTGCACGCCGCTGGTAATTTGCCAAGGTTTGTCGAACGGTGTGTAATCATAGTCTCTGCTACCATCACTGGTTACATTACCGTTAGCATCGTAACTATAGTTGCGGTAACTGGTGTTACTGCCTTTTTGAATATTATGTAAACCACGGCGTTTTAACGGGTAAGCGCGCGTGCTGTCGCTATGGGTTTGCCACTGATAATTATAGGTATAATTATTTGCATGGTTTACTTCTTCTCTTTCTCCACCACTAATAGGCCAATGGTTACCAGGCGTAAAAACTGGTGGCCTTGGGTCTATAATTTCGCCAAAACGAACTAATTCACTACTGTATTTACGGGTAATATTGCCAATAAAGTCGTATTCATAGTTTTGCTGGTAGGCAAACGCTTCGTCAAGTTGGCTTACATCAATATTACTGTAATCAATGTTTCTTTCTTTTACGCGGTTAATACTGTCGTATTCAAAGTTTTCACTAAAGTTAATACTGCCTGCATAATTTTGATTACGCTCGGTTAAGTTGCCTACATAGTCGTAGTCGTAACTTAAGTTATGTAGTATTTGTCCACCCGACTTGGTTAAACTTATATTAGATACTCGGCCTATTTCGTCATAACCGTTGGTTTTACGGATACCTTTACCAATGGTTTCCTTTTTTATTCGGCCTGCGGCGTCCATTTCGGTAATTTCACGTAGCGTTAAGTTACCTTGTTTGATGCGTTTTAAGTAACCATATTGGTATTGGGTATTTACAACTAACCCTTTGGGTAACGTTTGGGTACTTACTCGGCTATAAGCGTCGTACGTTTGACTTTGTAAAAAGCTTTTCCCTTCAAAGGTTGTAGTTGTGCCAGACAAACGGCCTAATTGATCAAAATTAACACTTTGCTGCCACGTGGCCGTGATATTAATTTTAGACGCACAGTTAAAGCCACTTAATGCACTATTACTACTGGTAAACTGTTGTTGCTTAATGAGTTTCCCTACATTTTTATCGGCTGTACTCGTACCGTAATGAAAACAACTGACTGTTGCATTATAGCCGCCTAACGCTTGCTCGGTAGATTTAGTTTTTCGCCCTAATACATCGTAATAGTTACGTGACGTTAAATTATTTGCACTTGTTTGAGCCGTAAGTTCGCCAAAGGCATTATAAGCATATTGCCAATACCCTTTGTCAGGATCATACATGCTGGTTTTACGGCCTTCGTTGTCGTATTGCGTATGAATAGTGACTTTTTGGCTCGTATTGTTAGAAGCATAATTACTGACTTTGGTTAATTTACCGAACACATCGTATTGGTAGTCGGTAATAGACCTGACAAACGTTGTGATTGTCGTAGGTGGTGTCGTTGGTGGCGTTGGTTCAGTAGGAACATACAGCGCACTAAACATTCCCTTAAAGGCATCTTTTGCTTGTAACATTGTTTCGTCGCCACCCGTTTCTTGCGTAATAGTGGTATGAACGGGTGTTGTTACTTTAGTTAACTGCCCTAAAGCGTTAAGTGTTTCGGTGCGGGTATTTTGTTCACCGTCGGTGTATTTATTTTCTAAGGCGTTATACCTTCGCTTATTAATGGCGCCGTCTGGTAATTTTTCTTCAGTAACACGCCCTAAAACGTCATAATAAAAGGTGGTTTTATCAAGGGTTGTGGTTGGCGCTAAACCATTAAGGCTCGATTCAAAATATGCTTCACTGGTGGTTTTTCCACGAGCTAGTGCATCGAAAGTATAATATTGGCTTGACCATTGGTTTCCTGAAAAAGACTGTGTTTGTGCTTTTACTTTACGACCGTAAGCGTCGTACCACACCGTAGAACTTGGTTTACCACTTGAGGTTGTCGTTTCAGAAAAGCAAAGTTTCTGGGTATTAACAATACAGTTACCTAGATTAGTGCTTGAACTGTATGCGCGAGTAATCAAACTGGTTGTACCGTCAGCCCTTTGCTCTTTAACTAATTGGCCTTGAATATCAAAATATTGTGTTGTTGCTATTTGGTTAGGGCCTGTGGTTGTTTTTGACCAAATACGGCCATTAACGCTACCCGATTGTCCGTTATATAAATAACGTTCACTTTGCGCTATTGCATTCTCTACACCGGTAACAAAACGGCCATCTGAAGACCAAAGTGTTGTTGAACAACGTGATTCACTGGTGTTTTCGTCAATAACACAAACCTTTTCTTTGCTACCGAACGCGTTGTATTTATACGTTGTTTTTTGCTTTAAACCATCGATTTTTGACCATGCCAACATGCCATTAGCTTGATAACCAAAACTTGAACTTCTTGTTTTGCTTTCGCTACCACGGGTATGAGTTACTGATGAAGTATCTAATCGCCCTTTTTCTGCTCCGCCACCTAAACCATTATAAGTATTACGGGTAGTAACACGCGCTAACTCAACAGTCCCCCCTGCATTAGCAAATTGCTTGCTAGTGCTGCCGGTTAGATTCCCGAAGATGTCGTAATTTGAATCTAATTGGCTATGGCTAGAAAAAGCGACAGTGTTGTTAGTTAATAAGCGCCACTTTTTATCGGTAGCAATGTCAATGTATGGGAATAGACCAAATTTCGGGCTCCAAGTTGGAGCAAAAGTATTTGTTGATTCACTTAATACCTTTCCGTCGTAGCTTTGTGTTGTTGATATTGGCATACCTACATACGGAAAAGCTTGGCTATATTTGGTGGTGGTTTTTATGCCTGTAGTATTATCTATGGTGGCTAATTGTTCAAATCCTAATGAGCCACGCCCGAATCTGTGCATTAACATACCTGAATATTGATAACTAATAGATACAGGTTTATTTCGGCTTAGCTCGTCTTGGTATATTCCGTAAGAGTCGTAACCTATATTGGTTACGTTTGAGACAACCCAAAGGCCTAAGTTTGGTTGTACAAAGTCACTTTTAAAATATGTAGCATAGTATTTTGAGGCCGCATCTCGCCTAATGTTAATTAAAGAGTCTAAATAGGTTGAACCCGTTTGAATACGATTATTATCTTCTTGCAATAAACCATAATGAATTTCTGTTGTTTGTCCGAAACCGCTGGTAACCACATCAATAACGTTTTTACGTTGTTGTGGAATTTTAGCTAGCTTGTATTTCATTTGGCTGCCTTGCTCAAATAAAATATCTAACTGACTATCACCGTCGAAATCTGCGAAGTGCATTTGTTTTTTATCGTCAACATCTACCGATATAGTTAAGCGTTGAGTAAAAATGGGAATATTATTCTTATTTGCTTGGGCTAAATAAACTGCAAAATAGCTGCCTTTGTAAGCAAGAAGATCGGTTAAACCGTCGCCATTAATATCAGCAAAACGATGATAACCATAGATATCAGCATCTGATGCATTTAAAACATTCGTTGGAATAGCATTAGTGATAAATTTGCCATCGCCTTTCGATATTCCTACATGCCACTTACTGTTTACTCGATATAAAACATCACTTAAACCGTCACCGTTAAAATCAGCAATGCGAATATCTTCTTCCACATCAACGAAAGCTAAAAAGTTTAGTGGATATGCCGACTCATAATTAGGCGTACCGCTACTATTTACCGTCCCCATTAAAGCTACAGGTATGGTTAATGAAGTTGATCGATTGCGGTAAGTTTGTTCATTTTTTGCTATAAGTGGATCACAATAGGCTTTGGTTTCAGAACGTACGTAGCTATGATAAACAATTTCCCAATGACCGACATTGCTAATTTTAGGTGTAGGAGCAGTGCCAATTAACTTTTCACAATAATATTTTGAAACCGAGCCCTTTGATATCAGGTCTGAAATACCGTCGCCGTTTAGGTCTAAAAATGCAGCATTTTTAAGCGCGGGGGTTTGTAAATGAACTTTTGAGGCATTGCCGCCTAGGTTATTAGTCACCATGCTATTAGTGATTAATTTTTTGTAAAAAGGACTTATGTAACCACCAAAATTGTAATAAACCAACAAACCGGTCTCTTTTTTGGTAACCATATCAATAAAGCCATTACCGTCGACATCAAGCAATAAAGTGTTTTTATGGTCATCATCCCTATAGCTATTGATATATGTATTGGTTAGTTTATTATCTGCTGATAAAGCGAGCTTGTACCATTTTTTGTCATGTGGATAAATAACTTCCATTCGACCATCGCCATCAATATCAACAACTCTAGCGTAGTCAGAGCTTCCTTTACTAAAAGTACTTCGATGTGAGTCAGAGGTTTTATAAATAATTCTATTATCGCCTTCTCCTGTAGCAGACATAATAGCTATTGCCCATTTACCGTCATCAACATAATAGATATCGCTCAGACCATCGCCATTTGCATCTGCGGTAAGGTTTGTTTCAGAATTTCTAAAGTCACTATCAAAGCTAATATTTTTAACATCACCAAAAGGTTCGAAATTTGCAGTTTGGATGATTGTTTTCCATTTTTTACAAATTTGATGCCCTTTCGGTTTACCATAATAAGATGTGTTGTCAATGTCTTCGTCAAACCACGCTTCACACACTTGTTTTTCTCTTGTGCCCGTTTGTGTACTGCTCCAATTAAAACTCGAAGCAGTGAGGCACTGTTCAGTTGTATTTTCAACTAAACATTCTTGAATATCTGTGACACGGCTTATATTTTCTTCAGTTGGGGTGACATCTTCATCTACAATTCCGTTATCCCATGTAATGTTATAACGGCGAATAAGTGTTCCTGATTGTGTTAATTCGACATTATTTATGTATTTCGTTTGCGCGAATTGTCGGCCATATCTATAACCATAATGAGGTCTAGGGTTAGGAATATAATTTACTTTTAGCTCGTTTGGTGCGGCTGTTGCTCCCCAAGTAATTGTGTCTAAGTTAACTTCGTCTACCTCTGTGTCGCTAACATCGAGTGCGTTGGCGTGCGAGTAGTTGTAACTTATTTGGTTTGCTTTAATGTCTTGAATAGCGGCAATTAAGTAAGCACTCGGTGAAGATATGCTGCCAACATAAGCAGCAGCGTTAGCATTTACAGTATTAGTACCAAAGTAATGTGTTTCACCTGACTTAGTTTCTACTTCAAACCCTGTTGCGCCTTGGGTATTGGAGCTGGTGATAGTAATAACACTAAAGTCTGCAAATTCAGTATGGTATACAGCATTGGTTTGCCCATGCGTACCGCTTACTTTGATTAAACGCTGGCCGTTGTAACAATATTCATCGACAATCGATAAGTTAACTCCGGCAATATATCCGTCTTGGGCATAATTTTTAGGGCAACGGCTAATGCTTGTTAAACCAGAAAGTGACCAACCTCGACCTAAATTACTGTTACCACCGTTAGATGAGTAACTAAACGCCATTTGTGGAGCAACACCCGCAATACCTTGGGGTAATTTCAATGGTATTTGATAAGAAGCGGAGCCATCTTCTGCAACTCTAAAGCTACCGCCTGTAGCGCCTATTATTTCAGCTTGGCTCGTTTTGTATCGTGAGGCATTAAAGAATTTTTTATGAATATCACCTAGCAAGGTGTAATTTGGATATTGAATGTCTTTGTAGCCATCGCCATTTACGTCAATAAATTGGGCACCACTACCTTTTGATAAATCGACACCATCTCTGTTTACGCCGTGCACGCTAAAAGAGATTGACCCATTTTCTAAACCATACAAAATAAAGCTGTCATTTTGAATGTTCTGAGATCTTAAAACAACTTCAAGATCGCCATCGCCACTAAAGTCATGATACTCAATATTATAATCAGAAGGAGTTAGTGTTAAGGCATTAAATTGCGCTTCGGTTAGGATTTCTACTTTCCATACGCCATTTTCTTCATATAATCTAACTAAGGCATTATTAGGGTAAACAGATAAAGGTATAGAAATATCGGCATGAATGAGAACAAACTGCTTTGGGAGCTGTAAGTAAATATTCCCTTGGGGGTCTTCAAAAGCTTGATACTCCTGATATAAAGGCGTATCTCCTGCTTGTGTTACTGTAGATAAAAGGCACAACAAAAAGACAATAGATTTGACGAATCTATTAAACATACTAACTCCTGAAATATGTTCCCAAAGGCTACATATCGGTAATGTAAATTTATTCAAATTGATTTATTAAGGTTTATTATTATTGTTATTAGAGACTTAGTTCCTAGGCCAGTAGCACTTACTATTAAGGGAATTGCATCCTTGTAACGCGGCTAGTCTAAATTAAAGTAAAGAAAAAGAACAGGGAAATGTAACCAAATATTAACAAGACATAATTATCTATATAACATCAGTGGGTGTTTGTAACAAAATCACAAAACCAAAATGATAAATATTCAGTACGTTATTTGCACTATTTTTTATGAAGAGTTGATTGCAGCCATCGTGTTCACTGAATGTTTCATAGCCGTTATATCGGTTTAAAATTGGGTCAGCGTTTATATAAAAAAAGGATGCGTGCGCATCCTTTTTTTATATATGAATCGCAACTAACTAAATATTTTTATAGATAGATAACGTTGAAAGGAGATTACTTTTTCACAATAAAATAACCATTTAAACTCCGATTATGATCCCAACCATCAATGCAATCGCCTGAAATTTTAACAACAAAAGATTCATCTTTAGTTGTGTTTCCGGAGCCAACTAAAGTTGAAACAGAAAATAATTCAAGAACTTCACCACCATTAGCTAAACTATCAGCAACTGCATGACTTGAACATACTTAAGTTAAAAATACACATAATGCTTTTTCATACTTACACCTAATTTGATTAACACTCTTTGAATATAACGCCACATTAAGGGGCAAAAAATAGTTGGTCAAAATGTTGAACGGTGTGATAAAAACCAACTGTTTTATGTCCGTTTTAACGCCTTGCAATAGGTTTACTGCAAATACAAGCTTGAATATTCTTCTAATATGGCATCAAGCGCTTTTGTTGTACATCTTAAATTTTCAGTAACTAGTACAATAGGTGTTTTCTACCACATCTTAGTTATTTTAAAGTAGAACTTCGAGAACCAATTAAGGTTACTAAAGAATTTATTGTCATCATTTAGGTGAATAGAGAAATGTGGAGGTGGATTCAAATCAGGACAGTTTATTAATTTAACATCCGACCATTCAATTAGGATGTCATTAGGCAAAGTTGAATGATCAATTAATCCTTCAGGTGTAAAAATAAGTCCTAAACAAGTACTTCTGACAATTAAGAATTGAGCATATGAGTAAACACTCATAATAAGACCAATAGCTATAAATAATATTGAATATGAAACACTAATTTTCTCGATATACAGCCAATAAATGCCATATACAATTAAAGGAGGTTCAATGAATAAACTTAGTAATGCGTAAAATAATGCTTTACGTTTGTTTATCTCAATTTGCACCACAACTCCTTAAACGTTAACGCCTTGCAAAGCGGAAAGTAATGGTTGGCTATACTCTGTGAGACACGAGCGCGGCCAACTTTTTTTTGTCATGATTAATTTGCTTGTTAGACTTTATTTACTTAACTATATGTATACCTTAAATAATACACCATTTTGAGCTACTCGAACCTCGCCAAGGTTTGCCAGTGTATGCATGTATTTCAACATTGGAATTAGAATGAAATGCTGACATTGCAATACTTAAACTTGAGTTCAAGCCCGCTGTACCTTCTAATAATAAATATCCTGAGCTACAACTTGCTGAAGGTTTATCAGCTCTTATTAAAACATCACCACTCGCGGAACTGGAATGATACGCTCCCACCCAAATTATTTTCGTGCGGCTTGATTTCTCATACTCGGCAGCATATGTAATTGAAATGGTAAAAGTACATAAAATGAGAATGAGATAATTAAAAAATTTATTCATATATACTTTCCATTATTAGGATTAAAGTCTAACGCCTTGCTAAGCGGAAAATAATGGTTCGCTATAATAGAGAAGCGATGACCAACTGTTATTTTTCCGTTTGAGCAACTTGTTATGTTTTAGTGCTTAATTGTTATTACATTCATATCTTCAGTATCAGGCCAAACGGTGCAAGTATTTTTCCCGCCTGCGTCTACAATATTTTGAGTGCTATAAGCTGTCAAAGCTAAAGATAGTATTGCTTTACCTGTATCATCATCTGTTTTAATTTGCATTCGCTTCCTACTTTTAGTGTGGCAAGTTGGAGAGTCTGAGAGAGCTTTATCAAAATATATTGAGCACATATTTGCTCCATCGTAATAACCACAATAAATTTGAGTTATTTTTGCATTACTAACAGAGCCAGCTAATGTAGTCGATGAAACAACTGCAATATTTATAAATAGAAATGTGTTTAATAATAAAGTTTTCATTTTTGAATTACCAAATGTTGGATGAAGAAACACAACGCCGTTTTAAGCGAAAATTACAGTTGGCTAAAATAAGTGAGGTACGAGCAAATAGCCAGCTGTAATTTGTCCGTTTTGAAAACCCTTGTTATGTTTAATTTCCAGATACAGTGAGGTTTTTTACATTGCACCAATGAGACTTATCACCTCGATCTACGTAAGTAACAGCAACTTTATTCCCTGACATTAAGGCCGCAAGAGCTGTTGAATGAACAATTTTATCATGTGTCCATAATTCACAAGTAACGGCTGAGTTGTCTGGGTTATTACCTACGCGACTATTTCCATTAATATGTAACCATACATTAATAGATTCATCCGCTGTTTCATAAGCCTTGATAGATGTAATTTTAGCATTGGAAATAGTTAATTCCGTAGCTAATGATGTACCTGAAAAAACAAGAAATAAAGATAAAAGTATCACTCTCAATTTTGAACTCCTTTAAACATAACTCCCCATTAAGAGGCTTTTAATTGTTGGCTAAAATGTGAAGCAAAGCGGAACCTAACCAATTGTCAAAGTCCTGCTTGGATGGCTTGTATGGCAAAGTAACAAATTTATTTAGGAAATACATTGAGCCCTTCAATAGAACAATGCCACCAACCACTACTAGTTGTCTCTTTATATCTCACAGTCCCTTTGAATGTTTTACTCGCCATCATAGTTAACATAAGTGAATACAATTCCTTATAATTTGGATTAGCCTTTGCTAATCGCCCACCTTTGTTGTGACTACAACCTGGCATACTGCCACTTTGAAACTCCACATAAAGTCCATCTCCTGGCTCTAGATAAAATGCGGTTGGGTATAAAGAATCTTGTTGTGGTCCGACCTTTAGTTCCGTGGCATTAGATAACGAAGTAAAAGTACAGAAGACGATAGCGGGTATTACTTTTTTTTGCATTTATAAACACCTTAATTTAACTTGTTTGCTTAACGCCCTATTAATGGGTAAATAATTGTTGGCTAAAATAAGCGACGAAGGAGCAAAAACCACGGTTATTTGTTGATTTTCTTATTAGCTTTTATTTACTGCTAGTGATGTGCTTGATTCTTGATATCCCTTGAATACACCCATCTATACTTAGCGAAAGTGATTGTGATGAAATATGAGCAGAAAGGATCAGCGAGTAAATCTCGTTGAAATAAGAATGTTTATCATCAAGTATATAATAATCTGCACGACCACATCCTCCTAAATCATACATTCCTATTTGTTTAACTACCCCCCTGCGCGGCCTTCATACCAATGAATAGTAGTAATTTTTCCGGTACTTACTCCCGATGCTGCATTCGCAGAACCAAAAATTGATGTGCATACTAAAAATAGAATGGTGTAGATAATATTTTTCATTGAGATATCTCTGAGTTAATTTAGAAAGCTAACGCCGTTTTAAGCGGAAAATTGCAATGGGCTAAAAAGTGTAGCTGAGTGAAACAGCCAACTTTTTTTATCATTGTTGAATTTCTTGTTATATTTAATTTGTCGTAATATAAGCATGCCTTAAATCTTCTGAGGTTGAGGCAAGACTACATTGTCCTGTTCCACCTAATGTAATAGTCTGCTTTGAAACTTGAGAAGCCAACAAAATAGAAAGAATATTTTTCCCTTCATTAGTTGATCCATCAAAAGTAAATCTCCATGAACTAGTACCACAAGTTTGGCTTGATATAGCACCATTAACTTGTATTTGACAGTTCTGGCTGATTCCAGTTGTGTGGCAAACTACTTTATTAATAGTCCCGGTAAACGAAGCTCCAGCAAAAGAGTAACTAGAAATAACAAGACTTAGAAATAGACACAATATTCTCATTGATACACCTTAAATATAACGCTCAATTAAGAGGTAAATAATAGTTGAAAAAAATAAGCGACGAAGGAGCAAATAGCTAGCTGTTATTTGTCCTGCTTGAACGGTTTATATTTATTTACCCCATTTTAAGAGGAATGAGTACCTCCAAGAGTCATTTCCCCTACGGTACAATTAGCATCTTTTAACCACAAAGAAACATCCTTATTACTCATATATGCAGCAAGAAGGTTGGCATGAATAGCCTTTATTCCAGGGTGAGTATGATATATAGAAGCATATTTAGCTCCATATCCACTTTGTGAAGTACAGCCACTTAACTCAGGTGATAAACGAACATTTATCCCCCCATTTTGAGTCACAACTAATTTCACTACTTTTGAAGAAACAGTCCAACCTGCCTCCGCTGCTTGAGAAATTACAGGGGTCAAGATCAAACTAAATAAAAGCATATTTTTTACATAGGTTTTCATTGATATACATCCATATTGATTTATAAAAATAACGCTTCATTAAGAGGCAAATAATGGTTGGCTAAACTAATCCACGAAAGAGAAAATAGGCAACTGTCTTTTTGATTGACTTGTTATATTTTTAGCAGCTAGGGCTACCAAGGCATTTTTCCAATTTTGATCCCCAATAGATCTTGAGCGTTGCCCCAATGATTACAAGTAGTATTTACTATAAGATCTACTGATTCTTCACCTGTTGCATATGCGGTCATCACTATGCTAACCATTTCTTTAAAATTAGGTGTGTTACTATCAATGGCAAAACGTTTCGTAGTTGCGCATGAAGACATCGTAGATTTATCGCCGTCAATATCAACAAATAAGATACTTTTTGTACCACTATAGTAAACACCAGCACCTACTATTGTTCTTTCTCTAAAATATTCAGCAGCTGACACACTATTGATAATCATCAAGCTAGCAATCGTAATAATAATTTCTTTCATAATTAATCCTAAATAAATACGTAAGTCTATTGGAAAAATATAACGCCACATTAAGCGGCAAGTAATAGTTGGCTAAAATAAGTGAGACATGAACAGAAAGCCAACTGTCATTTGACCGTTTGAGTAACTTGTATGTTTATTTACTTACTGATATAAAATCAGCACCTGTACAAGAATTATCAGAATAGTTATGTATTCTAACTTTTTTATCCGCAGCCAATGCCATTGTAGCTAATGTAAACGATTGATTATATGTTGTAATAGAAGATACCTTTACCTCTGGAAAGTATATCCACCCAGAGCATAAACCTGTACCTCCTGTAACCTTAACAGCAAAGTTAGCTGCATTTTATCCATTTGACGCAACTTCTAAGACAGTAGATCCCTTTGTGAGCTCTCCTCCTAAAGAGTTAAAAGCACAGCCAATTGCTAACAGAGTCACTAACCTTTTATTCATCTTCAAAATCCTTAATTAAACATAGCGCCCCATTAATGGGCAAATAATAGTTGGTTTAAATAAGCGACGAAGGAGCAAAAACCAACTGTTATTTGTCCTGCTTGAATGCCTTGTTAGCTTTACTTGAGCACCATATATCCGATATGACAGTAACTCTGCCCTGATGAGTTTTCATGGTTTGTATATAGAACTACTTGCTTATCCGCCATTTTTGCTGCTAAAAGAACACTTACGAAGGTTTTATAATTAGAATCAGATTCATTTAAATATGCCCATGTATGATTATTTCCACAAAGTTTTGGGCTGTTGATTAATGAAACTCTAAAACCATAATTTTGCCCTGGTGCAACATCTATTGAATTGATTTTTCCAGCAACCGTGCCATCCCATGAGGCTAATGCATTAGTTGATAAAAAGAATGAAGAGTAAAAGAATAATTTAGTTAATTTGGTCATGCTATGTCCTATAAAGCTAACGCCCACTAAGAGGCAAATAATAATTGGCTAAAATAAACAACGAAGGAGCAAATAGCCAACTGTTATTTGTCATCATTGAATGGCTGTTGTTATACGCAAATACCACCTAACGTTAGCTATTTCGTTAACGTACATTATTTTTTATATTACCATCTGGATCTATGCTAGTAGCTACATCCTGCTTAGCACATGAATTATAAGTCTCGGGAGAAATATTTCTGTGGGCACCTTGTACTACTACGTTAAACAAACCAACAAAAATATCGCTAATAAAATCAGAGCTCCAAGAGCTTTCTTTATCGTGCTCACTATAAGTAGAGCCGGAAGTAAAATTGCAACCAGCCTCTTCGGCACCACGAGAGGAGCAACCTGAAGTTACCAAAATTAAAATAAAAACAAACGTAGATTTAAATGACATTGATCATCCTTGCGTATAACGCCCACTTAAGCGAACAAAACAGTTGGTTATAATGTGTAGCGAAGCGGAATCTAACCAACTGTTTTTGTTCCGTTTGAACTTATTGTTATGTGTGATTTAAATACCAATATATTCCAGTTTACAAGCACCACCTATGATAGGAGCTAAAGGATTAACATTTACCATTACGGTTTTATCTGCCATTTTGGCTGCTAACGCTAAAGATAAGAGTCCCGCATTACTATTTCGGATATAAAATGGTGCTAAACCATTTGACCAGGCTGTTGGTTTACAAATATTCCCTACAGAAGTCACCCCTTCTAAAGTAATCCATGTCACATCACTCCATATATTCCCTTCTGTGTAATAAGGTGCAGCATGAGACTTAAACTCAACAATTTTTGTTGTTTTAAATGTCTCTGCTTGAGCAGTGAATGCAATACTCAATAAACCTAATATTAATATTTTCATAATTACCCATAGTTTTGAACAAGTAGCTTGACAGTGAATAAACACATAACACCTCACTAAGAGGTCAATAATAGTTAGTTAAAATAAGCGACGAAGGAGCAAAAACCACGGTTATTTGTTGATTTTTTTATTAACTTTTATTTACTGCTAGTGATGTGCTTGATTCTTGATATCCCTTGAATACAGCCATCTATACTTAGCGAAAGTGATTGTGATGAAATATGAGCAGAAAGGATTAGCGAGTAAATCTCGTTGAAATAAGAATGTGTATCATCAAGTATATAATAATCTGCACGACCACATCCTCCTAAATCAGACATTCCTATTTGTTTAACTAAAACCCCTGTGTGGCCTTCATACCAATGAATAGTAGTAATTTTTCCGGTACTTACTCCCGATGCTGCATTCGCAGAACCAAAAGTTGATGTGCATACTAAAAATAGAATGGTGTAGATAATATTTTTCATTGAGATATCTCTGAGTTAATTTAAAAAGCTAACGCCGTTTTAAGTGGGAAATTGCAGTTGGCTAAAATGTGAAGCGCTGCGATACCTAACCAAGTGTTTTTAGTCCTGCGGATATGGCTTATATGTTTATTTATCTCACAATAAATCTATTCTTGTTATTTTTGGCTTAGTTTTACCCCAAACGTCAACACATCCATTAACATAACCGTTAACAGCTGCTTTGGCATGCATTGCAGCAAGTAATCCTGAGTATATTTCAGAGAAGTGTTTATGAGCATTTGGTAATACATAAATTGATTTATCATCACATGTTTCTCCATGCGTAGTCGTCCCGTTGAAAAACACATATAGATTTCCTGAATCATGGAACATTAACTTAGAAACTGTCCGCTGTCCTATAGGAGTGTTAGCAAAGGTTACTCCTGAAAAAAAAACTAAAAAAAACATTAAACAACACTTGAACATATAACTTCCTTTTTTTGAAATACTATAAATACCCCCAAATAAAGGTAAATAATTGTTGGTAAAAATATTAAAAAGAGTGAAATAACCAACTGTTATTTCACTCCGTTTGAACTACTTGTATGGACTGGCTATTGAAAATTGACCCACTCTATAGTGTAAGTATCACTCCCAAGATTTTTTGAGTTAACCACAACACGAATTTTACTTTTTGTTGTGTATGCCGAAAGAGTCATCGAAACTATTCCACCATATGCGGGTTCGGTATTTTTCATCATAGCAAATGTAACATTACTACAAGCTGAACTTTTGTCATTTTCCAACGTGAGAAGAACTGAGTTTTGATGAAGCCCACTATCTTGTCTTTCTCCCTGCACGTATAAATTTTTTATAGTTGCCATGCCGCAATCTAAACGTGCTGCATTCACAATAGCTGGAAACAGAAATAAAAGAAAAAACATTTTTTTCATAGTAAAACCTTAATTAAATTCTAATGCCTATATTAAGCGGTAAGTAATAGCTGGCTAGGTGTGTGATGCACGAACAACAGCAACTATCATTATACATTTGAATTACTGTTAACAATATGTTTACTTAATTGTTATATATTGTAAAAGACAATACGTTCCCGCTGGGTACTTAATTGTATCCTCTAGCGTAATTAGTACTTTTTTATTAGCCATCTTGGCTGCAAGTAACATTGAAACAGCCATATCATCACCGTCTTTAATGCTAACTTTATTACTTGTACAAAAAGTTTTATCTGAATTGATTAGCTGAAACCAAATGGTTTTATTCCAAGCCGGCGCTAAGGTCCCTTCATTTATATGGTAGCGAATTTCACCAATTTCGCCGGTAGCATCGACTCTTGCTCCCAAAGCAGTGCTCGATATAAAAATTAAAATTATTGATAAATAGAAAGATATTTTCATTATTACCCTATAAATTAAAATAAAAGTGTCGCCAAATGTGCAACTGCACCTTTAAATATTGCTAACGCCCATGACCCTTTGCCCTTTTTGGATGAATTTCATGCTTTATTTTACAGGTCCAGTATATTGGCCAATCCGTATATAATCCAAAGTTGGGTATGCACCTTTTTGGCAAGTTCCTGGGCCGCCTAAATCAACCTTTATACTTTGGGCTTGGGCACTCAAAGCCAAACTAATTAGGGCTTGTACCTTAGGACTTGTTAAATCTAGAGGTAAAGCTGCCCAATTTTTCACAGGTAAACCGCCACATGTAATTTGAGAAACATTGGCATGTTTATCAAAAGATATATACATCAAATTGGCAGATCCAATTTGAACATGATGTAAAGTTGTTTGTGAAACTGTCCAATTAGATCCAAAAGAACTAAAACTTACTAATAATAAAGCTAATATTTTAAATTTCATCGAAAACCTTATAAACCAACGCCCAATTAGCGGGTTAAAAATTGTGGGATAAGCTTGAGCGAAGTGGAACTAGCCAACTGTACTTTGTCACGCTTGAACAGTTTGTTAGCAGTAGTGTTAATTAAGAACACAAAAACCACCGACAACACTCAAAGTAAATGGATGAATGGAAGTGATATGTAACAAAATACATCTACACTTAATAATACATAAAAAATAACAATATATAAACAAAAAAGTCACAATTAAAAATAAAGGAAATAAACATTATAAATTATATTGATATGTTCTCTAAGCTAATGTCAGGAGAGCACATAGTTTGAAAATAAAACAGACTTAGGATATGAACAACTGAGTAGATAATACAGCTAATAACTTTACTCATCTGCTATTTTAGTTATCAGTGAACTTTACAAAAAAATAAGCTTATAAATATTCAGTGGCTATTTTAAGTACACTCTAAATTTACGTTTAAAAACTCAAATAAAACTGTGAATTATGATTTATTTTTCAGGCTAGTTAATGACATTGATGCGCACAAAGTGAACATTAAAATATTGTTAATAAAATTCAAAGAAATAAAAAAGCTTTAGTAAAGAACTTTATTGTTCATTAAACAAGTTATTTGTATTACTCTCAGGTGTATAAATAACTTTGTTCGATATCATCACAGAAGGTGTAGCAGTTAACTAGTCTTGGCCAAGCTTTAAATTTTCCAACTGAGATACCTTTTATTAGTAGGCCAAATTAACCATTCCACTACAATTTTGATTTTCGTCCAGCATTGACTATTTTGGTATCGTTAATCATGATTTTTCATCCTAAAGCATAAAATTCATTTAGCCGTCTAAATAGCTAAATCAATAAAGTTGCTTTATGATCGTTCTAAACATGATGCACGATTTATTTACAATAATTTAATGAGCTTGAGGAATAGGTAACCGTTAATATAAAGGCAAAATTGAAGATTGATATAAAAAGTAGTGCTTAACGATTATGGGGAATTATTAATTTTTTAGTCTAAAGTCATTTACTTCAAAACAACCCCATTTGGTTACTGGTTATTGCATCAAAGTCTTTACCTATAAAGGGCAATATATCATTAGCAATGGGTTTTATTTGTTTCTCTACATAAAAGTCATAATCAAGTTTGCTCTCGTTGTATTCTAAAGGCTGTACGCCATCAAGAGTGATAACATATCGAATAGTTCTTCTGTTAGTGTATTTAGGCTTTTTGCCCTCTCCCTCTAGTTTGCTGTTTGCAATTAAGGCTGCTTTAACATGTGGTGGTGTATTCACGTAATCGGGCAAGCTACGTCTAATCTTTTTCTTATAGATAAGTTTGTCATCATGAAGGCCTTGCTTTAGTTCATCGACTATATTTTTGATATAATCGTCAACAGGGTCTTCATTAAATATTAGCCGGTAAAGTTCTTGCTGAAATATCTTACTAAGCTCTGTCCAATCACTTCTAACCGTTTCTAGACCTTTAAAGAGTAGCTTTCCATTGACTACACCTGCATAGCGTTTTTTAGTACCTACTTTACTTTGTTCTTTAACCGCTTCTTGTCCGCGAATAGTCGGCATTAAAAATTGACTAAAATGGGTTTCAAACTCAATTTCAAGTTGGCTTTCTATTGAAAACTCTTCTTTGAGCGTTGCTTGCCACCGAACATTAATCTTATCTTGTAACGATTTACCTAAGACTTGGCATTGCTCGGCTGTTTTATCTTCATCAACATGAACAAAAATTGAATCGGTATCGCCATAAATCACCTGATAACCATCATTTTCCAGCCACAGCGAAGTCGTCTTTAATAATTCATGGCTACGCTTGGTAATCGAGCCCGATAAACGGGGATCAAAGAACCGACAACCTGTTGAACCTAGTACGCCATAAAATGAATTCATAATAATTTTTATTGCTTGCGACAAGGCCGAATTTTTATCTTTTTTAGCGATATCTCGCTCTAACCAAAGTTCGTTAATAATGTCAGGTAAGAAGTGTTTATCTCTAGAAAAATAAGCACCATCAAAGCCTTTAATGCTGTTTTTGGGTGATTTTAGTCCTTCAATCAAACCCATAGGATCAATATTAAAACTTCGAATAATAGAGGGGTAAAGACTTTTAAAATCAAGTACGAGCACATTCTTATATAACCCTGGGACGGAGTCCATCACATAACCGCCTGGGGAAACCAGCCCTTGCAAACCATCACCCATATTGGGCGCAACATAGCCACTACGATGAAGTTTAGGTAAATATAAGTTAGTAAACGCGGCAACAGATCCGCCAATTCTGTCTATTGACAAGCCCGTTAATTTTGCGCGTAAGCGGGTGAATTCAAGTAATAAAGACTGTTCAAAAATGAGCGTAACTAAACGACAATCTTCAAGGTTATAAGCGGCAAGGGCAAGTTTGTCATGATGAAAGTTGTCGTTTATTTCTTGTATTCGATTTTCAACATCATCGACTTTCTTTCCTTTGCCTAATAAGGCATTCGCGACAAAGTCGAGAGAAAAACTAGCAAAATTATAGGTGGCATTTTTGAGTAAATCAATGCCATCAAGTACCACTCTGCCAGCGACATCAATAAATTTTTGTTCATTTTGGCTCCCCCCTGCAGATCGGGTACGCCACCGTGGCGACTGGTAATTACGGCCAATGTTAAAGGCAATGTTGTGGATATCGCAACGTTTTTGTAATAAATTAAAATCGAAATTAATGACGTTCCAGCCAATAAAGATATCAGGGTCGTGGACCCTTACCCAAGCGATAAGCGCCGTTAAAAGCGCTTGCTCATTGTCGACCCAAACGATGTGCTCAGCGATCTCGCGGGCTTCTTCATTAGATAATGTTGACTGTTTTGCTTTTGCTAAGACATTATTGTGATCCCCGATCATCAAAACACATTTTATCGGCTTACCATCAGACATTTTATGCGAATGTAAGCCAATAGAATAAAGCTCCCCGGCCATTGAACACTCAATATCAAGTGATACCATAGTTAACGCAATATCATCAAGTAACTGAGTCTTATTCGTTGCACGGCATTTGTCACTATAAAAGGTAGCAAAGTTAGTCTGTGAATACTGTTTGGCAGATTCGGTTATCGATAAAGCTGTTAACCGAGGGATAAATTCAATACCAGCGGTAATAAAGCGCTCCATTAAAAAGCGTTCATCGGGGCGAAAATCGTCTTCGTAGCATTTTATCTGGGCTTGTTTTAAAATATCGCGTGCGCGATAGAATTCACGCATCGTTGAAAAATAAAAGCCACTGACGAGTTGCTGATTAAAGGTTTTAAGCGCAAGCGGGGTAACTTTAGCCGTTACTATTCGCTGCTCCGACAGGAGACTTTGCGCGTGTACTTGCTGCGTTTGTTCAACAAAAAATAATGCCTGTTGATTTTGCACAATAACATTAACAGCACCTTGGAGGGTTTTAACCCATAAAGACAATTCGATACCTTGTTTGGTATCATAGGCTTGACGGGTTAATAAAAAGCCATAATTCAAGCTAGGCGTTAATTTTTCTACAGTTAATGACATTAATTATTTTAATTCGTTGCGGATAACGATAAACTGTTAATATATACAGCAGTATATACTCATCCTATTTGAAGATACAGGATTCAGCCTATTTAACTGGAATGTGTATATAACCTAATGAACCCTAAATGGCTAACAGCATGCTAAGCGATAAAATTAAAGTAGCAATTCGCACATCGTATAAAACCATTGGTGAAAATTTAGAAAACTTTCATCCAAGAAAACAGCAAACTTTTTTGATTGCCGAAATAGCTAAAACTTTTGCGGGAGAATACGATAAAGCGCGAAAAATTATTATCATAGAAGCCGGCACCGGTACGGGTAAATCCTTGGCTTATTCATTAGGCGCTATTCCGTTAGCGATGTCACGTCAAAAAAAGGTCTGTATTTCTACTGCAACAGTTGCGCTACAAGAACAATTAGTGGATAAAGATTTACCCTTCTTAAAGAAACATTCAGGCTTAGATTTTAATTTTACCTTAGTCAAAGGTCGCCAACGCTATGTTTGTCGGCAAAAATTAGCGCTTGCTGTGAGTCAAGACGATTCACCTCAGGCCGGTTTCACCTTTGCGCAAAAACCTAATGCCATGGATATAAAGCTATTACATCATTTACATAAAGCGTTAACGGATAATAAATGGCAAGGCGATCTAGATTCTTGGGCTGACCCTATCCCTCATCATTTATGGCAACAAATTCAATGTGACAAACACAGTTGTTTAAAACATTTAGCCGATCACACCCATTGCCCTTTTCATAAAGCGCGAGAAACCATGGAGTCTGCCGATGTGTTGGTCATTAACCATAGTTTATTACTGGCTGATTTAGAGCTTGGTGGAGGTGTTATTTTACCCTCGCCAGAAGACACTTTTTACATTATTGACGAAGCACATCATCTGCCTAAAGTAACCCGTGATCATTCAAGTGCGAATGTTGCCATTAAAGGTGCTATTGATTGGCTAACTAAGTTAAAAGAAACCGGCGATAAAATGGCAAAATTAATAAAGTCGACTTCGGCCATTTCACCCTCGTTAAAGTTAGGGGACGATTGCCAAGATTTATTAATGGAAATGCAAAAAGTAGCGAGCTTTATCGAAAACAATCAGGCGTTATATTTCAATGAAAAAGCTAAAGAAAATAGCCGTTTCTCTCGTGATGACGAGGCGGCATTATATCGTTTTGAAAACGGAATCGTTCCACCGAACTTAAAAAACTCAGCTAAAGATTTAGCAGAGCTCAGTAAAAAATGTTTAGGACATTGCAACAAACTCTATAATTTATTGATGGAGTCAGTGAAAGACGGGGAGTGTAAAATGTTTGTTGCCGAGCCCTTACTTGCAGAAGCGGGTTTTATGATCCAACGATTAGAAAATTTCAACTCGCTATGGAAAATGTATGCCAAAACAGACAGTGAGAAAGGCGCTCCAATGGCAAGGTGGTTCGAAAAACTGACAGGCAAACGTAGTGACTTTTTAGTGTCGGCTTCCCCTATTGAAGTGGGCTTTACCCTTGAAGATATTCTCTGGTCAAAATGTGAAGGGGCGGTATTATGTTCAGCCACTATTTTAGCATTGAATTCGTTTGAGCATTTTCGACGCCAGGTCGGTTTACAAACGAATGATGGCACCCAATATCAAAAAGTCGACTCACCGTTTGATTATCAAAACAATGCGCAACTTGTTATCGCTAAAATGAAAAATGAGCCAAGTAGCCCTCAGTTCACCGATGAATTAATTAATGAGTTACCAGCATTAATTAAGCAAGAAAAAGCCTGTTTAGTGCTATTTTCTTCGTATTGGCAAATGGAACAAGTCGCTAAAGCCTTACGAGAGCAGCACAAAATGGAGATTCTAGTTCAGGGTGAGCAGTCACGTCAGCATATAATAGAGGCCCATAGAAAGCGCTGTGATGAAGATAAAACCAGTATCATTTTTGGCACGCAAAGTTTTTCTGAAGGTTTAGATTTACCAGGTAAATATTTAACGAATTTAATTATTACTAAATTACCGTTTTCTGTTCCTACCTCTCCGGTTGAAGAAGCCCAAGCTGAGTACATTACCACTAAAGGGGGGAATCCTTTTATGTCAATTTCGGTACCAGAAACATCAAAAAAACTAATTCAAGCAACAGGACGTTTACTGCGCAATGAAAAAGATACCGGTATTATCACCTTAATGGATAAACGTTTAGTCACCAAACGATACGGTAAACAATTACTTGATTCTTTACCCCCATATCGAATTATTTCAAAAGGATAAACTGTGACTGATTTCACTAAAACGATAAAAGCGTCAAACTCAACCAATCGTCGACTATCGAAGAGCCGTTCATTAAAAGAAGTTAAGCCTCGCCCTGCTCCTGCCGATAGAGTTTTGGTCCTTTTTAATAAACCGTTTGATGTGCTCTCACAATTTACTGACGACCAACAGCGTAAAACCTTAAAAGACTTTATTCCGGTAAAAGATGTCTATGCAGCGGGCCGTTTAGACCGTGACAGTGAAGGATTATTGTTACTAACAAACGATGGAAAATTGCAACATAAACTGGCTAACCCAAAAGAAAAAACCGAAAAAACCTACTGGGCACAAGTCGAGGGAGCTCCACAAGAGTCTGACTTACAAAAGCTTCGAGAGGGTGTGGAATTAAAAGATGGTAAAACCTTACCTGCACACGTAAAAATAATCGCCGAGCCAGATCTTTGGCCACGCAACCCGCCGATTAGAGAACGGGCGAGTATTCCAACCACTTGGCTGAGCATCGCTATTACGGAAGGAAGGAATAGACAAGTCCGCAGAATGACTGCGGCTATTAATTTCCCAACACTACGACTTATTCGTTACCGCATAGGCAAATATACCCTTAATGGTATCGAAAATGGTCATTACCAACAAATTAAAGGTGAATAAGATAATGACGTTAACCGTTGATAGCATCAATAACGCGCATGGTGAAAATCAATTTAAACCCAACGCCACAGTTGCTGCTATTATTGCTCATCAAAATAAGTTTTTATTGGTTGAAGAAATTGAAAACGGTAAAAAAGTCTTTAACCAGCCTGCTGGGCATCTAGAGGCTAATGAAAACTTAATCAGTGCTATTGAACGAGAAGTACTTGAAGAAACAGGATTAACATTAACACCTGATTACGTTTCAGGTATTTATTACTTTCACCGAGCTGAAATTAATCTTTACTACCTGCGTTTTTGTTTTGTTATCGAACTTAATGAATTTCTGCAAAGTTCCCCACAAGATGATGAGATTATTGCCACTCATTGGCTAACCTTTGAAGAAATAAGAGAAAAATCATCACAATTACGCAGTACACTGGTTTTAGAATGCATTGAAGATTACTTATCCATTTTGAAAAGTGGAAAAAAAATATCATTATCTTCATTAAAATCCAATCTTTAATCTATGCCGCAAAATCTTGACATGCTATAATTTTTCGCCTTTTTCTTTAGATTTGTAGTTTTAATGTCATCACAAGTATCATCGAGCGCTGAAAGCCAAAACTCTGCGCCTAAAACCAAAGCACCATGCGACACCAAAGTTATTGTTGGAATGTCTGGCGGTGTTGACTCCTCTGTTTCTGCACACTTATTGATTGAACAAGGTTATCAAGTTGAAGGCCTGTTCATGAAAAACTGGGAAGAAGACGATACCGATGAATACTGTGCTGCTGCACAAGACTTAGAAGATGCGCAACTTGTTTGCGACAAACTCGGTATAAAACTACACACCATCAATTTCGCTACGGAATATTGGGACAATGTCTTCGAATATTTCTTGGCCGAATATAAAGCGGGCCGTACCCCTAACCCCGATATTATGTGTAACAAAGAAATCAAGTTTAAAGCCTTTTTAGAGTTTGCTTGTGAAGACTTAGACGCTGACTATATTGCGACAGGTCATTACGTGCAACGTAAATTTATTGATGGGCAATGGGCGATGTTACGCGGTTTAGACAGTAATAAAGATCAAAGTTATTTTTTATACACGCTAAGCGACGAACAAGTTGGCCGTACCTTATTTCCCGTTGGCAATATTGAAAAGCCAGCTGTACGTGCAATTGCTGAACAAGCTGATTTAATTACCCATAATAAAAAAGACAGTACCGGTATTTGTTTTATTGGCGAACGAAAATTTAAAGATTTTCTAGGACAATATTTACCCGCGCAGCCAGGCAAAATTGAATCCGCCGAAGGTGACGTTATTGGCGAGCACGACGGATTAATGTATCACACACTGGGTCAACGCAAAGGTCTGCGCATTGGCGGCTTGGCGAATGCGGGTGAAGAACCTTGGTATGTGGTTGAAAAAGACTTACTGCGCAATGTGTTAATTGTCGGTCAAGGTCATAACCACCCTCGCTTATTTTCTAAGGGTTTAATCGGTAATCAGTTACATTTAGTTAATCGTAAATCTCTTGATGCGCCAGTAAAATGTACGGTTAAAACACGCTATCGCCAAGATGATGTACCCTGCCACTTTTCACCGATGAGCGATGGTGAATATCTAGTGATGTTTGATGAACCCCAAAGTTCAGTGACACCTGGCCAATCCGTGGTTTTTTATCAGGATAACATTTGTCTTGGTGGCGGTATCATCAACACACTCATTCGCTAAGTGAACGTTATAAAATAGTTGAGCACTAAATAGTTATGAACAGCATAAATGAACAAACATTAACACTTGCCGCCGTTTGCCAAGTGGCTTATTGGGTACAAAAAATATCACGCAGTGGGCAAATAGACGAAGACGAACTCGCTTTGTTACTTAATAGCGTAATGATCACCTCTCCAGAAAATACCATGGAAGTTTATGGTGGTGAAATTAGCCATTTAAAAACAGGGTTAACCACGTTAGTCAACCATTTAGGTAATAAGTCAACAAACAAAGACCCTGAAATTACCCGTTATGTGGTGAGCTTACTGGGTTTAGAGCGCCGTTTAAGTAAAGATAAGATGAATGCACTCGGTGAACGTATTACCCAAAGCCAACGACAATTAGCGCATTACGACATTATCAGTGAAACACTTGTTTCAAGCTTAGCCTCTATTTATAGCGATTTAATCAGCCCCCTTGGAACGCCAATTCAAGTAGCCGGCGATCCTACAATATTAAAGCAAACCGTCAATCAACATAAAATACGTGCGCTTTTATTAGCGGGTATTCGTTCGAGTGTATTATGGCGACAAATTGGCGGACAACGCCGCAGTATCATATTTTCACGTTCAAAAATAGTTGAGTGTGCAGAGCAATTACTCAGAACTTGTTAAACAAATTCAAATTAGTTTTTAACCTTACTTTAAACATTAGGAAAACCCTATGGAACTTTCAGCATTAAGTGCAATATCTCCAGTAGATGGTCGTTATGGCAGCAAAGTTAAGTCATTACGCCCTATATTCAGTGAATTTGGTTTAATAAAATACCGTGTTACCGTTGAAGTACGTTGGTTACAAAAACTTGCAGCCACCGCAGAAATTGCTGAAGTTCCTGCTTTTAGCTCAGACGCAACGGCAACATTGAATGCGATTGTTGACCGCTTTAATGAAGAAGATGCTCAGCGTATTAAAGATATTGAAGCAACCACTAATCATGATGTAAAAGCGGTTGAATATTTTTTAAAAGAAAAAATTGCTGATAACGCTGAATTAAATGCGGTAACTGAATTTATTCACTTTGCTTGCACCTCAGAAGATATTAACAATCTTTCACACGGTTTAATGCTCAATGACTGTCGTACTGACGTTTTATTACCAGAAATGGATAAAATATTAGCGTCGATTAAAGCATTAGCGATTGAATACAAAACCATTCCAATGATGTGTCGTACCCATGGTCAACCTGCTTCTCCTAGTACCTTGGGTAAAGAAATGGCCAACGTTTATATTCGTCTTAAACGTCAACGTGCCCAAATTGCTGATGTTGAATTATTGGGTAAGATTAACGGTGCGGTGGGTAACTACAATGCGCATTTATCCGCTTACCCTGAAGTTAATTGGCATGAATTTGCTAATGAATTTGTTACTTCATTAGGTTTATCATTTAACCCCTTTACTACTCAAATTGAGCCGCATGATTATATTGCTGAGTTATTTGACGCAATTGCACGTTTTAACACTATATTAATCGATTTTGATCGTGATATTTGGGGTTACATTGCAATGGGTCACTTTAAGCAAAAAACAATTGCTGGTGAAATTGGCTCTTCAACAATGCCACATAAAGTTAACCCTATTGATTTTGAAAACTCTGAAGGTAACTTAGGTATTGCTAACGCATTATTTACTCACCTAGCACAGAAATTACCTATTTCTCGCTGGCAACGTGATTTAACAGATTCTACCGTGTTACGTAACTTAGGCGTTGGTTTTGCTCATGCGATGATAGCTTACGGCGCAACGTTAAAAGGCATAAGTAAGCTACAAGTAAACGAAGCGAACCTTGCGGCTGAATTAGACAGTAACTGGGAAGTTTTAGCTGAGCCTGTACAGACAGTGATGCGTCGTTATGGCATTGAAAAGCCATACGAAAAATTAAAAGAGTTAACACGTGGTAAGCGCGTCAATGGCGACTCAATGCGTGCTTTCATTATGACGCTTGAACTACCTGATGCCGCTAAAGCACAGTTATGTGAAATGACACCCGCGAGCTATATTGGCCGTGCAGTAGAATTTATTAACGAACTAGATTAATTTTATGTAGACTTATGCTAATAAAAAGGAACCTCGCGGTTCCTTTTTATGTTCAGGATGAACGGTATAACGTGGTGGCATGTTAGCTCCTAGGCGTCCATGCCTTTGCGACATTAGCACATCAATGTGCAGGGATGCCATTGAACGTATATGTTCAGGCCTTTCTCAGACATCCTGTCTTTCAAGGCATTAGTCCATCCACGCACGTCGATGAACGGTATTAATAAAGAGAGAAAAAAAATCATGCAAAAGATTCATTGGGGCGACCTAACGCCTGAGCAATTTTTAAAAGACTATTGGCAAAAAAAACCTTTATTAATAAAAGGCGCATTTAAAGATTTTACCGACCCTATCGATGCTAATGAGCTTGCGGGTTTAGCGATGGAAAGCGAAATAGAATCACGAATTATTGCCTGTAATAATAACGAGTGGCAAGTAGAACATGGCCCTTTCAAGTCATTCGATAAATTTGGTGAAGAAAACTGGACCCTACTAGTGCAGGCGGTAAACAATTGGTCTCGAGATACTCAATCACTGCTAGCTGCGGTTGATTTTTTACCTCAATGGCGTATTGACGATGTGATGGTGAGTTTTTCGACACCCAACGGGGGTGTTGGTGCTCATTTAGACCAATATGATGTCTTTATTGTTCAAGGTGAAGGAAAGCGCCGTTGGCAAGTTGGTACACCTGACAGTTCACTTCAACTGTTATTACCACACCCTGATTTGAAACAGGTCTCAACGTTCGCGCCTGTAATAGACGAAGTGACGGAAGCTGGAGATTTACTTTATATTCCCCCTAATCATCCACACAAGGGCGTATCAATAGAGAACTCAATGAACTTTTCTATTGGCTTTCAGGCACCCAATAATCAAGAACTCTGGTCAGCCTTTGCTGATAAATTAATCGATGAGAACCTAGGTGAAGCACGTTTTCCTGATAAAGCACGTTCATTAACCCATCGACCTGAACAGCTTGAACAAACTGATATTGAGAAATTAAAAGTTTTCATGCAAGCACAACTAGACGACGATAATTTATTTATACCTTTTATCGGGAAATATCTGACTCAGAATCATCACGCCTTAGAAATATTGATGCCAGTATCCCCAATCTATAGTGAACAGCTTAGTGATATTCTGGCTGAAGCAGAAAATACCTTAGTACCCGTTTCAGGTATAAAAAGCTTAATTATTCCTATTCACCAAGGAGATGAGTCAATAGAAAGAAGCTACTTATATATTAATGGCGAAAGTTTCTTAATTGATAAAGAAACAATCGCATTAGCGACTTGCTTAACAAAGCAGCAGACTTTGACCACAGAAAAAGTAAAAAGTTTAATTATAAATTTGAAAAATGAAAAATTATTGACTAATGTTCTTAATATGGGGCTTTGGTATGTAGAATAAGAACAAGTGGAATAGCTATAATGTCGTTTAGTGTCAGTAGAGTGAATTGGGAACAAGCAGCATCATTGTTAAGGGATGTTCGTGAAAAAGTTTTCATTTGTGAATGGCGTATTCCACGAAAAATTGAGTTTGACCGTAAAGATCAATATGCATTTCATGTGTTAGTTTGTGATGATATTACCCAAGAGCCCGTTGCAACCGGCCGGATATTGTCTACCGGAGAAATATCTCGTATAGCCGTATTAATGTCTTTTAGAAAAAGGCACATCGACCGAGAGGTTGTCAAAGGATTACTCGCTATTGCAAAAGACCTCAAATTGGATGAGGTTTTTATTTACAGCCCACTTGATAATGTTGAATATTTTAGAAAATTTAACTTTATCAGTGCGGGGTCGGTTTTTATGGAAGCCGGCATGCCACGACAGCGTATGGTTTGCTCTGTTGACAATGTCAGTAAATCCACCAACTTCGCTTTCAATCACTGACTTACTAACTATTTATTACCCTTATAAACAGTAATCACCGCTGTTATTTCGCCTATTTTTTAATTGTTGTGCTTGATTCTATACATTTATCCTAACAAATCGACAATAATTTTTTGATGCCACATCTAGCGAAGCATTAGGCTAAATGCTATTGTGCGCACCGAAACATTACAACTCTTATTACATAAGTAAAAAGAACATTAAAAAACTTTTTACGTGGAGATTTAGAAGTGGCAATTTTTGATTTAGTAGATTTCGACAATCATGAACAAGTTGTTTATTGCAGTGATGATGCAACAGGCTTAAAAGCGATCATTGCAGTACATAGTACAGCACTCGGACCAGCAGCAGGTGGCTGTCGTTTTTGGGATTACGTAAATGATGAATCAGCATTAAAAGATGTTTTGCGTTTATCAAAGGGCATGACCTACAAAAATGCTATGGCCGGCTTAAAGCTCGGCGGTGGTAAAGGGGTTATTATTGGTAACCCTAAGCACTTAAAATCAGATGATTTATTCAAAGCTTATGGTAGAGCAGTAAATAACTTAGGCGGTCGCTATTACACCGCTGAAGATGTAAATATTACCACAGGTGATATGGCTGTTGTTAACCAAGTAACTGACTTTGTATCAGGTTTAGAAGGAAAAAGTGGTAACCCCGGCCCCTTTACTGCGCTAGGGACTTTCTTAGGTATTAAAGCCGCCGTTAAGTTTAAATTAGGCACAGATGATTTAACGGGAATTAAAGTTGCCGTTCAAGGACTTGGTAGTGTTGGTTATTCATTGTGTGAAAAACTTCACGCTGCGGGTGCAAAACTGATTGTTACTGATATCAATCAGCAAATTTTAGATAAGGCGGCCACAGAGTTAAATGCAACGATTGTCAGTCTTGATGATATTTATAAACAAGAGGTTGATGTTTATGCGCCTTGTGCATTAGGTGCTTCAATTAATGATGATACGCTTGCAGAAATTAAAGCGGTGATCATTGCTGGCTGTGCTAACAATCAACTTGCAGAAAGCCGACATGACCAAGTACTTTTAGAGAAAGGTATTTTATATGCACCCGATTACGTCATTAACGCCGGTGGTATTATTAATGTTGCTCTTGAGATTTATCCAGAACCTTACTGTGCAGATAAAGCGACAAGTTTAGTCCAAAATATCTATCATACCCTAATGAATGTATTTGAAACGGCCAAAGCGAAAAACTTACCTACCGGTCAAGTCGCTGATGAAATGGCGAGAGCTATTATAGCAAAAGGTAAAAAGTAGTATGTCTTAAAAATAAAAAACCGCATTTATGCGGTTTTTTTTTCGCTAAAATTTAGCGGGAGGGGGAAATAAAATTGACGTTCAATGTAAAAAAAGTAAAGGTCAATTCATAACGAACCTAGGTAATTGGTAACGTGGGTACTTGAATACCTGCCATTTCCAACATAACACGAACAACCTGACAGCTGTAACCAAATTCATTGTCATACCATACATATAATACAGCGCGATCGCCATCGACAATCGTTGCTTGAGAATCAACAACACCCGCGTAACGCGAACCCACTAAATCCGTAGAAACAATTTCAGTTGAAGCTGTATAGTCTACTTGATTTTGTAGTTTTGAATTTAACGAAATATTACGTAAATAATCGTTTAGCGCGGCTTTATCTGTCGACTTTTTCAAGTTCAAATTCATGATAGCCATTGAAACGTTTGGTGTAGGAACACGAATAGCGTTACCTGTTAACAAACCTTTCAATTCAGGTAATGCTTTAGCAACAGCTTTAGCAGCTCCCGTTGTACTGATCACCATGTTTAACGGTGCACTGCGGCCACGACGCGGCGCTGGATGGTAGTTATCAATCAGATTTTGATCATTCGTGTATGAATGAACCGTTTCAACGTGACCATTTTTAATACCAAACTCATCGTTAATAGCTTTTAACACAGGTGTGATAGCGTTAGTCGTACAACTAGCAGCAGAAATAATTTTGTCATCGGCTAAAATCATATCTTGGTTTACGCCATAAACGATATTTTTAATATCACCTTTAGCGGGAGCTGTTAACAATACTTTAGCAACGCCTTTTGACTGTAAATGTTGACCTAAACCTTCTTCGTCGCTCCATACCCCTGTGTTATCAACAACTAAAGCGTCATTAATTCCATATTGTGTATAGTCGATGTCGCTAGGGCTTTTTGCATAAATGACTTGGATAAAGGCACCGTTAGCTTTAATGACACTATTTTCTTCATCGATAGTAATACTGCCGTTAAAAGCACCATGCACTGAATCACGACGTAATAAACTGGCACGTTTAGCTAAATCACCCTTACCACTGGGACGAATAACAATAGCGCGTAAATTTAATGTTGAGCTTGGACCAGCACGTTCAATTAATAGTCGAGCTAATAAGCGTCCAATACGACCAAAACCATAAAGGACAACATCTTTAGGTTTTTGAATGCCTGAATTTTTGTTAATAGTGACTAATTCTTTTTCTAAAAATTGTTCAATTGATAAGCCATTGGCTTGACCTTGAAACAGGTAACGATAAGCTAATTTACCCACATCAATACGAGCAGGTGCTAAGTCCATCTTGTTTAATGCATCAATAAAAGGAAAGCTTTCACGTAAACGTAACTTACTCTCTTCATGTAAAGCGACAGACTTATGTGCTTTAATGATGTCAATTGCAGAAGCATTGACTAATGGTCGACCATAAATAGATACTTCAAGACCTTTGTTTCTGAAAAGTTGCCCTATAATAGGTTGCATATTTTCAGCAAATGTTTGGCGTTCTTGCCAGCTAGCTTGGTATTGTTCCTCAAGAAGAGAAGTCATTGCGTAAACCTTTTTATTTCAGTCAATTGAACGATGAGTTATTATTAATATTAGCTATAATATTAGCACTAACTACAATAATAATTAAATGCGGCACTATTGTAATCGAACCTGAAAACTTTCGCCACTAGTTACACAGGATTTTACTTTCAAATATGGTACTAAAATGAAGACAACATTAAGATTTTTTTCACTACTTTTTTTATTATCCGCCTGTGATAACCAACCAAACTTTGCGGAGCTTTGTGAAAATAATACAGAAATTTGTGATGAATTTAAAGAAGACTCATGGTGTAAGCGGGAACGTATCATGGTGGGTTTTTCGAATTTAGAACAGAAATTAGCCGCCTCAGATTTACACAAATATCACCAGCTACTCAGTTATGAAAACTATGCACAATGTATGGTTCATGCATCAAAAATTGAACATATTAAATTAAAGCATAAACAAACGATGCGCGTAGACAATGCCATTAAAGCGAAGAATCGTATTAAAGAAATTTCAAAAGAAACAGAAATCTCTGAACACCCTCACCTACTTTATTACCATTGGTCACGTTACATTAATGAAGGGGCATTAGACAAGTTTTTAGCCCAAGAAGGTAGCATCGCATTAGAAAACCCTAGGTCTCAATTCAATCTAGCGACTTACTATACAAAAATAGATTCAAAGAAAACGCTCAAGTTACTTTATCACTCTCTAGAGCTATCAAACGAAAATGAGCAAATAAATCCAGAGGTTTTTGAGTCAATATCAACTATATTTATCGAAAAGCAACAAGTAAAACGAGTCTACATTTGGTTACGGATCTTACGTTTATATATGCCAGAACATAAAGAGGTGACAGAAAACTCTCTAAATAATTATATCAGTGGTTATAACTTAGACAAAAATTTATTAGACAAAGTAGCTAAGTCGACATTAGAAAAAATAAAGTCAGGGACGTTTAAAGCCCCCAAAATATAATGTTTTTAACTATTCGCTTTATAGATACTAACGAGAAATAAACTCTAAACTGAGTGAATTAACACAGTAACGTTTGCCTGTTGGCTGAGGTCCATCATCAAAAACATGGCCGAGGTGTGAATCACAATCACTACAAGTGATCTCTGTACGTGTCATCCCATGGCTAACATCTTCAATATAAGCAACATTTGGACTGATCGCTGCAGAAAAACTTGGCCATCCACAACCTGATTGAAATTTATCAGCTGAGGAAAATAATTTTTTTTCACAGCACGCGCAATAATAAGTCCCCTCTAGCCAATGATCATTATATTCACCACTAAAGGGTTGCTCTGTAGCCGCTAACCGGCATACCTGGTATGCCTCTGGTGATAATTTGTCTTGATAAGCGTCTGTAGACATATTGTTATTACCTTTTATTTAGAGTGACCAAATTCGATCATTTCACGCTCAGGATGAGACCATTCGACATGAAATTTCTTTCCTGCTTCTTGATCTAACCGTTCAAAAGTATGGGCGCCAAAAAAATCTCGTTGCCCTTGTAATAAATTTGCAGGAAGCACCGCTGTGCGCATAGCATCATAATAAGTTAACGATGAACTGATGGCACTGGTTGAAATTCCCATTAAAGCGGTTTCTGCAACGGTTTTTCGCCAGTTCAATTGGTGAGCGTTTAGTTGCTCAACAAAGAAGGCATCTAACATTAAGTTTTCTAGCTTCGCATTGCGTTTAAAAGCTTCAGTAATAGATTGTAAAAATGCCGCACGAATAATACAACCTGCACGCCATATTTTAGCAATACTGGCAAAATCTAATTCCCAGCCGTGTTCTTTCTCAGCTTGCTTCATTAACTGAAAACCTTGTGCATATGCACAGATTTTAGCGCAATAAATTGCATCATGTAATCGCGCAATAAAGGCTGATTTTTCTTGTGGGTTTAATGCTATTGCTTCAGGTCCATTAAGTAAACTCGCACCCTGCACTCTTAAGTCTTTAAAAGAAGAAATAGAACGCGCATATACCGCTTGCGCTATAGTAGGTGCTGGTGTACCTAATTCTAAACTACTTGCGGCTGTCCATAAGCCCGTTCCTTTTTGCCCTGCTTTATCAAGAATTAAATCAACCAGAGGAATGTTATCATCCGTTATTTTATGGCGTAATACTTCTACAGAAATCTCCATTAAATAACTATCTAAAGGCCCTTGGTTCCATTGTTCAAAAATATCAGCGATTTCATCTGGTGATAAATTCAAACCAGCGCGGAGGGTATGATAGGCTTCACATATAATTTGCATATCAGCGTATTCAATACCGTTATGCACCATTTTTACATAATGTCCGGCACCTGCAGGGCCAATATATGCAGCACAAGGTTCACCTTTTTTAATTGTTTCTCCAGGTTTACTCCGCTCTAAAGGCTTACCTGATTCGGCATCAACTTTTGCTGATATAGCTTCCCATATAGGTTTAATACGTGTCCATGCATAAGGAGAGCCACTAGGCATTAATGCTGGACCAAATCGTGCTCCTACTTCACCGCCAGAAACAGCCGAAGAAAATAAAATAAAATTATTTTTGTATTTTTTCTCACGGGCTACCGTATCAACCCAAAGGCTGTTACCGGTATCGATAATAATATCATCGGGTTGGATACCAGCACCGATCAAGCTTTCAGAGACTTGATCAACAGGCGCACCAGCAGGCACAGAGAGTACAATAAGATGAGGAGTTTTTAAGCGTGATAGTAATTCGGTATATGAAGAACAACCATGAACACGTTGTTTATTTTCACCATTTTCCAATTTGTCTTGGGCAATAACACCAAGCACCTTTTCATTATCTAAATCAAAAGCAGCAATACTATAGCCATTATCAGCTAAATTTAGCACTAAATTTTTACCCATTACACCAAGGCCAATAAAGCCGATGTCACACAAACTATTGTCTTGTGTCATATTAGAAAGTCCATAAATACTAAGAAATATAATGGCATGCATTCTACCATGAACAAAACTAAGCCACTAGCAATAAAAGCTGCCTTATATACGTAATAAAACGACCTTTTAATCACTAAAAATCAACTAGCCATAAAGTATTGCTTGTAAAAATCTCAAAATGATGTAATTTTACTACATTATTTTTATTTAAGGTTTCAGCATGACTATTAAAGTTGGTATCAACGGTTTTGGACGCATTGGCCGTTTTGTATTTAGAGCAGCAGCACAAAGAAGTGACATTGAAATTGTCGGTATAAATGATCTAATCGACATTGATTACATGGCTTACATGCTTAAATATGACTCAACACATGGTCGATTCAATGGAACTGTAGAAGTTGAAGACGGACAACTCATTGTCGACGGTAAAATTATTAGAGTAACGGCAGTTCGTAATCCTGAAGAATTAAAATGGGATCAGATAGATGTTGATGTTGTTGTTGAATCAACCGGTTTATTTTTAACCGATGAGACTGCCCGCAAACATCTAATCGCTGGTGCTAAAAAAGTTGTACTTTCAGCCCCATCAAAAGATGACACGCCGATGTTTGTTTGTGGAGTAAACCTCAACAAGTATAAAGGTCAAGACATTGTTTCCAATGCATCATGTACCACCAACTGTTTAGCACCTATTGCTAAAGTACTTAATGATAACTGGGGTATTGAAAGTGGTTTAATGACCACTGTTCATGCAACTACAGCAACACAAAAAACAGTTGATAGCCCTTCAGCTAAAGACTGGCGTGGTGGCCGTGGTGCAGGGCAAAATATAATCCCTTCATCAACAGGTGCAGCAAAAGCGGTTGGTAAAGTTATTCCTGAATTAAATGGTAAACTTACCGGTATGGCATTTCGGGTACCTACACCGAATGTCTCTGTTGTTGATCTAACGGTTAATCTTAAGAAGAGCGCAACTTATCAAGAAATTTGTGATGCGATGAAGTCAGCCGCTTATGGAGATTTAGAAGGGATTTTAGGTTACACCGAAGATCAAGTTGTTTCTAACGATTTTATTGGCGAAACTTGCACCTCTGTTTTTGATGCGGGTGCGGGTATTGCACTTACTGATAAATTTGTAAAAATAGTTTCTTGGTATGACAATGAAATTGGCTACTCAAACAAAGTACTTGACTTAGTTGCCTACATTAGTGCTTATAAAAACTAAAATTATTTATTAATACCTCTAATATAAAAAGCCAAATATAAATATTTGGTTTTTTTATTTAAATAAAATGATATAAGTAACATTTAGTTATATAAATATTGATTTTAATCAATATTGTTTAACTCCCTCTCTACAAGCCATACATTTCCCTATAAAACGTAAATGATAAGCGATAAGATCATTCTTTAAAGTGTTGACCTTAAGCTTTTTTATTGTGGTTTCCCTTCTCAACAACAAGTTAGCGTATGAACGAATATCGTATTAAAAGTATTGTTAAAAGCTTAGCCAATATAAACAGTGCTAATTTCTTCCATGACATTTGTTTATCATTGAGTAAAGCGATTAATGCTGACTTTGTCTATATTGCATCATTAGATGATAACGACACATTGGCAACCACTATTGCTTTAGCTAGCCAAGGAAAGATCATTGAAAATATTTCTTATTCTTTGCCTAATACGCCATGTGAACAGATAGTTAATTCATTAATTTGTACCCATCGCTGTAATATTCAGCAACGATATCCTAATGATGCACGATTAATTGATATGAGTATTGAAGGCTATGTTGGCGTTCCTCTTAAAAATGTAGAGGGAAATATTGCCGCTATTTTAGTTGCTCTTTTTCAAGAACCTATTTCTAACACCAATGAAATCGAAACATTATTCCTGTTATTTTCCGGGTTTATTGAAAGAGAGTTACACAAAAAATCTTACTCTGAAAAGTTGGAGTTAACGAATACTATTATAGAAAATAGCCATGAAGCTATTTTAATTACTGACGCACACACTCGTATTATTCATACCAATAAAGCTTTTAGTAAAATTACTGGTTATCACATCGATGAAGTGACAGGGGAAACGCCAAAGTTTTTCCAATCGGGTCATCATGACAAACACTTCTATCAAAAAATGTGGTCTCAGTTAAAACGTCGAGGACACTGGCAAGGAGAAATTTGGAATAAGCGAAAAAGTGGCGAAATATACCCTGAATGGCTGTCCATAAGTACTATTTATAACAAAGTAAATCAAGTGACTCACTATGTGTCTTTTTTTTCAGATATTACGCAACAAAATAAAGATAAAAGCAAAATAAAGCGCCAGTACTACTTTGATTCGTTAACGAAACTCGCTAATAAAAAAATGTTATTTCAACAAGTTGATCAAGCCATAAAGCAAAATTGCCAAGAACCGCAGAACATACAATCTTTATGTGGATTACTTGTTATGGATCTTGATCTATTTAAACATATTAATAACACCTACGGGCATGCCTTTGGCGACAAGCTATTAAGGCTAGTCGCTAATCGTTTGAAATCACTTATACGTGCCACTGACACCGTAGCAAGAACAAGTGGTGACAGTTTTGCCCTTTTTATTAAAAACCTGCCGGATGAGCAAGGAGCGCAGCGTATTGCTGAGAACATAAAGAAATCTTTCTCAGATCCGTTTCACTTAGACGGTATCACCACAAGTTGTTCGCTCAGTATAGGCATTGCACTATTTCCACATGATGAAAAAAATGCAGCAGGTTTATTTAAAAAAGCGGAACAAGCGATGTTTGATGCAAAAGATAATGGCAGAAATTCATTCCGCTTTTTCACCTCAAATATGGAAGAAAGTGCCGCTCGAATTTTAAAGGTGAAAAGTGAACTTGAAGAGGCGATTAACAGTAATAAACTCGATGTCGTATTTCAGCCTATAATTTCATTAAAAACACAATTATGTACCAAATTTGAAGCCCTTGTGCGCTGGAATAACAACGGGACTTGGGTGTCACCTACTGATTTTATTCCTATCGCTGAGCACTTTAACTTAATTGATAAAATAGGTGATATTGTGCTAAAGAAATCTTGCCAAGTACTTAAAACCCTTAAAAACGCGGGTTTTACTGATATTATTTTTAATATAAATCGTTCTATTTATGAATTCCCCATAGATGAAGCCAATAACAATTTATGGTTAAATGTTATCGAGGCGTCGGGTCTATCACCCAGTGATATTTGCTTTGAATTAACGGAGAGTGTATTAGCACCAGAAAACGGCAACAATATATCTTTATTAAAAAGTATCCAAGATGCTGGTTGTAAAATAGCGCTTGATGACTTTGGTACGGGTTACTCATCGTTAAGCTATTTAAGGCGTTTTTCTATTGATATTCTAAAAATAGACAGAAGTTTTATTAAAGAAATGACGATGGTTAAGGATGACAAAACACTTGTAACAGCCATTATTACAATGGCAAAAGCATTAGGTATTGCCGTGGTCGCTGAAGGCGTCGAAAAAAAAGAAGAAGTAGAAATATTAACAGAGCTCGGTTGTGACTTTATCCAAGGGTACTATTTCTCAAAACCTTTGCCTGTTCAAGCATTAGAGATTTTTTTAAAGAAATTCAGTTTTACCCACCCTCTCACTTAAAATGCCAATAATTAGATGACAAGGCTGAAGTAACTTCAGCCTTGTCATCTTTAATAACACATTATTTTACCTGGGCTAACGCTTGCTTTGCTAATTCAGTAATTTTAGGCCAGTCTTTATTTTTTATGATCTCGTCAGTAACCAACCAAGAGCCACCACAACAAGCAACATTTGATAGAGCTAAATAATCATTAACGTTACTTAAATTTATGCCACCCGTTGGGCAAAAGAGAATATCGGGGAATGGCCCCCCCATTGACTGTATTGCTTTAACACCGCCAGAGGCTTCTGCTGGAAAGAACTTTAAATGATCATAGCCAAAATCAATGCCATCCATCATTTCTGAAATCGATGAAATTCCAGGGATAAGTGCAATATTACCTTCGTTGCCTGCTTGTAATAAGTCTTTTGTTAAACCTGGGCTTATCGCAAACTTAGCACCAGCTTCTTGGCAACGTTGGAGCATTTCTCGGTTAGTCACCGTTCCTGCACCGACACAAGCTTCAGGTAACTCTTTAGCAATGATTTTAATGACATCAAGTGCTGCTGGAGTTCGTAAAGTCACTTCTAAGACTTTTATACCTGCAGCAAGGAGTGCTTTGGCAATAGGTAATGCATCTTCAACATCTTTGATAACAAGAACAGGTACTATTGGCCCCATAGCGAAAATGTCTTTTGGCGATAGTTGCCAAGTTTTTGTTATGGTCATGATTTACATTTGTCCTTTCATTGAAGATAATTGTTGACGAATATAGGCTGATGCCCCTATTAAACCAGGTTGAGCTTCAGTGATCACATACGTCGGAATATTGTTAATAAAACTCGATAGTCGGCCTTTCGCGTCAAAACGCTGCCTAAAACCACTATCCTTGATAAAATTGATAAAACGAGGAACAATACCTCCAGCAATATACACACCACCAAAACACCCTAATGTTAAGGCTAAATTACCCGCGAAACTGCCTAAAGTCTTACAGAATTGCTCTAATGCTTTTTCACAGAGTGGACAGGAACCCTCAATCGCTTTTGCTGATATTTCTTCAGCGGATAATTTGTGCTTAGGCAGGTTGTCAATCGACAAAAAAGCTTGATAAATTTGCTCTAACCCTCTGCCACAAAGTAATTGTTCATATGAAATTCTATGCTGTTTTAGGTCAAGTAAATAATTTAATATTTTAATTTCATTAGCGTCAATGGGAGCAAAATCAACATGCCCGCCTTCACCTCCTAAACAACACCAACCATCACTGGTCGGTACTAAATTAGCGACGCCTAAACCGGTTCCAGGCCCACAAATAGAAATTGGTTTACCTGCAATAGCAACCCCCTCACCAATCTGTACTTTTTGTGAGTTGTTAAGTAAAGGTACGGCATGAGCAATTGCTGTATAATCATTAATTAAAAATAACTGGTTTATATTTAATTCATTTTTTAAAGCCGATTGAGAAAATGTCCAAGGTAAGTTGGTCATGGTAATTTGATCATTCTCTACCGGGCAGGCAATAGCTAAACAAGCGTTTAACGTTTTTCCGTCACATGCATGTGACGATAAATAAACGCCAATAACATCGGCTAAGCTGTCATATTTGTCGCACTGATAAGTGTTAATGTCAGACGTTGTTCCGTCGTCGTTAACCAGACCAAATCTGATATTAGTACCACCAATGTCAGCAACTAAATTGATGGTTGATTCACTCATGACATTTTTCCGGCTACATCAGTTTCATCAAATAATGAACAAGCACCTGTTTCAGCTGTACTTAAGTTGCGACGCATAAAACCAAAAAGCTCTCGTCCCATACCTTGATGGTGGCCATTAACTTGAAAAATAGCGTTGTTGCGTTGGGCAAGTTCTGCCTCGTCAACCATTAAGGTCAGCTCTCCGGTTTCACCATTAACAAGGATCATATCGCCCGTTTTCACTTTCGCAATCAAGCCGCCATCAAGTGCTTCGGGACATAAATGTATCGCCGCAGGTACCTTGCCGGAAGCGCCAGACATACGTCCATCTGTCACCATTGCAACTTTAAAGCCTTTATCTTGTAAAACACCAAGCGGTGGTGTTAATTTATGTAACTCAGGCATTCCTCGGGCTTTAGGCCCTTGAAAGCGAACGACAGCAACAAAGTCTTTCTCTAACTCACCCGCGTCAAAAGCCGCTTGTAATTCGTGTTGATCTTCAAAAACAACCGCGGGTGCTTTAATAACAAAACTACCTTCGCGTAGCGAAGATGTCTTGATAACAGAAACACCTAAATTACCTTTAAGGACGCGTAAACCACCCGTAGGTTTAAATGGCTGAGCAACAGTAGCAATGATGCTATCGTCAAGTGACTTTTCAACACAGTCAACCCACTTAAGCTCACCACTCTCTAAAACAGGTTTTTTAGTGTAACGCGTTAAGCCACGACCACAAATGGTTTCGACATCTTCAAAAATTAAGCCACCTTCTATCAACTCTCTAAAAAGTAGTGCCATACCCCCTGCTTCTTGAAACTGGTTAATATCAGCTTCACCGTTAGGGTATATACGCGTTAAAAGTGGAACCGCTTCAGATAAGTCATTAAAATCTTGAAAGTTAATAATAATGCCCGCAGCTTTTGCAAAGGCAATAATATGCATTGTCAGGTTAGTTGAACCGCCCGTGGCAAGTAATGCAACAATGGCGTTAACAATTGAGCGTTCATTAACCATTCTACCAATCGGCATATAGTTACCTGATTGTTGTGTTAACCGTGTGACTTGGCGTGCTGCTGCTTTAGTTAACTCTTCACGAAGCTCGGTATTCGGCGCGATAAATGAAGCGCCCGGTAAATGAAGTCCCATGACCTCAACCACTAATTGATTTGAATTCGCCGTACCAAAGAAAGTACACGTACCCGCAGAGTGGTATGATGCAGATTCAGCTTCGAGTAACTCTTCTTCATTGGCCTCACCTTTAGCATGTTGTTGGCGTACACGTGCTTTTTCTTTATTGGGTAAGCCTGAAGGCATTGGACCTGCAGGAATAAAAACGGTTGGTAGATGTCCAAAAGTCATACTGGCAATTAACAAACCAGGCACAATTTTGTCACAGATGCCAAGCATTGCTGCGCCATCAAACATATTGTGAGATAAACCAACAGCAGCAGACATCGCAATAACATCGCGACTCATTAAGCTTAAGTCCATGCCAGGTTGACCTTGGGTTACACCGTCACACATAGCGGGAACACCTGCAGCAAACTGTGCTACACCGCCTGCATCTCTGACTGCTGCTTTTATAATCGCAGGATAAACTTCATAAGGCTGATGAGCTGATAACATATCATTGTAAGCTGATACAATGGCGATATCTGAGTGATGTATACCACGTAGTGAGACTTTGTCTTCTTTACCACAAGCGGCAAAACCATGGGCTAAGTTACCACATGACAAACCAGCACGATGGACAGTTTGAGAACTTTCAGCTTCAATTTTGGCTAAGTATTTAGCGCGTGAAATTTTACTACGCTCTATAATTTCATTGGTGATCGCTAAGATTTTTTTATTCATTTTAATTGTCATATGTTACTCCGCCCAATACACTTGTGTATTGATATCTGGGTTTTGTAAAAATGCCCTTATTGGCATTTCTTTTTGGTTGTTATTTGAAAGTGCTTTCCCTAAAACGACCTTTTTACTTTCACCACATACATGTAAAATAATATTTTTACTCTGCGCTAAATGCGCATAAGTAAAAGTGATGCGAGCATTAGGAGCGGTTTGAGGAACAACTTTCATTAAGGCTACTGTGTTGTCAGGTGCTAGTGCTGCTGATATTTCATTACTACACGGAAATAAAGAAGCGGTATGACCATCTTCGCCCATGCCAAGAATAAGCACATCTAATGGCAATAAGTTACTTTTAGCATCTGCATTTAATAACGCCAGGGTTGCTTGATTAAATTCGCCGGCTTTTTTGAGATGAAAAAAACGAGCAGCAGAGGCCTTATTTTGCAATAAGTTTTCATGTACCAAACGCGTATTACTCGCCTCAGACTCAAACTCAACCCAACGTTCATCGGCCAACGTTACGGTGACTTTTTGCCAGTCAATATCTTTATTTGATAATGCGGTAAAGAAACCTTTAGGTGTAGAGCCACCAGAGACAGCAAGGCTTGCTTTACCTTTTTTACTAATAGCGTCTGATAAAATTTCAGCCACTGCCTTAGCTAAAGCATTATCTAAATCTGCTCGCTGAGCAAAATCATTTAATTGATACATAGTTATTCCCTGAAATTTATATTATTACTAAAATTTAGTTACTCAACCCACTGGCGATCATCACGAGCAATCATTGAAAGCGAAGCAACGGGCCCCCAGGTTCCTGCAGGGTAAGCTTTAGGTGCTTCATTACTCGTCTGCCAAGCTTCAATAATACTATCAGCCCACGTCCAAGCGGCCTCAACTTCATCACGACTGACAAATAATGACTGATTACCATTAATAACTTCTAGCATCAATCGTTCATAAGCATCAACAACACGCTGATTTTCATAGGTTTCTGAAAAGCTCAAATCGAGTTTATTTTCTTGAATATGCATTTGTGATGCAATACCCGGAATTTTATTCATCATTTGTAACTCAACGCCTTCATCGGGCTGCAAACGAATGGTTAATTTATTAGCGGGTAAATCTACATGGCTCTCTTTGAAAATATTGTGAGCTTGGGGCTTAAATTGCACCACAATTTCACTGTGCTTAGCTGGCATACGTTTACCTGTGCGAAGGTAAAACGGAACACCTGCCCAACGCCAATTGTCAATTTCCGCTTTTATTGCGACAAAAGTTTCGGTATCACTTTTTTGATTGGCATCTTCTTCATTTAAATACCCTGGTACAGGTAAACCATTTAAGTAACCATCAGCATACTGTCCGCGTACTGTTTTTTCTTTCACGTTCATGCGGTTAATGGGTACAAGCGCCTTCACAGCCTTTAATTTTTCAGCACGAATGCTCTCTGCACTTAAATCAGCTGGCGGCTCCATCGCTAATAAAGATAGAATTTGTAATAAATGATTTTGTATCATGTCACGCATTTGGCCTGCGTCATCATAGAATCCCCAGCGCCCTTCAATACCAACACTTTCAGCAACGGTTATCTGTACATGATCAATACTATTACGGTCCCAGTTATTGGTAAAAAGTGAGTTGGCAAAGCGCAGTACTAATAAGTTAAGTACGGTTTCTTTACCTAAATAATGATCAATACGGTAAATTTGGTTTTCATTAAAATAACGAGAAACTTGGTCATTAATAACTTTAGAAGAAGCAAGACAATTACCAATCGGTTTTTCCATAACGACACGGTCTGCGTCAGTAATAAGTGTTGCTGATTTTAAACCGTCGGTAATATCGCCATAAATAGCAGGAGGTGTTGAGAAATAATAAACGCGCGTTTCATGGCCACCTTTTAACGTGGTCGCTAAATGGCTGTACGAAGCGGTATCTTTAAAATCTAATTGTTGATAAACCAAACGGGTAATAAAACGAGCCATCACCTGTTTGTCTAAACCCTCTTTAACAAACTCGGTAAGGTTTTCAACCACAAAAGCAGTAAATTCTTCGACTGAATGGTCTTGTCTAGCAACACCTAAAATTCGGCTCTCATTGTTCAATAAGCCGGCTTGGTCTAATTGATACAAAGCAGGTAATAATTTACGACGAGACAAGTCACCAAGTGCACCAAAAATAACAATTTCACTGGCAGACTGAAGGTCTGAATTTTTCATATAACATTATCTCTTATGTTGGCTTGTTTTACTGATACCTAATAATAGCTAAAATTATGTCATCAATAAATACAGCACATATTGTAACTAAACTACATTTATCCATAATTTAACGGGTATACTCACATCAGTAAAGAACTTTTTGTAATTAAATTACATTTTAGGTATTATGAATATATATCGAGTTCAAGAGATGATTTCACTAAAAATTCTCTGCTGGTTAGCTATTTTAGGTTAAACATTAATTAAAAATTTGCTAAAAATTGCTAATGTGTTTTATATTAGCGGTAATTATGAAATAAATTTTCATTATTCTCGTGATTTAAACAGAAAATTAATTACAATTTTTGTAAAAGTAGGATTAACCGACATGAATATTTTAGAAAAAATCGCCAACGAGTTAGATACGTTCAGTAAATCTGAACGTAAAGTGGCGGAAGTAATATTATCTTCTCCCAGTACCGTTATTCATGCCAGTATCGCAGCATTAGCTAAGCAAGCAAATATCAGTGAACCCACTGTTAATAGATTTTGTCGTCGTTTAGATACTAAAGGTTACCCTGACTTTAAACTTCACTTAGCACAAAGTCTGGCAAATGGTACACCTTATGTTAATCGGCACGTCGACGAAAATGATACGGCTGATGAATATACGGATAAAATTTTTGAATCAACCATGGCAAGTCTTGAATTAGCTCGTAAAAGTTTAGATGCTAATGTGATCAACAGATCGGTTGATGTATTAACACAAGCCAATAAAATTTCATTTTTTGGGCTAGGCGCTTCTGCTGTTGTTGCACATGACGCCTTAAATAAGTTCTTCCGTTTTAATGTCCCTGTCGTTTATTTTGATGACATATTAATGCAACGTATGAGTGCTATTAATAGTCGCCAAGGCGATGTAGTGGTGGTCATTTCACACACAGGGCGAACAAAGTCACTGGTTGAAGTGGCAAGTTTAGCCAAAGAAAATGATGCGATTGTTATAGGAATAACAACCGCAGGTAGCCCTTTATCAAAAGAATGTAATATCGTTTTATCTGTTGATGTTGCTGAAGATACCGATTTATATATGCCCATGTCATCACGTATTGCGCAACTTGCACTTATTGATGTGCTAGCAACCGGATTTACGTTAAGACGTGGGACGAAATTTAGAGATAATTTAAAGAAAGTAAAAGATAGTTTACGTAGCTCACGTTTTGAGCGTAAAGACTAACTATCATTATTAATGAAGACAAACCTCGATATTTGTCTTCAACAATCACTCCATTACATAATAAGGATTAAGATGCCTAGAAGAACGAAAATTGTAGCGACCTTAGGGCCAGCCACTGATGACAAAGCCGTATTGAAAGAAGTACTAGCCGCTGGTGTAAACGTGGTTCGATTGAACTTCTCTCATGGTATTCCTCAAGATCATATTGATCGTGCTAATAACGTACGCGAAATTGCCAAAGAACTTGGAATATATGTTGGCATTTTAGGCGATTTGCAAGGCCCTAAAATACGTATTTCTACGTTTAAAGATGGCCCCATTAGATTAGCGATCGGTGATAAGTTTGAACTTGATGCGACATTAGAAAAAGGTGATGGCTGCCAAGAAAAAGTTGGCATTGATTACAAAAAATTACCACAGGACGTTATTCCTGGGGATATACTTTTACTTGACGATGGTCGTGTGCAACTAAAAGTATTAAGTACACAAGGACAGTCAGTTTTCACTGAAGTCACTGTCGGTGGGCCTTTATCAAATAATAAGGGCATTAACCGTCAAGGTGGTGGTTTAACCGCTCCAGCCTTAACCGATAAAGATAAAGAAGATATTAAGTTAGCGGCAAAAATTGATGTCGATTTCTTAGCAGTGTCTTTTCCTCGTGATGCAGCAGATATGCGTGAAGCTCGTTTATTAGCCCAAGAAGCGGGTTGTGATGCTCGTTTAGTGTCTAAAATTGAACGTGCAGAAGCGGTAAATGATGACAAAATCCTTGATGAAATCATTTTAGCCTCTGACGTTGTTATGGTTGCTCGTGGTGATTTAGGTGTTGAAATTGGTGATGCTGCATTAGTGGGTAAACAAAAACATATTATTGCTCGTAGTCGTCAATTAAACCGTGTGGTCATTACCGCAACGCAAATGATGGAAACGATGATTGAAAACCCGATGCCAACACGCGCTGAAGTTATGGATGTGGCAAACGCTGTTCTTGATGGTACTGATGCAGTTATGCTGAGTGCTGAAACTGCCGCGGGTAAATATCCAGTAGAAACAGTAAAAGCAATGGCATCTGTATGTATTGGCGCTGAAGAACATCGCTCAGTCAATATGTCAAACCATCGTAATGAACTCACTTTTTCTGAAATTTCAGAAACCATCGCAATGTCTGCTATGTATGCTGCAAATCATCTTGTTGGTGTTAAAGCGATCATATCTTTGACTGAATCAGGGCATACCAGCAAAATAATGTCGCGTATTACTTCTGGCTTACCTATATATTCTTTATCTCGTCACCAGAAAACACTTAATAAAACGGCTATTTACCGTGGTGTTTATCCTGTTGAGTTTGACTCTACCCATTTTTCAGACGAAGAATTGTCAAATGAAGTACTCAATAAAGTACTCAATAAATCAAATTTAAAAGTTGATGACATCGTTATATTTACTCATGGTGATATGATGGAAACTGTTGGTGCAACCAATACATTGAAAGTCTTAACGGTGACCAAAAAGCACTTAAGTTAATTGGGTAAAGTTAAGCAATAAATAGGTACGTTAAAAAGGTAGCACTTTAGCTACCTTTTTTTATCGGCAAAATTTACTTAAGGTAAGCAATGACGAATGTAAAAAATTTCAGTAAGATAAACGTTATGATATAACGTTAAAAACTGATTATGATGATAAAAAAGGTTGCAGTGTTAACAAGTGGGGGCGATGCTCCCGGTATGAATGCAGCGATACGTTCGGTGGTACTTGCTGCCCATCACTATAAATTACAGACTATCGGTTTTTATTCGGGCTATAACGGTTTAATAGAAGATAGTTCAACTCCCCTAACCCCAGCAAGTGTTAATGGTATAATCCACCGCGGTGGCACTATTTTAAAAAGTGCTCGCTGCCCTGCTATGCTCACAGAGCAAGGCTTAAAATTAGCCGCAGTCACACTGAAAAAGGAAGAAGTAGACGCATTAATTGTCATCGGTGGCGATGGTTCTTTTAACGGTCTACTTGCTTTAAATCAACATTGGTCAGGACATATTATTGGTATTCCTGGAACCATTGACAATGATATTGACGGCACCGATTTCACCATTGGTTTTTCTACAGCGGTCAATACCGGTATTGAAGCTATTGATAAAATACGCGATACCGCAGAAGCTTTTGAACGTATTTTTATTGTTGAGTTAATGGGCCGCCATAGCGGTCATATCACGTTTAACGTTGGCATTGCTTGTGCTGCTGAGCAAATACTTTCCTTCGAGAACTTCTCTCAAAATGATGAACAAGAAAAGCTTAGCCATTTAGCAAAAGAAATTAGCCAAGCACAGCAAAACAGGCATGCCAGTTACATCATTGTTATAGCCGAAAACCTTTGGCGAGGTGGGGCAACCGAGCTTGCAAGACAATTAAAGGAAACGGCAAACATTGACTGCACCGCGTGTATACTTGGCTATATTCAACGAGGAGGTTCTCCTGTCGCTAAAGACCGAATTTTAGCTACAAAAATGGGCGTTTCAGCGGTACAGGAACTGATTGCAGGCAATAACAAAGTGATGATCGGAGAACGTAATAATCAATTGATAACCGTGCCACTTGCGGTTGCTGTTATGCATAAAGAAAAAGTCAGTGAAAATTTAGTTTCAGCCCAAGAAAATATCCTCGCGCTAACCGCCCAGTGACGTTACCTCAACAAAAACGCCTAGATAAAAGGGAATGAATAGGCGTTTAAAATATCACAAAGTAATGAACGATAAGTTATATATCGAGATCTTTACACCATTGGCAGGCGGCAACAAACTCTTGTTGAATAAAGGTGGCATCAAGTGAATACAATTCAATTAATTGATTTATATTTTCGCCATTACCTGTTATATATTTCATTGTAAAATCAAGTAATTCACCCAACAAACCCGAGTGATCAACTAACGCGTTTTCAATTGGAATAGCCAGCGGCATTGTTTTAACAATTTCATTGATGGGCATACGTAAAATAACTTCAATGGCGCTTAATAAGCCAGTAATAAAAGCAAAATCACTGATCTCTTTGAACACACCTTCTTTTGCTAGTGAAGTCATCAATTTGGCGGTGATCAACGCTTGCTTCGATACTTCATCTGTTTTTTCTGTAGTTAACTTAGATAAAGCCAAAATAGTAACAAACTGTTTAAGTTTATCTTCGCCTAAATAAGCGGTGGCTTGTTTTAAAGAAGTAATTTCAATCCGTATTGATGTTGCAACATTGTTGACCATTTTTAATAAACCAACCGTCAAATTTACATCATGGCTGATGATAGTCGCAATAGTTTCAAAATCGAGTGGCGAATGAAATGTTTCACTGATTAAATTCAACATTTGAGCTTTTATTGGCGCAAGTGTTTGCCCTTCAACTATCTCAGGCTCGTGATAAAAGTAACCTTGATAATAGTTAAAACCGACTTCTGCTAAGGCTTGTACTTGAAAGTTGGTTTCCACCTTTTCTGCAGCAAGTTTAATGTCGTGATCTTTTAAGCGTTCAAGCACTTTATGTAAACGTTTAGGATTAACCACTTCTATGTCAACTTTGATGATTGCTATATAAGGAAATAGTACATCCCATTTTTCGTCTAGATCATATTCAGTTAGTGCAATTTTATAACCTTTTTCGTAATAAAACTTAATGATTTTAAACAAACGCTCTGTCGGCATTTTATGGCCAACAAGTTCAATAACAATCGTATTTTTATCAAACATTAACGGGTATTTGTTAACCAGACATTTTTCAGTAAAATTAATAAAAGCCAGCTTGCCCATACTAATAGAACGAATGTCACCTTGAAGATGATTTTGAATGATTAATTTTGAGCTCGCTACGTCTTGATCAATTTCAGGGAATTTATTATCAGGGCTATCTCTAAATAAAAGTTCGTAACCAATAGTGGTATGGGTTCTATCTAATATCGCTTGTCTTGCTATATAGGTGTTATGCATATATTAAAACTAAAAATGTCATTAAGTATTATTAACTTTAACATACCTTACTTTTCTTATATTTGGAAAGTAAATAAGCACTGAGCACTTAATTTATTGAGAATTTGAGCCAGTAATATGTCTTTTTGTATTTTACAAAATAAATAAGTGTAATGACCTGCAGTAAATATTTATATATTGTGATCAAGAAAGATCAATTGTTGATAAATCGCATCAGTCGCCAAATGGAAAAACTCATGATTAACATTACTGTAGGTGTCACTCGATTCGTGGTAGTTAATGTGAGTACCCACACCAAAATAAATAAACGGGATCCCTGCCTGATGAAATACTCCGTGATCACTCGACAATAACCATTTTATCCGACGGTTTCCTCTAAAGCTTTTAACCTTAAACCCCTCTCTTATTAGAATATCGAATGAATTTTGCAACGTCGTTAATTGTTCTATATTACGTTCATTGAGTAATTGATTAAAACCTCGGGTCATATAGCGTAATTTTTTTGTTCTTTTACTACCCGCCAGCATATCTAAATTTATATTCAGTTTAGTATGGCGCATAATATTGGGATGATCTTTTACAAACGCTTTAGCCCCTCTTAAGTTAAGTTCTTCGCCATCAGTAAAGAGTAAAATAATATTATGTTTTATGGGATTTTTAATAAGTTGTTGAGCGATAGAAAGTAACGCAGACGCTCCTGATGCATTATCATCTGCTCCGTTATAAATTTTGTTTCCTTTTATACCGATATGATCAAAGTGTGCAGATAAAACAATATAACTCTCGATTTGTTGGTGACCAGGGATCATCGCAATAATATTACTTCCACTCAGACGACTAAAAAAATCATGTTGATATTCTTTATTCAAAGGGAGTATTGAATGATTAACTAATTGATTAATTATATATTTTTGAGCTTTTCTATTGCCAACACTGTCAATTTTACGCCCAGCTAATTCGTCAGACGATAAGTAAGATAGATGCTTAAGCAATTGATCTTTGTTAAGTGTAATATTCGTTATATCGACGATGGAAGCGCGAACACAGCCGCTTAAAATCAGGTACATAAATAAACCTAACGTTAGTAATTTTTTAATGATCTAGCTCCTGCTTTTTTAAAAAATTCAATTTTGCTATGTATGTTACATCAATGCTATTTATCCTGTTATACAAAATAGCTTTACCCATTGCTCGTTGTGCTTTTCTATTTTCATTTAAGGCATAATAAACTTTTGCTAAACCAAAATAAAAGGCATGTTCATGTTTATTTAGTTTTATCGCTTGACGATAATAAGCTAACGCTTGTTTGTTATTGGCTAAATAAAAAGCTTGATTTGCAAGTAGGGCAAAATAATATGGATTATTTTCTCTTTGATTTTTTAGTGTTTTTCTTATGTTCGCTAACTCTTTTCTGTCTTTTAGATTATCAAGTAATAATGACATATTAGACATTGCAGTAAAGTTTTCAGGGTTAACCTCAAGTGCATATTGATAGCTTTTTTTAGCCAGGGCTAGATGGCCACTCATGCGATACAAAATACCTAAGTTTGCCCAAGCAGGACTAAAGTTTGGTGCAAGGGTCGTTGCTGCTTTAAAATAGGCATAGGCTTTAGTCAACTGCTTATTGACTAATGCTTGTGCTCCTTTATTGCTATAAAACATTGACAACACGTATGACTGACTAATAATCGTTTTAGGAAATGACGCTTTAATAACAAAGGGATCAAAATCAATCGTTAAAATGTCACTACCGAATACAACTTGAGCATGTGGACTTTTAGGCTTAGTAACCACTAAATTCACGTGACCAGTTAACATATTATAGGCACCATTTCGTACCCAATACTCAGGTATTTTAACCTCCTGAAAGTCGACTGCTAACTGAGCTTCTTTGGCTAAAGCATAGGCCATAATAGTAAGCGATAAACAGTTCGCCTGTTGATTATTATATGCACCAATAGCACTGACATTAGCCGCACTGTTATAAGCTAAGGCTACATTGTCTTGATCAAATATATGTTTAAGTAGTTTTCTTGCTCTTCTTTTTATATCCCGCTCAGTCATTAACTTTTCTTTTACCATTAGCCGCATTCGATCATCTAAAGCAAAGATGTCTTCTTTGCTTTCTACTTTTACAGCTTGGTAGTTAGGAAAGTACTCATCAAAATATAGATTTTCATTCACATAAACATTTTTATGCGCTAACTTATCACTGGTTTGACATGCCGATAACAGTAAAGTTAAAAAGAATAAACAGCTCACTTTACTGAAATTATTTATAAAAATATTCATAAATCCTCCCATAAAAATGTAATGACCTTGGTAAAAAATTCCAGTCTCTTAAAAGTATACTAGGGATCTCATATTTATTTATATTATTGAGGAATATTAGTAATCAGTAACTGTGATATTTTTTATAGAAGACTTTAGCTGGTTAGCTTATTAAACCCTAAATGGCGCTTTTGATAATGCTTGTGCTAGGGGAATATCTTGATAATAATTTGCGCGAACACTATGAATAAATTTTAGTGTTTTAAAAGCGTCAAACCAAACGTCTAACTGTTTATTAAATTGCTTTTCGCTATTATTTGTTTGTTTATTAACAAAGCTATCAAATCCAATTTCAGTTAACGCTGTACTTACTGGTGTTGAGCGTTGTTGTAACCATGTTGCTACATCAGCACGGTGATGCCACAAGTTGGAAAATGAACACAGTGTAGATTTCAATAGTATGAATATTTCTGGATGGTAATAACAATAATCTTGCTTATTCTCTTGTAAGTCTAGAATTTTTTGTACTGCGGGCCCCGTGCCAAAGGGTACTCGCTGAGACGTTCTTGCTTCAAGCGTTACAATCCCTTCTTCAATAAATTCAACATCGCCTAACTTAGCGAGTTTGTTTAATAAATAAAAGTCTTCACCTGCGCTTCTTTTTGGAAAACCGCGCGCTTGAACATAGACCTCCGCTTTAAAAGCTAAAAGACTACCAATAGTGAAAAAAGCATACGGTGAATTGGCATAATGTAAGCCGGCAACATAATAACGTAATGCGGTTTCATACAGAAAATTAGCCTGATGAACACGTTTATCATCGCTACTATGCTGAAAATTAAAACAACAAACTACCGTACTTTTATCGCGTGAGTGCAGTGCACTAAAGTAATTGTCGGGTAAATAAGCATCGGCATCACTTGAGCAAATCCATGGCTGATCTACTCTCTTTATCGAGATTAAATAAGCGCAGAGATCTGCGCCTATTTTACGGGCGAGCCCTACGCCCTGCTCTTTTTCTATGCCATGCGTAAACCTGTCAACCACTAAAAGCCAGCTCTGGCTTTGATGTACTTTAATTAATGTTAAGTTTTCATGCTGCCACGATATATCACCGCAAGAGAGTGAGTATTTGTGTAATTTTTTTTGAGGGTTAAGACTATTAACGTAGGTATTTTTTAAATCTTTGCTAAAGCGTTCAGTGATTTGAGCAGCTGAAGATTGGGCTATTGGCTCGTTGATAACGACGACCATAAGCACAGGAGACTTTACAAGTGATGAAGCTAAAAAGCGCTCAATAAAAGCGCTCGTTTCTTGATAAGCAGGGATCACTACTACGTGTTCCACCAAAAATTCGTCAGGTAAAAGTAATTCGTGCTGAATTAATACCTCAACTTCATTTGCAGCATAGCGGCTAAAATATTGGTTAAATGCTTTTGACATCAGCTTAGCCTGTTAATACTTTATCGTTAAAGCATTAATGCAGAGCTGCTCTAAATGGGAGTTTTGCACAAATTTCAGCTTCCAGCGTTAACACTTCGTCTAAACGTATATCGACTTCTTCTTTATCAAAATATTCGTATGCAAGCTCAATAAAAAGATTTTTATGCTTTTCTTCAGACTTTGCAATAGCGTCATATAAAACTTTATCTTTGCCTTCAGGTAATGCTTCAGCAATAAGAGAAAATCGTTCATAGCCTCTTGCTTCAATAACGCCAGCAACGATTAATCGGTCCATAAAAAAGACTTCAGTGCCATTGCGAAACGCCTTGCGAATTTGCGAGATATAAGGGTCTTTTGTATCTGCACCCAACTGAATTCCACGCGCATTAATTAATTTTAACACTTGTTTAAAATGAATCAGTTCTTCGATAGCTAAATCAGCCATCGCTTTAACCATATTTTTTCTATCCGGATAATGTGAGATCATAGACATTGCCATACCTGAAGCTTTTTTTTCTGCGGTAGCATGGTCAAGTAAAAAGGCATTAAAATCAGCGAGTGCAACTTGCGCCCATTCTTTGGGAGTATGGTATTTAAGTTCAAACATAATAATACTTATTATTTATTGGCAGAGGAAATTTGCCCGCTATTTTATAGGAAAATAACGGGCGAACAAACATAAATGTTAACTTGTTTGTGAAACTATTTTATAGACTGCTTTGCCTAAATTTTTTCAAGCGCAAACTGACTACAATAAATAATAACAGCCAATACATACTGCCACTGCTTGATTGCTCTGGATCTGTTTCTTTTGCCACTTCGGCATTAGGGACTAACGCAATTCCACCCGGATCGTCAATAATACCATTCACAAGGCCATCGGCATCATTTGCACCACCATCTTCAATCCATAAACGCACGCATTGATGCCCTGCCGATAAACCGGCTTGATATAAATTGCTTTGCGGTGGTGGACAGACATCGTTGTCTGCTGCGCTAGACGCTAAACTATTATTGCTGTTTTCCACAAAATTCTGCCAACCATTTAGGCGGTTAAATTTTCGATAAAGCGAATTGTTTGGAATGCCATCATTTAAAGGAATAACGACATATGCAGAGGCACCAAACGGAGTAACATTATGAATTTCAAAATCAAAATAATCACTACGATGATCATAATCATCGGTTGGCACTAAGCCTGTTGCATCCATTTCTTGTTGGCTCATTTGCACGCCATCCGAAAATTGCTGTAAAGCATATTTACCCAAACGTAATCTCAAGCCCGGTTCAGTTTCCATCAATTTAGTTTCACCCGCGTTTACATGCAATGGCTGTAGATAAGCAATATTGTTATTGTCAAGAAATGCGGGTACACCATCGTTGTCCTCATCAGCATAGCCTTCAATATTGTCAGCTATACCATCACTGTCGGTGTCACTGCCGTCGAGTCGAGCTAAGATATTATTAACGGGGATATTAAGGCGATGAGTTTGTGATAATTCGCCGTTACCATTATCGGTAACACTGACTTCTACCACAATTAAACGCTGTATTTCATCAGGTAAAACAAATGAATCCGGTTGTAAATAAACCTTTAATTGATTCGCGCTTATTTCTGCATTGATATACTCAGGCAATAACCAATTAATGATGTGTAGATCATCAGGATTAACATCCGTTATTTTTAATTCAATCGTCACTTCACCTTGATCTTTACTGATGCTTGAAACGGCTATGTTATTTTGCGTCATGCGCAACTCTGTCACCGGTACGATATTAGTTTCAGTAATAACAATGGTATGGGTTTTGTGTACACCCGCATTTATTTCACTGCCAAAGCTCAATATAAGTTGTTCATCATTTTCTGCTTGAAAGTCTTTATTGATCAAGACATCAATAAAGCCTGTGGTTCCCTCATTAATAACCACTTTATTATCGGCTATCTTATAATCAAGCGAGTCAGCATTACCTGAAATAGCAAAAGGTAACTCAATAGGATAATAAGGTGCTTCGCCTGATAGAATAACATCTACTCTAGCTGTTGCACCTTCACCTAATATTTGTGTCGCACTAAAATTCACTAATGGATAAACATTAAGGATTTGTCGTATGGTTGAAACATTTCCTGCATCGTCAACCGCGCGCCAGGTAATATTGTATACCCCCGAGGTAATATGCTTTTGCCCCTGTTCAAAGCCAACGGGCGTTAATGAGCAACAATTAGCGCCGTCACGTCCATCTTCAACATAAACTTCCGTTAGCTTAACCAACTGCTCGCGTGTTAGTGCGGTAAAGGTATGGTTAGCATCAAGGTGCACAGCTTCAGGTACCGTGATCACCGGCGCATAATCATCAATTAATGGATTTGTGTTATTACGTTCTTCATCTACGTTTATGGTGCCGTCAGAGTCCGTGTCCATTAAAGCATCAGCAACATTAAATGGGTTAAAGCCATATTTAAGCTCAAACACATCACTCATGCCGTCATTATCGTCATCAGGGTCAGCATTATTACCAACACCGTCAACGTCAAAATCAAGTGATTCTGTCGGATCTAAAGGAAGTGCATCAATATAATCAAGTACGCCATCATTATCGTCATCTATATCGTTAACGTTACCAATACCATCACCGTCAGTATCAACACTTTCTATGGGGTCAAGGGGAAATGCATCATCGACATCACGCACACCATCATTATCATCGTCACTATCACTATTATTACCAATACCATCGTTATCGCTATCAAGTGACTCTAAAGGGTCAAGGGGAAATAAATCAACATTATCTAGAACACCGTCACCGTCATCGTCGGTATCGAGTACATCACCAATACCGTCACCATCAGTATCAGTGATTTCTCCTGGATTAAAGGGAAATGCATCATCAACATCAAGAATATTATCATTATCATCATCAGCGTCTGCATTATCTCCAATACCATCACCATCAGAGTCTTTCCACTCATTAGCATCTAAAGGGTATAAATCATTACTGTCGACATAGGTGTCATTATCATCATCAGTGTCGGTATTATTACCGATACCGTCACTATCTGTATCGAGTCTTTCGTTAAAATCTAATGGAAAAGCATCGAGACTATCAACAAAGCCATCATTGTCATCATCACTGTCAGTATTGTTACCTATAAGGTCTCCATCAGTGTCAACTGATTCTAGAGGATTTAGCGGGAAAGCATCTATTGAATCTTTAATGCCATCACCATCATCATCATCATCGGTATTATTACCTGTGCCGTCACTGTCAGTGTCTAAATACTCATTTACATCGAGTGAAAAAGCATCTGCACTATCGGCAAAGCCGTCATTATCATCATCTGGATCGCTGTTATTACCTATACCGTCTCCGTCGGTATCTATGCTTTCAGCAGCATTTAACGGAAATAAATCAAGGTTGTCTGCAACACCATCATTGTCGTCATCGTTATCATTAGTTTCGTTAGCAAGGCCGTCACCATCAGTATCTGTTCTTGCAGCAGGATCGGTTGGGTCAGGGTCAACTCCATTGGCAATACCGTCACCATCTTTATCAGTATCAGCGTTATCACCGACACCGTCGTTATCTGTATCGAGATATTCATTTGGATCTAGTGGGAATTTATCAATACCATCAAGAGAGCCGTCGCCATCATCATCATCATCAGTTCTATTTTCTATACCATCACCATCTGTATCGGTTGTAGCTAGCATATCTAATGGATTTGGATCGTCACAATCAAATATACCGTTACTGTTATTATCAATAACTTCACAATCAATTATACCATTCGCGTTATAATCATCTAATACACCATCACCATCATCATCGATGTCAGTGTTATTACCTATGCCATCACCATCGGTATCAAGGTACTCATTGGGATCTAAAGGAAACTTGTCAACTCCATCAGGTGAACCATCACCTACTCCAGTTACGGCATGTGTATCATCATCAGTATCAGCAGTATTACCGATTCCGTCACCATCAGTATCAATATATTCAGTAGGGTCTAATGGAAATACATCATCTAAACCATCAATGATACCGTTACCATTAATGTCATCTAAAACACCGTCATTATCATCATCGGCATCAGCGTTATTACCTATACCGTCAAAATCACTGTCTATCGACTCACTTGCATCAAGCGGAAAAGGGTCACTGCTGTCTAAAACACCATCACCATCGTCGTCTGTATCGGCATTGTTGCCTGTACCATCGGCATCTGTATCAATAAATTCGGCATTATCTAACGGAAAAGCATCGTTAACATTTAAGCGACCATCACCATCAGCATCGGTATCACCATTATCGCCGACACCATCATTATCAGTGTCTAACCATTCTCTGGCATCTAGAGGAAAGTCATCACTGATATCAGGAATACCATCTCCAACTCCAGTAACGTCATGGGTGTCGTCATCGGTGTCAGTATTATTACCAACATTGTCACCATCGGTATCAAACCACTCAGATGCGTTATTTGGATAAATATCAATAGCGTTTGCAAAACCGTCGCCATCGGTGTCGTTATCAGCATTATCCCCAAGACCATCATTATCGGTATCAAGTGTCTCCGAGCTATCTAAGGGGAAAGCATCATTAACATCTAAAATGCCGTCGCCGTCATCATCAGTATCGGTATTATTACCGATACTGTCATTATCTGTATCAAGTTGTTCTGAATTATCGAGAGGAAAGGCATCATATAAATCAATAATACCGTCACCATCATCATCGGTATCAGCGTTATTACCGATAGTATCGCTATCAGTATCATCCCACTCTGCAGGGTTAAGTGGGTATACATCAACGACATCAACAACCCCGTCACCGTCATCATCAAGATCAACGGTATTACAAAGCGTATCTCCGTCGGTGTTTAACCATTCAAAGGAGTTTTCGATAGCGGGATCATAAATATCAATAACCGAGTCTCCATCACGGTTATTGTCAGAAATATCAGGTACCCCATCACCGTCATCATCAGGGTCAGCGTTATTACCGACACCATTTAAATCAGTGTCATACCATTCTGTAGCATCACTTGGGAATAAGTCATAAGCACCACCAGTGATAACCGTATCATCGTAGCCATCGCCGTCGGCGTCAAGAAGAGGCGTAGGCAAAAGACATTGTACGGCTGCATGAGCAGAGAAGTTGATCATAATCACTGATATAAGTAACACAGCTTTTAAACGAATTTTTAATGACATAAATATTCCCACCAATAACTGATATTTATAACTTGTCACGACAAGTTATTACGTCTTGAAATTAAAAAAGTGCCAATGTGGCAGCGAATATTCTTAACCTCATACTTCACATAGTAAACTTTACCAAAAAAAAAGGTTGGGCTTTTGTTAAAATAATTTATTAATCAAACTTAATAATCTAAGCCACGACCAAAACGATAACTCACCCCTATATAACCCGAGGTTACAGCACCGAATTCAGAAAAACTAGGTTGATATTTTACCCCAAAGTTTATTGATGTATTACGATCAAGTTTATAATAAGCGCCAACACCTATAATGGCATTAATATCACTTTTTTCAGAAAAGTATCGAACTTCTTCCTCTAAGCCAGGTGTTTCAGGCCAAGTAAATTTATTTTCGGTTAGGGCTGCTGATGCTCCAACTTGATATTCAATAGTGAGGTTTTTAAAAAAAGAGTTATAGCTTTGTATTTTATGACGATAACTAAGCAGCGCATCAATAGTATCTATTTTGAAAAACAACTCATCGTTATTCCATTCAACTTTTACGTCATCTAAACTACTATAAGCAACAGTCCAATATAAATTACTCCCTTTGGTAAACGTGTCTGCTAATGCAAAACTGTAACCTTTACTCGTAGACTCTTGCCCTTTGTGAAAGTTACCGGCTATTTCTAGCGCGTTTACATGGGAAGCAAGAAAACTTGTCGCCATAAAGACACCGCCAACGGCAAAAACATTCCGCAGCTTACTTAAATTTTTAGACATTATAGTTTTTGGAACATGAGTTGTTTGCAACGCTAAATTTTCTTGTTCGTTGTTACTTATATTATTTATCACTATTTATACCACCATCAAAAATTTGACTGTTTACTGCATTCACATTAAATGCGTAATCGATTTTAGAAATATGCAATTTTTAAACCATAAAATTTTAAAAAATATAAACAAAGGTATGTTACTGTTATTTTTTGCTCATCTTTATTTAATCGATAAATTTCTATGTTTAGAATTATTAATAATATTATTGATCGCTGTTTTTTTACCATAACATTTATTTTAGGTGTGCAACTACCTGGATTAATTATTCAATATAAGCTCCGGCTTTCTGGACATTTATCTGAAGCAGAATTGCATTTAGTACAATTTCAAACCCTTGCTGATCGACATTATCAAGGTGATTTATCTGCCATGATAATAAAATACCAAGCTAATTCAGAGCCCTCTATTGTTAACACCGCTGAAATCATTAAGCAATTAATGTTAAGAGTTGACTATTTACAATCACAACTTAGCGGTGTAACAAACAACGCTTATATCGAACAAGTTTATAACTTTATTATTTATGCTGATAGAACCATTGTTAAAGATACCTTAACTGATTTTTCAATCACTATTCCATTGGCGCTAAATGCACTCGTTACCGGTGCTGTAATCGCTATTGTTGGTTTATTAATTAAAGAAATAGTTAGCTCTTTGATCAAAGTGATAAGTAAGAAAATGTCGTCAGAAAAGCAACTTAAAAAACGATAACATCACCTCAATAAACGCGGTTTAATCATAGGCCTTAATTGGTGCCCTCCTAATTACGCCTACGATACCCTATTGTAATGACACAGCAAGGTTATACCTGATGAACACAAGGTATGGATTCACGACTCTGATTGTTCTTGAGCGTGTTACCTACTTAAAAGGATGGTGCACTTAAGAGAGAATTTTGCAAAAGCTTTAAAATAAAAAAGGCTGCCGAAGCAACCTTTAATAAACATATTCTCATGTATCGTAAAATACAAAAAAGAAATACGCTAACTATTATTTTTAACGTTATGGTTTAATTAGCCGTTACCGTTTTCAACGCGACTCTTTAATTTTTGTCCTGGACGGAAAGTAACAACTTTACGAGCAGAAATTGGAATATCTTCACCCGTTTTGGGGTTACGGCCTGGGCGTTCGCTTTTTACACGAAGGTCAAAGTTACCAAAACCAGAAAGCTTTACTTGCTCGCCACTTTCTAAAGTTTCGCGTATTTCTTCAAAAAACACCTCAACCATATCCTTTGCGTCGCGTTTGCTCAGCCCAACTTTCTCAAATAAATGTTCTGCTACTTCTGCTTTCGTAAGCGCCATTACCTAATTCCTCAGTGATGCATTTAGCTCAGTTTCTAATGTGTCTACGACACGTTCAACGACTTCATTAATGTCTTTTTCTTCAAGGGTTTTATCACAATCCTGTAAAGTCATCGCTATCGCTAAGCTCTTAAACCCTTCATCGATACCATTTCCTCGGTATACGTCAAACAAGTTTAGATCAACTAAATAATTTCCGCCAACCTTTTCAATAAGTTGTAAGACATTTTTTGCATTAATTTTCTCTTCAACGATCACTGCAATGTCACGTCTATTCGCAGGAAAGCGAGATATATCACCAGCTTCAGGGATTTTTTGTGTTGAAATTTCAGACAATAAAAGCTCAAAAATAAATGTCCGACCATTTAAGCCTAATTTTCTTTCTAATTCAGGATGTAAGGTACCAACATGGCCTACTAACACGCCATTCTTATGAATAGCGGCTGTTTGACCCGGATGAAGTGCGGCTATTTCATCTTGTGAAAACTCATATGACGAAGCGTCTGCCGTTAATGCAAGGAGTGCTTCAACGTCTGATTTCACATCAAAAAAATCAATGGCTGACTTTTCCATATCCCAATGTTCTTCATTACGCTGTCCGGTGACTACCCCTGCAAACATTTGTTCTTGGCGAACACCATTTTCTGCAGTGTCGTCCGGCACAAAACGTAAACCTGTTTCAAATAAACGTAGTCGTGATTGCTGACGGTTTTGATTATAAATAACTGATTGCAATAATCCGGTCCACATACTTAAACGCATAACTGACATTTCAGAAGAAATAGGATGCGGTAAAGTCATTACTTCTTGTTCAGGATGAATTAACGATTGAACTTTTGGATCGACAAAACTATAGGTTATCGCTTCTTGGTAACCACGATTAACCATTACGTTGCGTAGGCGTTTTAATGGCAGAGACTTTTCTTTTTGTTCTCGCATCGCCAACGTTGCTTTTGGCGAAACATTTGGAATATTGTTATAACCAAAAATACGCGCAACTTCTTCGATTAAATCAACTTCTACTTTAATATCAAAGCGGTATGCCGGAACAACAACTGTCCAAATATTGCTTTCAAAAGTAACATTAAAGCCTAAACGTGTTAGGATTTCAGTGACTTTAGTATCATCAATATGATGACCAATACGGCCATCAAGTTTTTCTCTACGCAAAGTAACTATTTTTTCTTTAGGTAAATGTTCATCACTGAGTGCTTCAACGATAGGACCCGCTTTACCACCAACGATTTCCAATAATAAGGTCGTTGCACGTTCCATAGCATTTCGTTGTAATTCAGGGTCGATACCACGTTCATAACGATGCGATGAATCAGTATGTAATCCGTATTGACGTGCTTTACCCAAAATAGCTAACGGAGCAAAAAAAGCACTCTCTAAGAAGATGTCAGTTGACTTGTTTTCTTCATCCGATTTAACACCCGATTCTTTTCCGCCAAAAATACCCGCCATGGCTAATGCTTTATTGTCATCAGCGATCACTAAAGTTTCAGTTGAAAGTGTGACTTCATTACCGTCAAGTAAAACCAGTTTTTCACCTGGTGTTGCATAACGAACGTTAATTCCACCGTCGAGTGCAGACAAATCAAAAGCATGCATTGGATGCCCTTGTTCAAGCAACACATAGTTCGTTACATCGACAACAGGGTCGATTGAGCGTGTACCGCAACGACGTAATTTTTCCACCATCCATAACGGTGTTTTCGCCGTTACATCAATATCTTTAATGACTCGGCCTAAATAGCGTGGACAAGCTTTAGCTGCTGATAACGTAATTTCTCGAACATCATCTATTGTAGAAGCTACAGCAACAATTTCTGGTTCAGTAATGTTTAAACTATTTAATACCCCTACTTCGCGTGCTAAGCCTTTAAGGCCAAGACAGTCACCACGGTTAGCGGTTAAATCAACGTCTATAGTAACATCGTTCAAATCTAAGTATTCACGAACACACCTGCCTATAGGAGCATCTTGTGCTAGTTCCATAATACCATCTGAACTGTCAGACAAACCAATCTCTGATTCACTACACAACATGCCGTGAGAAGGTACGCCACGTAATTTTGCTTTTTTAATTTTAAAGTCGCCAGGTAAAACTGCGCCAACAGTAGCAACCGCTACTTTGAGACCTAAACGACAATTTTTAGCGCCACAAACAATATCGACTAATTCGCCATCATTAAATTCGCTACCTAGATTTATTTTTGTCACTTGCAATTTATCAGCATCAGGATGTGGCCCACATTCAACCACTTCACCAATTAATACACCCGTAAATTGACCGGCAACAGCTTCTACAGCATCAACTTCTAAGCCAGCCATAGTAATTTGATGAGCTAATTCACTCGATGAAATAGCAGGATTAACCCACTCACGTAACCACGATTCACTAAATTTCATTATTGGCTTTCCTACTTGAACTGTTTTAAGAAGCGAAGATCATTTTCGAAAAATGAACGTAAGTCATTTACGCCGTAGCGCAACATTGTTAAACGTTCAACGCCCATACCAAAAGCAAAACCGGTATAAACTTCAGGGTCAATACCCACTGACTTCAATACGTTAGGGTGCACCATGCCACAACCTAATACTTCTAACCATTTTCCATTTTTACCCATAATATCAACTTCCGCAGAAGGTTCTGTAAACGGGAAATATGAAGGGCGGAAACGAATTTCAACTTCTTCTTCAAAAAAGTGATGTAAGAAGTCGTGTAAAATACCTTTAAGATGCGTAAAACTAACATCTTTGTCGACCATCAAACCTTCAACTTGGTGGAACATTGGCGTATGTGTTTGATCATAGTCATTACGATAAACCTTACCCGGAGAAATAATACGCAGTGGTGGCTGTTCTTTTTCCATGGTGCGAATTTGTACACCTGAGGTTTGCGTGCGTAACACTAATTTTGGATTAAAGTAAAAAGTATCATGGTCTTGACGTGCTGGATGATGTTCAGGAATATTCAAAGCATCAAAATTATGAAAGTCATCTTCCACTTCTGGACCTTCTTTGACTTCAAAGCCCAAATCACCAAAAAAACTTTCAATACGTTCAATTGTGCGTGTTACAGGATGAAGTCCACCTAAATCATTACTACGTCCAGGTAGCGTCACATCAATAGATTCAGCAGATAATTGCTTAGCAATAACTTCTGCACGTAACAATTCACCACGTTCAGTCAATAATTTTTGTACTTGCTGTTTAGCAATATTGATCACTTGCCCTGCTTTAGGCTTCTCTTCTTTAGGTAATTGACTTAACCCTTTCATTTGCTCAGTGAACAAACCTTTTTTACCTAAAAAGTTAACACGAACTTGGTCAAGTTCGGTAGGATCTGTTGCTGCAGAAATAGCTTCTTCTGCTTGCAATATAATATCGTCTAAATTCATGAGTTCCTCTAAGCGGCTCTAAAACCTTGCTGTAAATTTCAAAGTTTTGGCTAGACTGATTGTATTAATAAAAATTATTGCTAATACTACACAATATCTAAGCATAAATGTAGCGGAATAACGTGATTTAAAAGGGTTTTTAAAACTTTATGACCTTCTATTACTTTTAAGTAGATAAAAGCCTTAAGCGGCTCATTAATTTAAGCCTTTTATCGATATTAACTCGACAGAAATATTTTCAGCGATAACAAAAATTGACTTGTGCTTTGAACACTTCTTTTTTAATGGAAGCGATGAGCCCTTTTGTATCAAAACGCCAAAGCATATTATCGTTGCATTTAAAAAATTAGGCTATCGTTTAGAGATCAAGGCATTGCCTAACAAAAAAAGTTTATCATGGGCAAGTCATGGAGTAATTAATAGCAAATTATTTAGAACCAAAGCATTTAACTTAGACAACGCCCCGAGTTTACAACAAGTTAAAGAGCCACTTTTTACTATTGCTTAGCGGGTATTAAGTAAACAAAAAACAAACATAAACGGTTGGAGAAACTCGCCAATAAATTGTCATTGGTGTTAAAAGAAATGAAAGCGTCAGGACAGTTTCAAGATTTACTTAAACCTATTATTAATAAAGCGGCTAAAACAATAAACCCCACTCAAGAGTAGGGTTTATAAAAATCATCAACGATTTACACTCAACTAAAAGTTTTAGTCAATTAACTGGTACTGCTCACGTAAAATATCGATAATTTCAGCTTTAGGATTAGCAGACAAGACAATTTTTTGCCCGGTAATTTTTTCTGCAATTGCTGTATATGTGTTTGACACATCCATTAATACTGATACCGGTAATTCATTGTCGCGAGCTAAGGCTTCACGTTCAGGCATACGGGCTTTATTTAATAAAATGTCTGCATCAGGAAAGTGTGCTAATAATAATTGGCGGAAACCTTCTTTTGAGTTTTCAACGACTTTGCCACCACGGTATTGCTCGCCATCCCAAATACGTGAAGAGTCAGGAGTGCCCACTTCATCCATATAAATTAACTTGTCGTTACCAGCCCTGTCTTTTACATAGCCAAACTCAAACTTAGTATCAACAAAAATTTGGTCAAGCTTTGCGAGCGAATCAGAAATAACGTCAAAACCTTCCGTTAACAACTTTTCGTATAACGTTATATCGTCAAGTGATTTGAAATTGAATGCTTCAAAATTATCTTCAATGTTCTTGCGCGTAATATTTACATCGTCAACAGCGGGTACGCCAGGGATCCCTTCTAAAATACCTTTCGTTGATGGTGTTTGTAATAACTCAGGTAACTTTGAATCTTTAGTTAACCCTTCAGCTAATTCAATACCACAAAATTCACGCTCGCCTTTTACATATGAACGCCACATTGACCCCGTTATATACTGACGACAAATAGCTTCAATCATGACCGGTTTTGCTTTTTGAACGATCCACACAAACGGATGTGGAATATCAAGAATGTGACTGTCGGCTAAGCCTTGATCTTTAAAAAGCTTAAACCAATGATTTGAAATAGCATTAAGTGATGCGCCTTTGCCTGGTACACCTTTCATGCCGCCTTCGCCTTGCCAAATGCAATCAAAGGCAGAGATACGGTCGCTGATCACCATAATAGCTAATGGCGTATCATCGGCAACATCATAACCTTTTTCTTGAATTAACCGTTTACTATCTGCATCAGTTAACCAGTAGACACTACGAACTTTGCCGCTGTGAACAGGTGCATCGGTGCGAATAGGTAAATCATTGTTTACCGCTAAAATTTGATCTGCAAGACTCATCGGATTAAACCTTAATTATCAAGTTAAAATTAATTGTAGCGAATAGTATTTTTAGATATTAACGTCACTCATTGACATCCTGTACATAAAATAATATTCGGTATAATTAATAAAACAATTTTAATACATTTTAACGAAGATATTTAGTTTATTTTCAAGGTTAAAGCACGGAGCTAATGACTATTAGTAAGTACTTTAAAACGCAGAAAGTGAGCTAAAGAACAAGTTAGAATGATTAAAAAAGAAAAGGACGCCTACTGGCGTCCTTGTCTCAAAGATTTTTCAAATTCTATGCAGCTAAAGCAGCTTTCGCTTTTTCAACTAAGAATGTGAATGTCACTTTGTCGTATACTGCAATATCAGCTAGGATCTTACGATCGATTTCAATAGCAGCCTTTTTAAGACCATTAATGAAAACACTGTAAGATAAACCATTTATGCGAGCTGCTGCATTTATACGAGTTATCCAAAGCTGACGGAATTGACGTTTACGTTGACGACGATCGCGGTAAGCGTATTGACCTGCTTTAGTTACTGCTTGATAAGCAACACGGTAAACACGGCTACGTGCTCCGTAATAACCTTTAGCTTGCTTTAGAACCTTCTTGTGACGTGCACGAGCTTGTACACCACGTTTTACTCTAGCCATTCTATATCTCTCCTATTAACCGTGACGTAAAAGTTTTTTAACTGACTTAATGTCAGCTGCCGAAATCATGCACTTAGCACGAAGATGACGTTTAACTTTAGTACGACGCTTAGTCAAGATATGACGAAGGCCAGCTTGTTTGAACTTGTAGCCAGAGGCTGTTTTTTTAAAGCGCTTCGCAGCACCTTTGTTAGTTTTCATTTTAGGCATGAATATTACTCCGCATTCATGTTTGTGTTATTACACAGAAACATTGCCATTGAAATTTAGCAACTTAGGCGAAAAACTTAACTTGCTTATTTAAGGTTAAACAAAAATAAACGTTAGTTTCTACTTTCAGGCCTAAAATTACCCGTTAAAAACAATAAGGGTGAACTTAATTTTAATTTTCATAAAAATAAGTTACTTGAAATACCGGTTATTGATTATTTTTTTGGTGCTAGTACCATCACCATTTGTCTTCCTTCCGCACGACGCGGGAAGAATTCAACTACAGTTAACTCTTCTAAATCTTGCTTAACGCGAGTTAGAAGTTGTAAACCAAGTTCTTGGTGAGCCATTTCACGACCACGGAAACGTAAAGTTACTTTAACTTTATCGCCCCCTTCTAAAAAGCGCTTCAGGTTGCGTAGTTTTACCTGATAGTCGCCTTCATCTGTTCCAGGACGGAATTTAATTTCCTTAACCTGTATCTGTTTCTGGTTTTTGCGCTGTTCTTTTTGTTCTTTAGCTTTTTCATAGATAAACTTACCGTAATCCATAACGCGGAGTACAGGAGGTTTAGCCGTAGGGCTTATTTCAACAAGATCAACACCAGCTTCATCAGCTTGATCCATTGCTTCATCTAATGTGACGATGCCACCAGGCTCTCCGTCAAATCTAATCAAACGAACTTCATTATCAGCAATACCTGTAATTAACTCATTTAAACGATGTGCTGGCTCTTTTTGCCCGCCTCGTTGTCCACCTTTAATAGCCATGTTCCTCCAAAGAACTTTGTTCCAAGTCGCTGGTGTTATTTTTAACTTAACAACTACTCAGATTAATAAAATATTTTTATGCTTGTTTAAACGTTATTATAAGTAATTTATTCGTTAACTACGAGCGTTAACTTCTTCACTTAATTTTGAAATAAAGTCATCAACAGACATTTTTCCTAAATCTTCACCACTTCGCGTTCTAATGGCAATTTCGCCAGCTTCCATTTCTTTGTCACCAACAACTAACAAATAGGGAACACGCTTCAAAGTGTGCTCGCGGATTTTAAAGCCTATCTTCTCATTTCTCAAGTCTAGTTTTACTCTAAATCCACTTTCTTTTAGTTTTTTTACAACTTTTTCACAATATTCGTCTTGTTTGCCCGTAATATTCATCACAGTTGCATGAATTGGCGATAACCACGTTGGAAATTTCCCCGTGAACTCTTCAATTAAAATTCCGATAAAACGTTCAAGTGAACCTAAAATAGCGCGATGAATCATGACAGGAATATATCTTTCGTTGTCTTCACCCACATAAGTTGCGCCTAAACGCTCTGGTAAAGCAAAATCGAGCTGCACTGTACCACATTGCCAAGCACGACCTAAACAGTCCATTAAAGTAAATTCAATCTTAGGACCGTAAAATGCTCCTTCACCCGGTAAATACTCAAATTTGATGTTGCTGTCGGTTAATGCTTGTGCAAGACCCGCTTCAGCTTTATCCCAAATCTCATCACTACCGATACGATTCACAGGGCGAGTAGACAATTTAACAACGACATCTTCAAAACCAAATGAACCGTATACGTCGTATACCATTTCGATACACTTTTTAACTTCTGCTTGAACTTGCGATTCCATACAGAAAATATGGGCGTCATCTTGCGTAAAGCCACGTACACGCATCAAACCATGTAAAGAGCCTGAAGGTTCGTTACGGTGACAACAGCCAAATTCAGCAATACGTAAAGGTAAATCGCGGTATGACTTTAAACCCTGGTTAAATATTTGTACATGACCAGGGCAATTCATTGGTTTTATTGCGTATTCACGCTTTTCAGATTCAGTGGTAAACATGCCATCGGCATATTTTTCCCAGTGACCTGACTTTTCCCAAAGACTTCTGTCCATCATCATTGGCGCTTTAACTTCGTCGTAATCATATTCGTGTAGTTTTTCACGAATAAATTTTTCTAACTCCGTGTAAATCGTCCAACCATCGTTATGCCAGAATACCATTCCTGGTGCTTCTTCTTGCCAATGAAATAAATCTAATGTTTTACCAATTTTACGGTGATCGCGTTTTTCAGCTTCAGCTAAACGAACGATATATGCTTTTAATTGCTTTTTGTCAGCCCATGCTGTGCCGTAAATACGTTGCAACATTTTGTTGTCTGAATTACCGCGCCAGTATGCACCAGCTACTTTCATTAATTTGAACTGATGACAATGACGCATGCTAGGTACGTGTGGACCACGACACATATCAATGTATTCTTGATGATGATATAAAGCCGGTGTATCAGTTTTCTCGATGTTTTCATCAAGAATTTGTAATTTGTAAGTTTCACCACGTTCAGTAAACGCATCGTAAGCGTCTTGCCACGTACCTGTTTTCTTAACAACTTCATATCCCGTACGAGCAAGTTCTGTCATACGCTTTTCAATTTTTGTTAAATCATCTTCTGTAATTGATTCTTCAAGGTCAATATCGTAATAAAAGCCATTCTCAATCGTAGGGCCAATTGCCATTTTCACATCTGGGTATAACTGCTTAATAGCATGCCCTAATAAATGTGCACAAGAATGACGAATTATTTCAAGACCTTCGCTATCTTTATTGGTGATAAGTTGCAAAGCAGCATCTTGGGTAATTAATTCACAAGCATCAACAAGGTTTCCGTCGATACGACCAGCGATGGTTGCTTTAGCAAGACCAGGACCAATATCTAAGGCAACATCCATTACAGATACGGCATTGTCGAATGAGCGTTCTGAACCGTCAGGGAGAGTAATTACAGGCATTAATTTTCCTTTATTTCAGTGGCGGCGCATACGAAGCGTCGCTTGAATTTATTTTTAATGTTTAAAGCTATTTCTTTTGAGAAATATTTGAGGTCGCAAATATAGGGGAAATATCCTTTATTTGCAATATAAAGGCAGACTTATCTTTCTGCTACCATTGTCATTGCCAATGCCATAGCTTCTGCCACTTTAATACCGTCAATACCTGCAGATAATATTCCGCCCGCATAACCCGCACCTTCTCCTGCAGGGTAAAGCCCCTCAACATTCAGGCTTTGCATTGTTTCTCTATCACGCGTTATTTGAATCGGTGAAGATGTTCTTGTTTCAACAGCCGTTAATGTTGCATCAGCCATTGAAAAACCTTTAATCTTGCGTTCAAACGCAGGTAAAGCTTCGCGAATAGCTTCAATGGCGAAAGCAGGTAAGGTTTCACTCAAATCGCAATATTTAACACCCGGCTTATATGAAGGGCTAACTTCGCCATGCTCACCACTTTTACGCCCAGCGAGAAAATCGCCAACTAATTGAACCGGAGCGTCATAATTTTCTCCACCAAGTTTAAACGCTTTTTCTTCTAAACGGCGTTGAAACTCAATACCGGATAATACATCTGAAGCATCATCTTCGTTGGCAAAGTCGCTAGGTTCTATGCCAACAACAATCGCGCTATTTGCATTACGTTCGTGACGTGAATACTGACTCATGCCATTGGTGACTAGGCGCCCTGCTTCTGAAGCTGCTGCAACCACGGTTCCGCCTGGGCACATACAAAAGCTATAAACACTACGACCACTTTTACAATGATGAACAAGTTTATAGTCAGCGGCCCCTAATATCGGATTGCCCGCGTTGTTACCAAAACGAGCATCGTCGATAACTGACTGTTCATGTTCGATGCGAAAGCCAACAGAAAAAGGTTTAGCTTTAACGGATACTTTGTTTTTAATCAACATTTCAAAGGTATCGCGTGCACTATGACCAATAGCTAAGGCAACATAGTTAGTGTCGATACGTTCACCGCTAGCGAGTGTTAAACCCGTGATGCGTTTACTTCCCTCTCCACCTTGGTTTTCATCAAAGTGAAACTCATCAACACGTTGTTCAAAACGAATTTCGCCACCCAACTCAGTAATTTTAGCGCGCATTTGTTCGATCATGGTTACCAATTTGAAGGTACCAATATGCGGTTTACTGACAAATAAAATTTCTTCTGGTGCGCCAGCATCAACAAACTCATGTAATACTTTACGACTGTAATGCTTTTTATCATTAACTTGGCTATATAATTTACCGTCAGAAAAAGTACCTGCCCCACCTTCCCCAAATTGCACATTAGATTCGGTGTTAAGTATTTTCTTTCGCCAAAAACCAAAGGTGTCTTTAGTGCGTTGACGTACTTCTTTGCCACGCTCTAAAATAATGGGATTAAATCCCATTTGCGCCAGCACTAAGCCGATAAATAAGCCACACGGACCAAAACCAATAACAACTGGGCGCTGTGTTGGTTTTTCAGGCGCTTGAGCAACAAAATTGTAGCGCATATCAGGGCTAGCTTTTACTTGATTGTCTTTAACAAACCGTTCAAGTAATTCGTCATTAAGGCAAGTGTTTACATCAAGGGTGTAAATCAAGATTATTTTTGCTTTTTTACGGGCGTCATATCCGCGTTTAAATACGGTAAAGTCAATGAGCTGATCTTCAGAAATGGATAATTTATCAAGAATAGCCTTCTTAATATCGGCTTCTTGGTGATCAAGCGGCAATTGAATATTTGTTAAACGCAACATATTATGGCGGTTCCAAAAAAGGAGAAAGAAAATTTTGGGCATTTTACCTGAACATACCGCTCAGTTAAATCAACAATTGAAATTATTACTAAGCTAGGTATGATCAGCTCAAAATATTTTCTATCAACGAAATTCAAAAAGTAGAGTACCTATGGCGTTTGTAGTCACCGACAATTGTATAAAATGTAAATACACCGATTGTGTCGCAGTATGTCCTGTTGATGCTTTTTATGAAGGCCCTAATTTTTTAGTCATAAGCCCTGATGACTGTATAGATTGTGATTTGTGTCCGGTTGAATGCCCAGCGGGTGCTATTTTTCAAGAAGATGAAGTCCCTGAAAATCAAAAGGAGTTTATTGAACTCAATGCTGAACTCGCTAAAGTGTGGCCAAGAATAACAGAAGTAATTCCAGCCCCTGCCGATGCAAAAGAATGGGATGGTATACCCAATAAAATTGATCACTTAATTATTGAGAATTAAAACGCGCTCTTCAAAATAAACACATTATTCAATTATTAACTATACTCGTACTAGAAGGGTTAATAAATAATTGGTGCATTATGTGGCAATGTATTGAGCAAGCAATCACAGCTAAAACGGGCGAAAAGTTTACTGTTAAAAATAAGCGCCTTATATCAACGAGTGAAAGCAACTTAGCTTTCCAATTAAGTGATGAACATCATAACTACTTCGTCAAAATTAAAGACAAAAATCACTTTAATTATTTTGAATCAGAAGCTTACGCCCTTAATCAAATAGATTCTCTAAAACAAGTTACCTGCCCTAAAGTCATAACGTTAGGAAACACACGCAATAAAAGCTTTATAGTGCTTAATTACATTCCGTTTGCAAAAGCGACTGAAAAACACTGGCATCATTTTGGTGCTAAATTAGCGATGATGCACAAATGTTCGTCTCATGGAAAGTTTGGCTGGCAACACGACAATTATATTGGCGACACCTTACAACCTAATAACTGGAGAAGTAATTGGAAAACATTCTTTGCTGAGCAACGTGTCGCGTGGCAGTTGCAATTACTGAGTGAAAAATCAATAAAACTAGGGGATATTGATCACATTGCTAACATCTGTCATGACAGATTAAATCACCACGATGTTAAACCTTGTCTTGTTCATGGTGATTTGTGGCTAGGAAACCTAGGATTTACTGACTCTGCTTCAGTGATATATGATCCCGCCTGTTATTACGGTGACCGCGAAGTAGACATCGCTATGACTGAGCTTTTTGGCCAACTACCTTACGATTTTTATCAAGGTTACCAAGATGTTTTCCCCCTTGATAAAGGCTACGAACAACGCAAACTTATTTATAACTTTTATCATATTCTCAATCACGCTAATTTATACGGTGGCATATATATTGACCAATCAAGGGCATTATTGTCGCGTATTTTATCATTACATTGATTTAAAAATAATAGTTAAAGAACACAACACGTTAAATAATTTATACCCGTTTATTCTTAATTTAGTTAGCGGTTTTTACGAATGTAAGCATACTTAAGCATTAGTAACAAAACCGTCTAGGAGGCAACATGTCCCAGGAATCAAACTTAAAAGTAACAAAAGACAAACGTATTAGCTGCCCTCATTGTGGTCATCATATGCACTTAACTTTAGATGCCTCAGCCGGCGATCAAGATTATTACGAAGAATGCCCGTCTTGTTGTCGAGATATTCATTTAAATATGCACATTGATGAATACCGCCAAAAAATTCAATTGGTCATTGATAGTGACGACGAACAAGTGTTCTAGTTAGACCATAGATGTCGGTATCCTTTTTCTTTGTTTTACTTGTAAATTAACAAGACAAGCATTGCACAACTGCTTTAAACCTATATCATTCTTATACTGCTCATTTTTACGCTTAAAATGATGATTTTATAAGTATCCTTTCCCAATGAATATTACTGATTTTAGAAAAAACACCAAAAGCCTAATGAAACTGGCTTATCCTATTTTGATCGCTCAACTCGTACAAACACTCATGGGATTTGCAGATACTGTGATGGCCGGTAGAGTGAGTGCGACAGACATGGCGGCCGTAACTGTTGCCAGCAGTATTTGGCTCCCTTTAATATTAACTATATATGGTTTGGTCATGGCACTTGCTGCCATAGTATCGCAACTTGCTGGAGCAAAAAAATTCCATTACGTTGCCAGGGCGACATATCAAACCGCATGGATAGCATTAACCTTAGGTATTTTATTAATCGCTTTATATTATGTGATCACCCCTTTAGTTATTGAACAAATACCATTAGAGGCACATTTAAAACAATTAATGTTTGATTACTTAGGTTACATCGTTTGGGGTGGACCAGGTTTTTGTTTATATCTTGTATTAAGAAATTATTCTGAAGGCTTATCGCATACCAAGCCAACAATGATTATCAGTATCATTGGCTTATTAATTAATATTCCTGCCAACTATATTTTTATCTATGGTGAATTTGGTATGCCTGCTTTAGGAGGTGCTGGTTGCGGTATTGCCACTGCAATTGTTTACTGGGTTATGTTTATCTCAATGTTTATATATTGTTATGTATCGAAAAAATTAAAGCATGCCTCCTTGTTTGAACGTTTTTACTGGCCGAATTGGCAAGAAATTAAAGAAATATTGGCAATCGGTTTTCCTATTGCAATGTCATTACTCTTTGAGGTCAGTTTATTTGCTGCGGTGGCTATTATTCTAGTACCCTTTGGCGCAGAGGTTGTGGCTAGCCATCAAATAGCCATTAACTTCTCTGGCTTAGTCTTTATGGTGCCATTGAGTTTAGCCATCGCCGTGACCATACAAGTAGGATTTGCTGTTGGTAAGAATGAGTTAGCTAAAGCCAAAGAAATATGTCATTACTCACTGATATTGTCACTTATTATTGCCGTTGGTACAGCGCTACTAACGATTACTTTACGTTATCCCATCGCAGAAATTTATACACTTGACAAAAAAGTGATTGAGTTAGCTGCGAGCTTAATGTTCTTGGCTTCTTTATTTCAGTTCTCTGATGCAATACAAGTTATTTCTGCTGGTGCATTACGTGGATATAAAGATACCAAGTCTATCCTGTATATTACTTTCTTCTCCTATTGGATTATTGGCTTAACTTTAGGTCTGATCTTAGGATTAACCAACTGGATAATTGACCCTATTGGCCCTTATGGTTTTTGGATAGGTATTATTTTTGGGTTAACCACCGCTGCCGTTTTATTAGCATGGCGATTAACTATCATTCAAAAAAGACTCGAAGTGGCGCATTAATAAGCAAAAAGTGAATTATTTAAATTGAAAAGAACAAAACTACTTGCAACTAAGATTTCATATCGATAATATGACGCCCGTTGGTTAAAGCAGCTAACGATTGCTCGCTTAGCTCAGTTGGTTAGAGTACTTGCATGACATGCAAGGTGTCACTGGTTCGAGTCCAGTAGCGAGCACCAAATTAGGGTTCAATAACCCACTAAAAGAACCCGTAAAGCCCATAACCAAAGGTTTTACGGGTTTTTTTATGTCTCAAGCTATTTCATAGCGTTCTTTGAAATCCACGCTTTTTAGTAGTACTTTTAGGAGTACCAGACAAATCTATCAAGTTGCGGTACTCCAAAATGGCAAAATTAACAAAACCACTAACCAACACAGAAGTTAAACAAGCTAAACCAAAAGAAAAACTATATAAGCTTAGTGATGGCGGTGGTTTATTATTAAGAGTAAAACCCAACGGCTTTAAGACTTGGATATTTGATGACTATAAACCCCACACAAAATCCCGTACCAGCATTGGTTTTGGTTCATATCCTGAAACGTAATTATCTGAAGCAAGAAAAAAGCGCGTAGCCGCACGTGAGCTTTTAGCCAAAGGTATTGCTCCTAAAGAATACAAAGATGACCAGCACAGAGAGCAATTGCTTTTAGCTAGCCATACGTTAAAGAGTGTTGCGACAGATTGGTTTGACATCAAGAAGACTACATTGCAGAAAATACCGCTAAAAGCCTATGGCGTAAGTTTGAAAATCATGTTTTTCCTAAGCTAGGCCACAGACCAATTGATAAAATTTTAGCGCCTGAAGCTATTGAAGTATTAAAGCCATTAGCGGATAAAGGTAACTTAGAAACTACAGGGAAGATCATCGGTCATTTAAACAATGTAATGACTCATGCGGTTAATACGGGGATATTACACCATAACCCTTTATCATGTATTCGTAGCGCGTTTCAAACGGCTAAAGCTACTAATATGGCAACCATTCGCCCACATGAATTAGGTAAGCTAATGAAGGACATCAGTTACGCCAGCATTAAGCTAGTCACCCGATGTTTAATTGAGTGGCAACTTCACACAATGACTCGCCCCAGCGAAAGCGCTAAGGCCGAGTGGTCAGAAATAGATTTAGAGAATAAATTGTGGGTCATTCCTGCCGAACGTATGAAAATGCGCTTAGAGCACAAAGTACCGTTATCACCACAAGCCATTAAAATATTAGCGTGCTTAAAACCGTTCAGCGGTGACAGAACACACCTATTCCCTTCTTATATTAACCATCACAAGCATTGTAACGTTGAATCAGCTAATAAAGCATTGAGTCGTATGGGTTATAAAAATAGGCTCGTTGCCCATGGCTTACGGGCATTAGCGAGTACAACCTTAAACGAACAAGGCCATGATCCAGACGTTATAGAAGCCGCCCTTGCTCATGTTGATAAAAATGAAGTGCGCCGCGCATATAGCCGCGCGGAATATCTTGAACGTAGGCGGGTGTTAATGTGTTGGTAGTCGCAGCATATTGAAAATTCGGCAACGGGTAAGTTATCAATAGTAAGTAATATCAAACAAATAAATACGATGTAAAGTCATCAGTTTTGAAACTTTTTATGATCATGTATAGACTCTAAATGCCCAAACACGACATTTAGCAGTGAAATAAAAGCACAGATTTGGATTACTTTTTGTATTGGTAACGCCTAACTAATGAGTGAGTCGAATACCAGCTGGCGATTTTCTCAGCAAATTTTATAACAGCTTTGTGAATCCCAATTTAGTTACATGTTAAGAAGACTGTTCTAATTTATTTAGCATAAATTCATATAACTTCTTTTCTGGTCGACCCGTTTCTATTCGATAAATCGCTATGGACTCAACATGCATATAGGATTCGAAATCTAGATCAGACAATAAACCGAGTGACACATTTAGGCTTTCATAGCTAGAATCTTTATATGCTAACGAGGATTTTGCAACCCAGTTTTGATCCACCTCATTACATAATTGACATAAGATATCTTGTTGAAGCGATGTTATGTTTGGACAAATATTCCATCTTATATGTATAACAGGTGTGTCCCTTACAAATATCCCTATGCCATTTCCTTTAATTTGACATCGTGGGTGTTCTGAAGCTAGCTCATTCAGTATATTCCTTAATTGGCTTAACCGATCAAATGAAACACCACTGAGTAACATGAAATGGGGGCATGGAGAGTTGTCCGAAATAAATGAAATACTCTGTTTATCCTTTAGCCTTTTCCATGCCTCTAATGCATTTGTTTTCATAGTGCTATTTAATTCAACAATTACAGCAAGAAGTTTCATGAAAGTATCCTAACAATTATGGAACTTCTCACTAATGTCCGTCCCATAAGTTTTATTTAATTAGTATCAATTAACCTATAAAATTTTAGCCATATATTTTCTAATACATTATTTCTATCGTTTAATTAGTAACAGGCAAACTTAACTTTTTTACTTGTTTAGCAACTGTAAAAAAAGAAAGCCGATTTTCATCATGTTACTGCCAAACAAAGTTTTTGATAAGACTTATGAGGATTAAGAAGAAAACCCTCTCCCACTAAAGAAATCATTCGTTCTACTGAAACTTGTGTGTTATCAATTTTCAACAGCATTCTTTCAGGCATATTTGCTTTTAATATATCTGAACAATACTTTTTAAAGAAAAATTGATCAAACTCACCATTGTTTATCAGTCGTAGTAACCCTACTCTAATACGGTCTGCTATCTCGGGGAATAATGGTGAAACATAAAAATAAGTAGCTAACGGAATTTCTAATAAAATATGGTCATCAACTACGAAATCAGGATATAAAGCTAAATGGCTTTCAACCTCTTGGTAGGCTTCGTTAATGCCTCTGCCAAAAGTAATAAAACGCTGCATTGATAACATACTAAATAACGACTCATAACGATTTGCCGTCACAACAAAAAAATCAGCCTGCTCCATCACAAGTCTAGTTGACCATTCACTTCCAGACCCTGTAGACAAAGCAGTTAATGATTGTAAACTATCAACATGGGCAAGCTTTTCACGGTTTTTATCTTTAATAATAAAAACTCTAAAGCCTTGAATACCTTTTCTAATTGGAATAGGTACAGCAATTAAATTACTATCCCACTCCTGTTGAGGAGCTTCAGCAACAACATTAAGTAACTTACCCTTTTTCAATTCATGAAAAATTCGGCTTCTAGTCATATTCATTTCTGTTGTTTTAATTTGGGCATTAGCATATTCAGGAGTTGCTTTAAAAATCAATTCCATTAGTTCATACGTATATGTATATCGTGGGTCAAAAGCTGAAAGAGGCTTGTTAAAAACAACATCTTGACTGGCATGAGTAAGGGTTGGTAAACATAACAAAATCAACAATAAGCCCAATTTATTAACCATATTCATTCCTTTATTTCGTAAAATTTATTATTGAATTTAAGTAACATGCATGTTTTTTCTTAATATCTAAAGTATATCTTACTTCATAATTTAGGTGTTTACTCCTATTCATCAAAACTCGCCTTAATCTTTTGTCTAAGGCATAGGCGGGTGCTTTACTGCCATTTATGTATGCAAGCGTTTTCTATTCATTCTCTGGATTAGTCAATAGTTTTTGACGGAATTCAATAACAGTAACTACGGTACTTACGGCTTAATATCCGGAGCTAGGCCTTTGGGTGTCAATAAATGACTCTATTTACACTGAACATAATTTTTACGATAATAATGGTCGCGCAAATTCTGTCAGTACATATATGCTGGTAAGAGATACAGTGCATGTAGTGTCAGAACCATCAACACTTGCCATTTTTGCATTATAAATTATGGGTTTAGCATCACATTGATTTAAGAAAACCCTAAATCTCTTTTTTATTCAATTAGTGGTAGTTTGTTGTTGGGGCAGAGAAGGAATACTGTTAAGTTGTTTGTTGGTTAATGACTTTACAACAAAGCAGTAAAACAAAAATAAAATATTTTTAATTAAAAAATGGTTTAAAACATTAATAGAGTCTAGTGGCAGCAACAAACTCAGCTTCATGAAAGATCTATAAAGCCTGAATAAACAAGCTTTATGAATCTTTATGTCCACGCCTTCAATAACGTAACATCGACACTTTTTAGTCGCACCAGACACATCCACTAAGTTGCGGTACTCCAAAATAGCCAAATTAACAAAACGACTAACCAACACATAGGTTGGAGAAGCTTTATAAGCTTGCAGACGGTAACGGCCAGATAAGGCCCAATTAAGACCTGTGAGACTATATCAAGGATAGTTTTACGGAGTTATTATGAGATAACATTTTTAATACTACCTTTTGAAATTCACAGTAAATTGAAATTTTTACCATTAAATATCACCATTTATTTTAAATTACCGTAAAGTATTAACGAAAAACTAACGTGAAATAGGCTTTCTTTTCGATCGCTTTAACGATGGTTCAGTAACCGTTTCTGATGATATAACCCGTGCTTTACTTTTAGCTCTTTTTTTCTTTTTTGAATTTTTACTCGCTGACACTACGGTACTAATAAATTCTGCTGATTTTTTGGTTGGGTTATAAGCGACCTCAATAATTTTACCATTACATTCGATAATATCGCCAGGGCTAATTTTCTTACGCTTTTGAATGGTAACTTCATTATTGACTAAAACATGACCTTCACTGATCATGGTTTTAGCTTCGCCACCAACAACCATCTTGGCAATTTTGAGTAATTTACAAAGTTCTATAGGTTTAACACAAATGTCGATAATTGTGTGTTCTGACATGATATACGCCTAATAATGTTAAATAATAAGATTATTTGAATTCTAACATATATAACGGTTATTGAATGAAACTTATATTAAGGATAATTCATAATGCTGGGCTAACCTGTACGTTAAATACGTGATGTAGGAATACCTAAAATGTAAGCTAACTACCTTTATTCTAAATTTTCTAAGAAATGCAATGATAAATTGTGGATATTCATTAACAGCAATCATCTTAAAGTTTCTGACAAGCTCTGATGCTCGATCTAAATTACTAGCACCTTTACAGCAATACCAATGGGGTATTAATTTCGTAAGCAGTAACGCCAACTATGTTAGCCAATGCAGTCAGTTCCTCAAATTCAACCGGTTGGTCTTGTTTCACGTTAAAGACTCAAATACTACAACTAATTTTTTGTTTATTTGGGTTAACTCTAGAGTACGCTATTCTCTTTTTTTTCTAATTCATCTTGAATTTTATTCAGGACGTTCAGAAGTGCGTAACTATACCGTTTTTCATTAGCATTAGTGTGAGTGTGGTAGTTAAGTAGAATAATTTTTCAGTGTCTGCTAAAAGGGAGATTTAAATATATGGCTAACTTTTGACTAACTAAGATAAAAGCCGGTTTCTATTTGTTTAATTATCACACCAGCGATTCTGATCTATTGTAGTAAATAACAGCCATCACTAAAACTCAAAATAGTTATGAATTAATTATTCGTTTTCAACCATTGAATAATTTTTTCTTGTAACAAATTAGGGATAATAGGTTTAGAAATGTAGTCGTTCATACCTGAAGCTAAACATTTTTCTTTATCGCCTTTCATAGTGTTTGCTGTCATGGCAATAATAGGGATAGCCGAGAATAAGGCACTGTCCATATTTTTTCTAATATGTTCTGTTGCTTGATAACCGTCCATTTCTGGCATTTGACAATCCATCAGAATTAGCTGGTAAGGTTGCTCAAAATTTTGTTTCTCTAGAACTTCTATCGCATTTACACCATTGAAAGCAATATCAACAGAGTAACCAAGTTTTTTCAATATACCTACTGCAACTTGTTGATTGATTCTATTATCTTCAACTAACAATATCTTCGAAACAACGACCTGTTCTGCACTTTCCACCTTTACAATGCTATGTCTAGTTACCTGAGTAATTGCATTGTTTAATGTGGGTTCATTGCTAAGAATACTATTTATTGTCTTAAGTAATCCATTAACGACTACGGGTTTTACTAGGTAAGTTGAAAAACCTGATTTTGAAAAAAAATTAGCATCTCCAACCTGTCCCATTGAAGTAAGCATCACTAATTTAAGGTTATCAAGAGCCTTAATTTTTCTGATTTCAGCGCATAGCATGTCACCTGACATTATAGGCATTTGCATATCAATAATAACCATAGAAAAATAATCACTATCGTATTTTTTTAGTATTTTTAAAGCCTTACTGCCACTATTAGCTTGTACCACTGCAATATTAAAAAGATTTAGCTGTTTGCTAAGCATATCTAGGCTAGTCTGATTATCATCAGTGATTAAAATTTTTATTCCATTTAAATTAATATTTGGTTTATTACGTGGTTTTTCCGCGCTTGGTTTTAATTGAATTTTAACACTAAATTCACTCCCCTGACCAAGGACACTGCTAACGGTAATTCCCCCTCCCATTAATTGACACAATTGTTTTACGATAGATAATCCTAATCCTGTGCCACCATACTCTCGTGTTGTCGATACATCAACTTGAGTAAATGCATCAAAGAGTATTGAACACTTATCAGTAGGTATGCCTATACCCGTATCTATAACATTGATATTTAGGGTAATATCACCTGTTTCATTCAAAGTTGTTAGTGCTTTAACAATGATCTCACCGGCTGAGGTAAACTTAATTGCATTACCCACTAAGTTAGTAATGATTTGTCTTAACCTGCCAGGATCGCCAATAACCATTTGATGAGTAACACCGGTGACATCAAGAATAATTTCTAATTTTTTCTTTTTACTACTCATCGATAAAGACTGAATTAAATCGCCTAAATTTATTAAAAGGTCAAAGGTAATTAATTCAACTTCAAGTTTACCCGCTTCTATCTTTGAAAAATCTAAAATATCATTAAGAATATGAAGTAAAGTATCCGCACTTGATTGTGCTAAACGAGTAAAGTGAACCTGTTCTGGGGTTTGATGAGTTGTTGATAATAAATTCAACATACCCAAAACACCGTTCATGGGCGTTCTAATTTCATGACTCATGTTAGCCAAAAACTGTGACTTTGTTCTATTGGCTAATTCAGCCTTTAATTGTTGTTTCTTATTTTCATCGGCTAAACTTTTCAGCATCAATTCTTTTTTAACCGAACTAGAAACATCCTGGATAAGAATTTCACATAAGCGTTCATTGGGGAAAGTGTTGATGCTTTTAATCGATATTTGCTGTTGCACACGATAATCATTATCACCGACATGACTTTTGTGGAATAAAGCTAAAGGTTTAGGATTAAATGTATTAGAGAGTTTAGTGGGCAGCCCTAACGTTAACGCTTCACTACATGCATCACTTAAGCGAGAATCGTTATACCCCTCTAAAATATTACCAAGTTTACAACCAAAACCTTTATTATCAACTATAGCAGAATGATCTTTTATCCACCGATTATAAAAAACAATCTGATGATTTTCATCAATAATGATAATACCAAGAGAAAGATCATTGACGGAACTAAACAAAATATCTTTTGTTAAATTATTCATAACAGAGCTAAGCTTTATTATTTTTAGTAATGCCAAAGACAAATTTTCGCACCGATTCTTGAAAAATCTCTAACGAAGTAATATCCATAATGAAAGAGATAAAACCTTCGATATTATCATCGGGCAAAGTGAACTTAACTTTTATATATAAAGACCAATCATTTTCGCTGCTATAAACATAAACTTTGTTGATGTCTCCTTGTATAAACTCAGGCATTTCGATTTTAATTGAAGATTTAAGAAAATTTATTACTGTTCCAAAACAGGCGTTTAAAATAACATTACCTATTTCTACTAAAGAATCTTGCTCAAGATCAGACAAAGCCTCAGGTGGAAATTTATTACCAAGTAAAGTACTGACCAATTGCAAACCACTTTCTTTACTAAACATGAGTAAAGCTTGGCCTTTAAAATCACCTTCAAAACGTTGAATTACTGCACTAATTTCTGTATCACTAGTAAATTTTAATTTAGATTTTGCTATTTTGTTAGAGACAATTTCGACTTTTGGGATAGTTAAATCAACCGGTTGAGATACCATTTTATTAAGGGCGTTGGCCGCTCGACCAATACCGATATTAAATATCTCGGTGAGAGCATCGATTTCAAGTGGAGATAAATTATCCTTCATATTACTTCCTAACTCATTAAAAAATTGCTAATCAGTTCTTCGGTAATGGGTTTATTTAAAAAAACAACACCCACTTGTTCAGCCTGCTGCTTTATTTCATCTTGGATATTTGCGGTTAGCAAAGCTCGCTTAGGGATTGAAATTAGCTTCTCTAAAGCAGAAATCAATTCAAATCCTGTCATACCAGGCATATTATAATCAAAAATCGCAATATCAATTTTACTTTTTGCTGTTATTTGGCTCAAGCACTGCTCTCCGCCTCCAGCTTCAATGATATTGACCTCAGGTATATAAGACTTAACAATTTCTTTAAGCATCATTCGAGAAACAATACTGTCATCTACAATTAATACAATTTTACTCATTTAAATACCCAATTATTTTTAATCATGTTTCTCATAAAAGCATATAAACGAATGGGTTTATTAGCAAACTAATGTGTTGAAATATAATTAGTAATTTGAGACAGTCAAAATATCATATTTTAACTGTCTACATCCCTTCCTTTCAATTGAGTTCTTTTACGTTAGCGGCAAGATTTAAAGTGATATGTTTTTAAAGCGAAACGCGACAAATGACTGATGCTGATTTCTACTTATACCGCTACTCTTATGGCTATTAACTAATTGATTTCAGATTAAAACCTAAATATATACAACCAATAATCAATTAATAGCTTTGTTTTGCACTTTAATTAGCATCCGTAATAGTTAACTCGACAGCTCTTTATTCAAAATATTAACTATTTTTTCTCTAGAAGAGTCGCCATAGCCGACACTTTGATAGATGAGTTCACCGTTTTTACCAACAATGAATAAATGAGGTATTCCTTCAACACCAAATTTATTCCCCAAATTACCACGTTTATCATGTGTTAACGTTAATGCTAGTGCTGATAATTGCTTTTTGATACTTCGATATTGTTTCCTGCTTTCTTTGAAATTAACGGCGACCACTTGTATTTTATCTTTACCTAATGTTGTTTGAATTTCTTCTAAAATAGGAAGTTCTTTCAAACAAGGAGCACACCACGATGCCCAAAATGAGATAATAACAATTTTCCCTTTATTGTCGGCTAAATTAACTTTTACACCTTCTCTATTTTCACCGAGGTAATTAGGGGGAATATCCCCTATATTTAATTTTGACATCGCATGAGCATTAACTGCCACTAGAGCAAGTAGGAATATAAATAACCTTTTTCGATTGTTCAATATTATTGACTCCATTGAAGTTCCCTCTTTAAGGGCTAAATTACTGACTGTAAACAGGCTAGATAAAGCTACCTAACCGCTATATGTACTTCTATTTGCTCACCATTAGGATAAAACTCAAAGTCTGTTGAGTATTTTCTTTTATATTCAATTTGTTCTAATAGATAAACCATTAATGATTATTTCTGAAAAAAAGCTCAATTCCATTTTGTTACTCTTCACGTTATATTTCTTTTAAGTCACGGCCAATATCTATTGGCTTAAATTTAAACAGGGTATTAAGCGACATAATATTTAAAAACCACTTGCTTCTCATTAACATTAATATTACATAAAAAGTAACAATGATAAACGCAAAATTTTAATTATTTATCAAATTTTAGATTTTTAAAATGGCCTTTTAAAAGCCATAGAAAAAAATAACCCGTTATCAAGTCAAAAACTCAACCTTAATGGTGTATCATCTACAAATGATTCCGTACTCTCTCAAATAACCCTAGTGACTTCATGAATTATATTCCTTTAGATGACCTTAAAAATGCTTGGATCTTTAGACATAAGAGCTTGCCAATAAATGATAAAGATAAAGCAAAAATAAAACCGATGGCACAGGCTCGGGCACAAATTGTTTGGGATACCTTTATTAGCCGCCAAGTTGACCATCCTGACTTCTTTAAAAAAGGTGATTGGCCTTTTGAAGAAACCACATGGCAAAAAGCATTGGCGTGGGAAAGTATTTGGGACAGCGAACAGGCAGAATTACCAGAAGAAGTGATTGCTCATTTAGCATGGGACAACAACACTGTTGTTTATTTTTGTAGTGCTAGAAATAATGTTATTGAAACAACGTGGGCTGTTTTTCAACGTTGTTGGAAAAACTTTCTGTTCATGGATGATGGACCACTTCTCATCGGTAAAAAACGTAAAGAAGCGGTACAATTTTTATCTAACGGTCAATGTAAGCTGGGCCTAAAAAAGTAAATATACTATAAATTTAGGCTTAGCTCTTAACATCAATATGTTCAAGTTCGTTAATATCATCGTCACCTGATAATAAAATAGCAAACCAACGACCTTCTTCTGCGTTTTCTAAGCCAATTTTAATAATCATCGTTAATGGTACTGAAAGTAACATACCTACTGATCCGAGCAACCATCCCCAAAAAATGAGTGAAAGAAAGATAACCAAAGTTGACAAACCTAGTCCTTTTCCTAAGTAACGTGGTTCGACAATATTCCCCATGACCATATTAATGACGACATACCCAAGACCTATAAGACCTGCTTCAGGTAAGCTCAATTGCAACACTGCAAGCGACATAGCAGGAACTGCTGCGATAATAGAACCAATATTAGGAATGTAATTAAGCAGAAAAGCGAGCACTCCCCAAAGTAAGAAAAAGTCTAAACCAAAGGCCCATAGCATCAGCGAGACAATAATGCCCGTTGCAATACTGACTAAGGTTTTTATCGCTAAATAGTTATTGACGGAGGTAAGAAAACGGTCAATTTGTTTTAAACGCATTTCGGGATCAGCTAAAGCAAAATGTAATTTTTTAGGAATAGATGATGCTTCAAAAAGCATAAAAATAACGGTAATGATGATAAGAAATAAATTGGCCATCACGCTGCCTAATCCACTCAGCATATCTGCTGCTAGTCCCATGGCCGCTGCAGGGTCAAAATACTCCATGAGTAATGCCGGTGATATAATAATATTTTTATCGGCTAATTGTGCGGTTAACCAAACAAATTGCACATTTAATTGTTCGCGATATTCAGGTAGCTTTAAAGAAAGTTCCGTGAGCGACTTACCTACTAGCCCAGCGAGTGACAAAGCAATAATAACAAACAAGGCGATCACTAAAAGTACAGCAACAACTTTCGGTATTTTATAGCGACTTGCCCGCGCAATAAGCGGGTTACAAATAATAGCGATAAAAACAGAGAGTAAAAATGGTACTAAAATATTAGCGGCGGTTTTTATACCCGCAAAAACAACAAACAGTGCTGCTGTTACCACCAGCATTTTTACTGCGCCACCTGATTTTTCTATTAATCCCATAGTGTTAACTTTATCTTTTAAAAAACGTTACTGTGGTAACAACTATACCCGAAACTTAAATCTAGTGCTAATAAACTTAAGTTTCGGTCGAGACAAAACGAGTGTGTTTACATAGTACGGCGGATCAATGTCAAACTGGACAGGTTCAATAGTCGCCAACAACTTAGCATTCCCATGACACCAACAAACCCAGCGCCTGCCCCTATACCTATTAACCAGTAACTGAAGTGGAAACTCGGTGACATTTCAAATACTTGAGTTTGTAAGAAAAACACCGCTATTTCCATAGCGATACTTGCCATTAAACCGGCCACAGCACCAAGTGCAACAAACTCGAACAAAACACTATTACGCAGTAATGAACCTTTTGCACCTAATGTACGTAAAATTGCCAATTCTCGTTCTCGCTCTTCCATACTCGCTTGTACTTGTGCGATTAACACTAAGCTTCCCGCTAAAATAACTAACACTAAAATAAGCTCAATAGCGATAGAGACTTGTTCGATCATGCTCGTTAGCTGTTTCATAATCGCACCAAAGTCCATAATTGAAATGGTGGGGTATTCACTGAGAAAACGATAAACTTCATTTTTTTGTGGTTCTGCAATCATCCACGCCGAAATATAGGTGGTGTCGATATCAATAACAGCGGCTTCGTTAAAAATCATAATGAAATTTAACTGTCGACTTTTCCAATTAACATCACGAATACTGGTAACAGGCACAGAAAACTCGTCAGTGCCTATCGTAAAAGTCAGCTCATCACCGAGCTTAACATCTAAGCGCTCTGCCATCCCTTTTTCCATAGAAACTTGTGGCAAGGTATCAGCTTTTTGCCACCACTGCCCTTCCACAACTTCATTGGTCATCGGTAACTCTGCTTGCCATGTTAAGCTTAATTCTCGACCAGCACCTTTGCGTTCTTTCGGCTTTTCTTCATCACTTTCTTTCGCTTTACTTTCTTTTACTGTTGATGAATCCTTACTGCCTTCATCGTCAACACTCACTGTTTTCTCACCATTAATAGCTGACAAACGCCCTCTAAAAATAGGATAAAAACCTTGATTATCAAGACTTAATTCTTCAGAAAAGGCTTTAAGTGGAGCAACTTCTTCGTTCGCAATATTGAGTAAATAGTGATTAGGCGTGTTTTTAGGGAACTGTGCTTGCCATTCATCAATAATTGAACTTTTCATGACCGTAATTAACAGTAATAATTGAATAGCGATAGTAAAACTGACTAATTGCACACTGTTTTCATTGGCTCGACGCTTTAAGTTGGCTAAGGCTAAATGCCAAGCTTTACCCGCTTTAGCGCCTGCACTTCGCCCAGCGCCCATAATTAATCGCCCTAGGAGCAATAAAACACCTGAAACAAGTATGCCTCCAAGTAACAGTGACAGGCTCATTATTAGGTCTTGACTAAACAACATCAGTAACGCGAAAAGTGCCACTAGTGGAATAACTTGATGCCAACCAAAACGCGGTAAAACACTTTGACTAAAACCACGGATAACATCGAGTGGTTTTGTCGAAATTAATTCTGTGATCGGATGGATAGCAAAAGCAACTGCGCAAAGTAGCCCGGTAATAATTGCGGTTATAAAAGGTTTAAAGGTTAACTGACTCTCCTCTAATGACAGATAGCTCTCAATAGCGCTAACACCCGCCATCATCAGCACATAACCAACAATAAGTCCGACTATGATACTAACTAAGCTCAGTATCCCCCAATTAAGCATATATAATTTTTTAACATGTGACGTTGAAGCGCCTAACGCTTTAAAAACAGCAACCATAGGTTGATGGCGTTGTCCGTATCGTCTACTGGCGACTGCAACGGCGACTGCAGCGAGTACAATACCTAACATACTAGCGAGCGATAAAAATTTCTCTGAACTGTCTAAAACTTTTGATAAGCGATTCTTCGCTGATTTAGCATCATACCAATTTTGAGTTTCGTTAAGCTTTGGCTTTACCCAGGTTTCAAATGCTTCAACATCATCTCGTTCACCCGCAAACAGATATTGATAATAAACGCGACTTCCTGGTTTTATTAACTGGGTTTTTTCGATATCTTTAATATTAAAAAATATTGCAGGCCCAGCCACAAACATACGGTATGACCGATCGGGGATCTCAACAATAACCCCCGCAATAGTCAGTGGTAAAACACCCACTTCTATTGTGCCACCAATTTTAACGTCTAATCGACTGAGAATACTTTCTTCGACATAAGCCGTACCTTGCTTTGGCGCGCCAACAGACGTCGGTATGGCTTGATCTAACGACATTTTAACCAGAAATTGCCCCCGCAAAGGATACTTCTCAGAAATGACATCAAGTTCAGATAACAGCATGTTATCGCCTGAAAACACCATAGAGTCGAGTAATATCTTAGATGCCACATTGAGTGATAGACTGTCACTTTTATCTAAATATTCAGTGGGAATTTCTCTACTGGAGCCCAACACACGATCTGCCGCTATGGTATTAGCGCTGTTGGTGATAATGGCTTGTTTAATTTGTTCTGAAAAGCCCGTTAATGAAAACACCGTTCCTACAGCAAGTACAATCGCTAAAAATATAATGGTTAATTCGCCACGTCTAAATTCATGATGTAACAAGCGTAACGATTGTTTAACCCAAGTCTTTGATGGCTTTACGATTAATTCACTCATAGTTAGCCTACTTTCATGTTAGCTGAACGTTCATCTTCAGTGATGTTATTCAAATTAACTTCTTGTAAAACACCACTGTCCATTTCAACTTGACGTTGACAACGTTGCGCTAATTTTCGATCGTGGGTAACTAGCACTAAAGTGGTGCCGTGTTTCTCATTTAATTGAAATAATAGATCAGCAATGTGAATACCGGTTTTAGTATCTAAATTACCCGTGGGTTCATCAGCAAATAGTACATCTGGCTTAGTAATAAAAGCGCGAGCTATAGCGACTCTCTGCTGTTCACCACCTGATAATTGTGACGGGTAGTGCTCTGCACGTTCCCCTAATCCAACAGATGCCAGTAATTCAAGCCCAAGCTCTTTCGCATCAGGTAAATTGGCAAGCTCTGCAGGTAACATGACATTTTCAAGTGCAGTTAAACTGCTAATTAATAAGAATTGTTGAAAGATAAATCCAACATGATCCGCGCGCACTTGGCTACGTTGCTCTTCATTAAACTGGTGTAATGGGTGGTTTTTAAGATAAACTTCACCTGATGTAGGTAAATCTAAGCCCGCTAAGATAGATAACAACGTTGTTTTACCGGAGCCTGATGAACCTACTATCGCTAAAGTTTCGCCTGTATTCACTGTTAAATGAACAGGTTGAAGTAGCTCAAGGGTTTTCTCTTCTAACTGCACAGATTTAGTTAACGCACTTACTTTTAATATGGCTTCGGAATTTGACTTCATGAATAAACATCCCATTTATATTTTATTTTTTAGCTTAATAGCTTTAGCTTCAACATCTTTTTTGGCATTGGCTAACCTTCCAGCCAAGCATTCTATTTTACTACTAGGTGATAGTGTTAGTGCAAGCTATGGAATGAAACAAAACCAAGGCTGGGTTCACCTGTTAAATGAACAATTAACTACGCAAAAAAGCGCTTATAAGATCACAAACGCTAGCATTAGTGGTGAGACTACAACAGGCGGTTTAGCAAGGTTACCGGGGATATTGGCCAAAGAAAAGGTTGACCATTTAGTGATAGAGCTTGGTGGCAATGATGGTCTTAGAGGGTATTCGCCAAAGAAAATAAAAAATAATTTGTTACAAATGATAAAGCTCGCTCAAGATAAAAATATTCCAATAACCCTATATCAAATAAAAATCACTCCAAATTATGGACCCCGATATAACAAAATGTTTGAACAAGTTTTTATGGATGTGGCCGCTGAAACTAACAGTAACTTATTACCTTTTTTTGTTGAGCCTCTAATAACTGACCCAAGCTTAATGCAAGAAGATGGCATTCACCCTAGTATTAAAGCTCAGCCTATTATTGCTGAGTTTGTCGCTAATCAGTTTCAACAAATCATGGCAAAATAAAATGGACTTTATTTGGATTTTATTTGCCTTTGGTTGTGGTATCACAGCAAAGTCATTTTCTCTTCCCCCTTCAATTGGCTATTTATTTGCTGGGTTTTTATTGAATTTCTTAGGCTTCCAAGCAGACGAAAGTATAAATACCCTAGCAAACCTAGGCATAACATTAATGTTATTTACTATTGGTTTAAAACTTAATGTTAAAGATTTATTAAAAAAAGAAGTTTGGTTAGGGAGTTTGTCTCATAGTGTTACTTGGATATTGTTAGGCGCCCTCATACTAAAGTTATTCGCGCTTGCCGCCATTGGTTATTTTACAGATTTATCTTTTTACACCATTGGCTTAATTATTTTTGCCTTAAGTTTTAGTAGTACAGTTTGTGTGGTTAAACTGATGGAAGATCATGGTGAAATGCGAACTCGCCATGGCAAATTAGCAGTAGGGATTTTAGTAATACAAGATATTGTTGCTGTAATTTTCTTAGTCGTAGCTACGGGTAAATCACCCACCTTATGGGCTTTATTACTGTTGAGTGCTTTTTTCATAAAACCGCTCATAAATAAACTTATTGACCAAGTAGGTCATGGTGAGCTTATACCGCTTACTGGCTTCTTTTTAGCTTTTGGTGCTTATGAACTTTTTGAATTAGTGAGTATTAAAGGCGATTTAGGTGCGCTTCTCGTTGGTATGTATTTAGCTTCGCACAGTAAAGCGAGCGAAATTAATAAGTCATTGATGGGCTTTAAAGACCTCTTTTTGATTGGTTTTTTCTTATCTATTGGCTTTACCGCATTACCCACTTTGGAAATGCTTGCTATGGCGAGTCTACTCACCCTTCTTATTCCAATAAAGTTTTGTTTGTTCTTTTTTCTCTTCACACAGTTCAAATTACGTGGCAGAACCTCTTATTTAACCGCGCTAGCGTTAAGTAACTTTAGTGAATTTGGTTTGATCATCGCTTCGCTATCAACAAAGAATAACTGGTTAAGTAATGATTGGCTGGTTATTTTATCATTAGCAGTGTCTTTATCGTTCATTATCACTAATATCATTTACAATTTTGCTCATCAAATTTTTACGCGACATAAATCACTTATTTGTAAATACGAAAGAAAAAGTAAACTTAGTGAAGATAATTTCATACAACCTTGTGACGCCCCCATTGTTGTTATTGGTATGGGGCGTGTCGGTATGGGCGCGTATAAAGCTTTAGATAACCAGGCCAATGGTCAAGTATGGGGATTAGATGCAGACCAAGGTAAAATAGCTTGGTTAAATAACAACGACATACAAGCTTTTTGTGGTGACGCTGAAAACATTGATTTTTGGGAGAACATAAAGATAGATAAATTGGAATTGATCTTACTCGCTCTCCCAAAAATTCAAGACATAAAAAATATAACCCTACAACTAAGGTACGCAAATTATCAAGGAAAAATAGCGGCTATCGCTCGTTTTGACGATGAGCGACAAGAAATTGAAACCTATGGCGTAGATAAAGTGTTTAACTTCTATACCGAAGCCGGTGTTGGTTTTGCTGAAGAAAGTTTAGCGATGATGAAACCCTCTATTAACGATGATAATGATTTATATCAAGTGAAGTAATTAATAGTTACATATTCCAGTAGCTCGATATTAATGGGCGTGGCATTAGACTTTCGTTTGGTACTATTTTGGAAAGCTTATGGGTAAACGGATAATATTAAAAAATTAAAGGTGTATACATCTGCATGCACGCAGAAGCTCAAACGACTCAGAAGGCAAAGCAAAAGATCAACGATGCATTGAGTCACTTTAGTTGTTTTAAGCTCGCTAATCCATGACTAAGTTGCTAATAGCTTATTTCAATGGCAAGAATCTAACAAACAACTCAAGTAACTTAGCATCAGTCGTGATTTATTCTTATATAAGAACCAGCCCCTACAACAAGAAAACGCCCATTAAACACCAGGGGTTATGCTGACTTTTTATCAAATTTTAGGCATAAAAAAACCGACAATAAGTCGGTTTCTCTATTACTTATATCACTGATTATTGAGTAAATATATCAGATAACAAATAAGTGGCATCCCTAAGGGGATTCGAACCCCTGTTACCGCCGTGAAAGGGCGGTGTCCTAGGCCTCTAGACGATAGGGACACTAAAACTATTAAGTAAAAAACATTAAATAACAATGTCTAGTTACTTTAGAAAAGCATCAAACAAGATTTTCATCTTGCTTTTATGATTGAATTAACTATTCAACCAAAGGAAACAACAAGACCTAGTTTGTTATACCCTTTTACTTACTTTTTAACATTTCATTAATGAAATGTTATGAATAAGTGGCATCCCTAAGGGGATTCGAACCCCTGTTACCGCCGTGAAAGGGCGGTGTCCTAGGCCTCTAGACGATAGGGACACTAAAACTATTAAATAGGCAAACATTGAACTAACAATGTGCAGCTACTTTAGAAAAGTATCAGACAAGATTCACATCTTGTTTTTATGGTCGAATACAAATATTCATCCAAAGGAGATAACAAGACCTAGTTTGTTATACCCTATTTACTTATTTTAGCGACTTTCAATAAAGAAGACAAAAAAATAAGTGGCATCCCTAAGGGGATTCGAACCCCTGTTACCGCCGTGAAAGGGCGGTGTCCTAGGCCTCTAGACGATAGGGACACAAATACTATCGTGAAAAGTAAACTTTTCTATTTTAAGTGATTAAAACTTAAAACCAATATTGCTCAAATAAAAACATCTTATCTAATCAACTTTAAACTTGGTGGAGCTATGCGGGATCGAACCGCAGACCTCTTCGCTGCCAGCGAAGCGCTCTCCCAGCTGAGCTATAGCCCCGCTATAAATATATAACATGGCCTAATATGCTATAAATTCATTGCCAAACAAATGATTAATCACTCGTTGAAAGCGAGGCGCATTCTAAGCACCCGCCCCAAAACTGTCAACTCTTATTTTAGATAAAAAGGTATTTTTTTCAAAGTTTCTTGCCAAGTGTTTACTTAAGCGCCAAGTTGATTATTTTTTGTTTAAATCAGTCGTTTATCCATGTCTACTTTTTAATAACGCTTTTATTTATTCTCTCTTCCCCGATGTTACTAATGTTAAAGGGTATTTATTTACAATGGTGAGTTTCTCATACTCTTTTTGAATAAACAGGTTAGGCAAGATCAAGGTTTATGGTTTATTTATGACAAAATAGGAGGTAAAGTTGTACTAAGATCTGATAATAAGAATTATTCATGCAATTCGAAAAGCTAAATGTTGTAGCAATAGGTGGAGGGCACGGCTTAGGTCGTGTGTTATCTACCCTCTCTTTTTTAAAAAAACAGTTAACCGGTATCGTTACTACAACAGATAATGGAGGCTCTACAGGTCGATTGCGCAAGCGAACGAGTTCTATTGCTTGGGGTGATTTAAGAAATTGCTTAACATTACTCGTTGATGAGGATTCTATTGGCAGTCAGTTATTTAATTTTAGATTTGATGGCCAAGATGAACTTGGTGGCCATAACTTAGGTAACCTTATCTTATATGCGCTTGTTCAATTGCAGTCTCGACCACTTGATTCAATAAAGCTTGTTAGACGTTTATTGGGCGTTAGAACTCCCTTATATCCAATGTCTGAGACACCAACCGACTTAATGGCTTTTTACCCAAAGGGTCGCTGTAAAGTGGGTGAGTTATCTGTTGATAAAATGCCGATAATGCCCGAAAAATTATTATTAGCCCCTTTAGTTAAAACGTTACCCTTGTGTATTGAATCAATCAGATCTGCTGATTTAATTATATTAGGTCCAGGAAGCTTTCTTACCAGCGTTATTCCGCCGTTATTAGTGAGAGATATCACTAAAGCAATTCAAGCGAGTTCTGCTCATTGTGTGTTTATTGATAATTTAGGCCCCGAAGATAGCCCCGCAGCGGCGCTTTCTTTAGATGAAAAACTTAACTGGATAAAAGAAAATATTGGATGTTTGCCCATTGATAGCGTTATTAGTCACGATGAAACCGTCACATCAGAAATTCTACCTATCATTCACTGTAACCTATCAAATAGTTCAGGGAGTCTCTACCATGATAAAGAGAAACTGTTGAATGCATTGAAACTTTGTGTAAGTCATATTGATAAGCAACAAATTATCTCCGCATAACTTTTATAGCAAATAAAAAAACCGTAAAATGATTCGCTCATTTTACAGTTTTTAGTTTTTAGTTTTTAGTTTTTAGACGAATCGTCTTGACTAATACGGCTAGCAACAGCGCCGGTTTGATTTTTATATTTTGCATCTTCACGTTTATTATAGGGACGTAAGGCCCTCGAAGACATCGTTTCAAAATTAAGTGCTGCTATTTTCATTTTAGGACGAAGTGCTAAAGGAAGCTTACCACTGTTATAAAATTCTAAAACAATCTGCCCTGACCAACCTGGATCGATTCGATGCGCAGTTACATGCACCATTAAGCCCAAACGTGCTAATGATGAACGACCATCCAACCAACCGACAATATTGTCTGGTAAAGTGACCGATTCATAAGTAACCGCTAATGCTAATTCACCTGGGTGTAAAAAGAAAGCCTCACCATCAGCGATAACAATTTCATCACTCATCACTGAGTCCATCGCTTTTTGCATTTCAGCTTTTGGACCACTTAAATCAATATAAGGTGCGGTATGATCTTGAAAAACGCGAAATTCATTACCTAAACGAATATCAACACTTACCCCTGAAATCATACTGCTATCGGGTGCAGGTGAGATAATAATTTCACCTCTTTCAAGCGATGTTTCTATGTCTTTGTCGGACAATCTCATGTTAGTTCTTCTTACGTTAATGCTTTAAGGTTAGGGGATTAGCGATAAACGCTAATCTTCAATCAATATACTCGCAGTATTAGGACTGCGTGAGTCCAGCTGCAAATATAACTGAGCGGCAATATTTCGCGCTATCTTACGGTATTGCTGACTAATGTTACTAGTACTATCTGCTAATATCGGCGAAACACCATTATCTGCATCAGAGCGAATACTCACATCAAGCGGTAACTGTCCTAGTAATTGTGTGCCATATTTATCAGCAACACGTTTTCCGCCTCCCTCACCAAATAAGTGTGAATGATGGCCACAGTTTTCGCATTGGTGATAACTCATATTTTCAATAATACCTAAAACAGGTACTTTTACTTGCTCAAACATTGCAATGCCCTTTATTGCATCAGCCAGTGCTATATCTTGTGGTGTTGTTACAACAACTGAAGCCGCAACAGGCACCTGTTGTGATAACGTTAATTGAATATCACCGGTCCCTGGTGGCATATCAACAATTAAATAATCAATGCCTTGCCAATCGGTTTCATTAAGTAGTTGGCTAAAAGCTCGACTTGCCATAGGCCCACGCCAAACTGTTGCATCATTTTCATCGACTAAAAAGCCAAGAGACATTGCACTTAAGCCATTAGCATCTATGGGTGTTAATAACTTACCATCGACGGAACTGGGTTTTTTACCTTTCATACCTAATAATGTAGGGACTGAAGGTCCATATATATCTGCATCTAAAATAGCAACTGAACTTCCTTCAGCTATTAAAGCGTAGGCAACATTTACAGCTGTCGTTGACTTGCCTACCCCCCCTTTACCAGAAGCGATAGCAATAATATTTTTAATACCGGTAATTTCATGAATACGTACTGCATGCACATCAAAACTAATATCAAATCTCACGGTTTGTTGGAGTTGCTTTGTTAGCAGTTCACTTAATAATTCAATCTCACCCATACATGGAAAGGGTAATGTTAATTTAATAACGACATTTTTTTTCTCTAAGGTGATTTCAGGACAAATATCTGGAAATAAAATCCCTTTGGGGAAATTTTCACTACGATAACTATGTAAAGTATCAAGAAGCGCTTGTTTCGTATCACTTGAGAGTGTTTTTGAGGAAAATATCTTTGAGAACATTTTAAAAGGCACTTTATCGCGTTTAGGCAATAATTATTAATGAAAAGTAGTGACAAATTCTGTACCATTCCCAACATAATTACCACCAATAAATGTAAACTTTATATGTCGTTAACTCAGTCATCATCACTCGTTAAAAATAAACGTAAGATTCTCGTAACCTGCGCTCTTCCTTATGCCAATGGGTCTATTCATTTAGGTCATTTACTTGAACATATTCAGACCGATATTTGGGTACGTTTTCAACGTATGCGTGGTCATGAAACTTATTTTGTTTGTGCCGATGATGCCCACGGAACACCTATTATGCTTAAAGCACAAGAATTAGGTGTAACACCAGAAGATATGATCAACGGTGTGCGTGATGAACATATGGCTGACTTTGCTGATTTCCATATCAGTTTCGACAATTATCATTCAACTCATAGTCCTGAGAATGAAGCCTTTGCACACGAAATTTATAATCGTTTACATGCTAAAGGGCATATCAAAACCAGAGTTATTTCTCAGCTTTACGATCCAGAAAAAGGCATGTTTTTACCTGATCGTTTCGTAAAAGGAACATGCCCGAAGTGTAAAGCAGAAGATCAAAATGGTGACAGCTGTGATGAATGTGGTGCAACATACTCTACAACAGAAGTATTGAACCCACGTTCTGTCGTGTCTGGTGCCACGCCTGTTTTCAAAGATTCTGAACATTACTTTTTTGATTTGCCTGCTTTTGGTGAAATGTTAGAAGACTGGACACGCAGTGGCGCATTGCAAGATGAAATGGCTAACAAGTTAGCTGAATGGTTTGAGTCAGGTTTACAACAATGGGATATCAGCCGCGACGCCCCTTATTTTGGCTTTGAAATACCTAACGCGCCGGGCAAATACTTTTATGTGTGGTTAGACGCTCCTATTGGTTACATGGGCAGTTTCAAAAATTTATGTGATAAAAAAGGTATTAACTTTGATGATTTTTGGCAGTTAGATTCAGACGCTGAGCTTTATCATTTTATTGGTAAAGACATTATTTATTTCCACAGTTTATTCTGGCCAGCTATGCTTGAAGGTGCAGGTTTTAGAAAGCCTACCGCGATTCATGCGCACGGTTTTGTTACCGTTAATGGCGCAAAAATGTCTAAATCTAAAGGTACTTTTATCAAAGGCCGTACCTACTTAGAACATTTGAATCCTGAATACTTACGATATTACTATGCCGCTAAGTTGACACATAAAATTGATGATTTAGATTTAAATCTTGAAGATTTTGCGCAACGAGTAAATTCAGATTTAGTCGGTAAAGTGGTTAACATTGCTTCTCGTTGTGCAAGTTTCATCACTAAACGTTTTGACGGTATGCTATCTATTAATATCGACAACCCTGAACTTGCTGATGAAGTCATGGCTGCAGGCGACTCTATTGCCGCTCACTATGAAGCACGTGATTTTGCTCGTGGTATGCGTGAAATAATGGCTTTAGCAGACAACGTTAATGAATATATTGCCATAAAAGAACCATGGCAATTAGTAAAAGACGAAACTAAACAACAAGAAGTACAAGATATTTGTTCACTCGGTATCAACATGTTCCGCACATTAATGATTTATTTAAAACCTGTGTTACCGGTATTAGCAGACAGTACAGCAACATTTTTAAATGATGAGCTAACCTGGGAAGGCCATAAAACCTTATTAACAGGTCATAAAATAAATAAATTTAAAGCCTTGCTACAGCGTGTTGATATGGACAAAGTTAACGCGGTAACAAATGCCTCCAAAGAAAACTTACTCGTGAAAGAGGAGGCTGAGAAACCAGCTAAAAAAGTTAAAGCAGCAAAAGTGGTTGATAACACTGCAGCTCTTAATGACCCTTTAGGTTGTGATCCGATCAGTGAAGAGATTCAATTTGACGATTTTGCTAAAATTGATTTACGTATCGTAAAAATAATTAACGCTGAGCATGTAGAAAAAGCGGATAAATTATTACGCTTGACCCTAGCACTTGATTCAAAAGAAGAAGGTGGTGAAACACGTCAGGTATTTGCCGGTATAAAATCAGCATACCAACCAGAAGATTTAATTGGTAAGCATACCGTTATGGTGGCTAATTTAGCGCCAAGAAAAATGCGCTTTGGTATGTCTGAGGGCATGGTACTCGCCGCAGGACCTGGTGGCAAAGACTTGTGGATATTAAGCCCTGATGACGGCGCACAACCAGGTATGCGGGTAAAATAAAAATAAGTTTACTTTTCGTTAATTAAAGGCAGTGAAAATTCACTGCCTTTTTTATAAAATCATTGCCATTATTTCTAACATTATTCGATAACATGACACCATAATATAATTGCATCACTTTGTTATTTTTATAAATAATTTATAAATAGTTCGTTATAATCGATATTATGGTAAAAAATAGGATTTCAATATTTTATATGTTGTTTGGTAAACCGCCTTTATTAGTACAGATAATCTTAGCGATGGTTTTGGGCTTGCTGTTAGGTTATTTCTTTTCAGTAGAATATTCAGTCATTAATAATACTGCCAATGCATTTGTCACTTCCCTGCAAATGACAGTGCTTCCTTATATTGTGCTTTCACTTATTGTTGGCATCGGAGGACTTTCTCCAAGCAGAGCTAAAAAAGTCTCTAAACAAAGTTTATTCATTATTTTGATGATGATAGTTGTTGTGCTATTTTTTATCTTTGGCACACCATTATCTTTTCCTCAATGGCAGCAGGCTGAGTTCTACTCTATTAATACTGTAAAAACGATACCTGAATTTAGCTTGGTTGATTTATTCATTTCAGCAAACCCTTTTAATGCCCTTGCGAATACGTTAATTCCTGCGGTAGTTTTCTTTAGTATTTGTATGGGCCTTGGCTTAATGCAAATAAAGTCTAAAAGACAAACCTTATTACTACTGACCAACTTACAACAAGCCACTGCGAATATTAATAGCTTTATAATGAAATTTGCACCACTGGGTATTTTTTGTATCGGTTGGCGTGCGGCGGTTACCCTTGATGCGAGTCAACTCGATGGCTTAGTTGTCTACATGCTGAGTGCTATTGTCTTGGTTATACTGCTTTGTTTTGTGGTTTTTCCTGCCATTGTTGCAACAATCACACCCTTTGGCTATCGAGAGATAATTCTGGTATCGCGAGAGCCTATGATCACTGCTTTTGCTACAGGCAGTTTCTTTTCAGTACTGCCTATTATCGTTGAGAATACGAAAAAATTACTCAAACAGAAGTATCCCCATGAAAACGAACTTGAGAAAATATCTGAAATAATAGTCCCTATCTCTTTTAGTTTACCGGTGGGTGGCAAACTACTCGCTTTACTTTTCGTGCTATTTGCCGCTTGGTTCTCTGGTGCCTATATTTCTTTTTCTGATCATATCAATTTGATTATCGCTGGTTTGCCGCAGTTGTTTGGTAGCACCACCTTGGCTATGCATAACTTGCTGGAATTATTTAATGTATCGGGCGCCATGTTCGATTTTTACTTAGTCTCCGAAAACCTCATTGGAGCTCGATTAAGTGCTGTTTTCTCAGTAGTATTTTCTAGCTGTTTACCTTTATTAATCGCCACAGCCATGGTGAAACGCTTTACAATAAAGTGGCGTGTCCTCTTGCGTAATTTAGCGATAATCCCACTTATTTCAGTGATTGCTTTTATCTCATTACGTTTCAGTTTTGACTCAATTACCCACCAATATGAAGGTTATACAAAGTTTATTGAACGCGATTTTTTATTTGGTCATGTTGAAAGTACTTACCTTGAAAAAAGCCCAGAACGGTTAAAAAGCGATGCTTCGTTTTCTTCGGTGTTAAAAAGAATTCAACAACGTGGATTTATCCGTGTAGGCTATTTTAGGGATGACTTACCTTACGCTTTTCATAACAATAACGGTAAATTAGTTGGTTTTGATATTGAAATAATGAACCAACTCGCTATTGATCTAGGGGTGAATGTAGAATTTGTTAAGATTTTTCATCACCAAGCTGAAGCACTCCTACAATCAGGCTATTTAGATATAACGACAGGTATACCTGTGATCCCTGACAATATGACTAAATTTACGCTTACGGTACCTTATTCTCAGCAGTCGTTAGCCTTTATTGTTAAAGACAAACGGCGCGTAGAATTCAAACAATGGTCAAATATCATTGCAAATGAAGACTTGATTATCGGCATCCCTGAAACTTTCTTTTATCAAACCGCCGTAGAGCGTAATTTTATTCACAATAAGGCGTGGAAAATTTCGACGCCAAGGTTATTCTTTAAAGAAAAGTATCAACATATTGACGGTATGTTATTTGGTGCTGCTGCCGCCTCTGCTTGGACATTATTACACCCTGAATATACCGTTATTGTGCCTAAACCTTTGCTAGCACCTATATCAATGGCATTTCCAATTAATCATAATGATCAAGCTTTTGAGCTATTTATGCGTAATTGGATCAACATGAAGCAGCAAAGTAATATTATCAATAAATTATTTGATTATTGGATAAGCAATAAAGCCCCTATAAAAGTAATTATAAAGAAGTAGTCCCTAGATATGAATACAGATAATAAGTACAAAAAAAACACAAATATGTTAAGGCTAATGCTTATTGCAGCCTCAATAACATTATCGGCATGCTCTTCTCAATATACGGTTTCAACCAATTTGGATAAAGAAAACTTTCAAACTTACTTTAGTCACACACAAGTCAACGTTATTAAAGATGAGAGCGAGTTACTCGGTAAGTATAAACTTATAGGCATGGTTGAAGGTCAAGACTGTCAAACAAAAATTCATCATGCAGCACCAGACAAAGTAATGGCAAAAACTCAGGCACGCAGACAAGCCTTTAAACAACATGCCAATGCAATAATCTTTACGGGTTGTGCATTAATAAATGACAACCAAGCAGATAAGCAATGTATTGAAACAGTTGTTTGCTATGGTAAGGCTTATCAAATTGAGCAGGCGAGCAGTATTCAATAATGCAAGAGCAGCCAAGTAGCCAGATTACTTTTAATTATATTGGTCGAGTTAACTCTCCTTACAAAGAAAAATTCGCCATTCCTCGCCAACCAGGGTTAGTGAGTGCAGCGAAGGGATCAATTTCTTTAATTGATAATGCCAACAACGAAGAATTGGTACGTGGCATTGAACAATTTAGTCACCTGTGGGTATTATTTATCTTTCATGCTACAGCGCAACAAGGTTGGAAACCGCTCGTTAGACCTCCACGTTTAGGGGGAAATAAAAAATTGGGAGTATTAGCAACTCGCTCTACTTTTAGACCAAACCCCATTGGTATGTCGGTCGTAAAATTAGAGAATATTGAACAAAAAAATAAACAATTAATCATCAATATTGCGGGTTTGGACTTTCTTGACCAAACACCCGTTATTGATATTAAACCTTATATTCCCTACTCTGACAGCATCAGTGGTGCGCAAGCAGGCTTTGCACAGCAGCAACCTTTTCAAGCGTTATCAATAAAATTTTCTAAGCAAGCACAAGAAGAGGCTAGAAAGTATCAGCAAGTGTATGCTGATTTATCACTTTTTATAGAACAAGTGTTAGCTCAAGATCCCCGGCCTGCGTATAAGAAACAACAAGAAGACACTAAAATCTATGGGATGATACTCTATGATTTAAATATTTTATGGCAAGCTCAATCAAGCCTTGAAATAACCGTACTTTCAATCAGTAAAATTGGTAGCTAACTTTACTGCCTGACGCAATATTGTGAAACAGTCAGTGACATAAAAAAGATCAGCAAAACTGACCCTTTTAATGTTCAAATAAATAATAGTGCAACGAAAAAATTAGTGGTGATGACCACCAGCGCCGTGTGCGTGACCATGTTCAATTTCTTCATCAGTCGCAACGCGAACATCAACAACGTCTAAATCAAAGGTTAATACCATACCCGCAAGTGGTGGATTAATATCAACAGTCACCATAAATTTACCGGTTTTAACAACAGTCACTTGACGTTGACCTTGCTCAGTTTCAACAGTTGCAGTCATGCCTGCTTTCCATTTAGTTGTGCCTTGTCCATCTTGTAAGTGCTTTGAAGGTACACGTTGAATCATATCTTCTTTGCGCTCTCCGTAAGTATCTGCAGGTTGTAACGTTACTGAAAATTTATCACCCATTTCTTTATCAGCTAAGGCATTTTCAACACCCACTAACATATTGTTATAACCATGAAGATAGGCTAAAGGATCACTAGCGTATGATGACTCTATTTGATTACCCGCTTCATCTTTTAACGTGTAGTGAAACTGAACAACCGTTTTGTTTGCAATTTTCATTTTAAATCCACTTTATTTAATACAATAATAATTTTCAGCGAGTGTAGCAAAAACTGTGTCTAGCCACTACGCCCAAAGTAATATAATAACCACACTGGCAACAATTAAAAACATGCCTAGACATTAATACGTTATTTAAAAATTCAATAGGTTAAGAATAAAGTCATAAAGAACTCTATTTGCCCTAAGGCTTTAACATAGACTGCATTTTTAAAATTTGTTGTGGTAAACCAGCCAATTGAGCCAATAACACTGGTTATACTAAAAAAACATAAAAACCAAGGTTAAGCATTAGGAAGAGTTACGCTTTATTATCACAACGAACATAAACAATTGAGATAAATGTAATAAAAATAATTCGTTATGCTTTATGTTATTAATTAATATTGGTAATGTTTAAATATTAATATTTAAACTAACCCTAATACTATGACAGAAAAGCTACCTATCGCTATTATGCCCAGCAACGATTTAATGGCAAAATTTAAGCAAATAAAATCAGTCTCTAATAAGCTTGAAGCACAGTTTAATTTTCAAACACTAACAGCAAATTGGTATGGTGATGAGAATAATATTTTGTTGATCAATCTTTATTTAGAAACTAACGAGGTTTTTCAGTGTGAAATAAAAAAAGATCATCAAGGCGACATTAACCACTTCGCTGATGATGTTTTTAGTGTCTATCAAAAAGAAACACCAAAAATAAATTGTTTTATCGCGATAACACCTGCCGAGTTAATATTACTCGAACAACAAAATAAATTATTGCCTCGTTATATTGAAACTAAACTGCATAAAGTTATCAATTTAATTGCCAAGCAGCTTACGCTATTTCCAATTTAATCAAGTCTAAGAAATAGCGTTATAACCTCTAAGAAAATAAGTTGAAGTTACTCTTAAAGTGTATCTACAATATCTTTAATAAGTTCAGGGCCTTGATAAATAAAACCCGTATAAACTTGTACTAATTTAGCTCCGGCAGTCATTTTTTCTTGAGCATCACGGCCACTTGATATACCGCCAACACCAATAATAGGTAAGTTATTGTCTAACGCTATTGCCAATAAACGAATAACTTCGGTACTTTTGTCTTTTACCGGTTTACCACTTAAGCCGCCCTGCTCTTCACCATGCTCAAGACCTTCAACACCTTCACGAGAAAGTGTGGTGTTTGTGGCAATAACACCGTCTATATTATTTCGAATCAAACAGTCAGCAATCGATTCAATTTCTTCTTGAGTTAAATCAGGCGCTATTTTAACAGCTAATGGTACATATTTGCTGTGTTGGTCTGCCAGTACTTTCTGTTCAGCTTTAAGCGCAGCTAGTAATTCATTCAATGCATCACCGTATTGTAATGAACGTAAGCCGGGGGTGTTGGGGGATGAAATATTAATCGTAATGTAGGTGGCGTAGTTATAAACCTTACGCATACAAATAAGATAATCGTCTTTTGCATGCTCATCAGGCGTATCTTTATTTTTACCAATATTAATACCAAGCACACCGGTAAAGTTTGCTTTTCGCACTTGGTCAATTAAGTAGTCAACACCTTTATTGTTAAAGCCCATACGATTTATTACCGCGTTAGCCGATGGTAAACGGAAAATACGAGGCTTTGGATTACCCGGTTGCGGTTTAGGCGTAACAGTGCCAATTTCTACAAAACCAAACCCCATAGCGGCAAAAGCGTTAATACATTCACCATTTTTATCTAAACCTGCTGCTAAGCCTACTGGATTAGGAAAAACAATGCCCATCGCTTCTACGGGTTTATCAGTAATATTTTGTTTATACAAGAGGTTTAGCGGCGAAGAACCTGTCGCTTTAAAACCTTTAATAGTCATCTCGTGAATAGTTTCAGGATCAAACTTGAATAATACTTTGCGTATTGCGGAATAAAACATATTGCCTCTTAAAAAAATCCCCACTTAATAGTAGGGATTTTATCAGTTAAATCAATCTCGTTAAAGTTCGATTATTACACTTCATTTATTTTGTTGGATCACAGTTTAAACTTAAAAGCATAAGCTCTCTTAACGCAACAGAGAATTTAGCGAACTCGTGAGTTCGACCAATTCTAAAGTCAGCTAAAATTTGGTGCCAACGTTCAAGAGGCTGAGCATTTGTCTCGATCCATTGGTCAAGTAATACTTCAATCTCAGGCTCTTCAGCACTACAGTTACATCGTAATACCACTTGAGCTAATGAGCGCTGCTGCCAATCGAGTTCTTCTCTGAATGAAGCCCGAGCAAGTGCTTGCCAATTATTCGCTACCGGCTGACCCGTGATCTGGTCTAAGAACCAATGTAAATGTAAACGCACACCTAATTTGAAGTACAAATGAGCAACAAGTTCGATAGAGCGCCCATCGGCTACTGAAATATCAGCAATGTCCATCACAGGGAATAATGAGCTTAGCTGTGATATGCGTCTCGCAATATTTTCAGGAACGCCTGTTGTAACAAGATCTGTTTCAACACGCTTTAATTGCTCGACTTCAGCCTTAACAAGTAATTGATCTAAATTACTGGCTAAATTTATAAAGGTAGGTCGGTAAAACTCAATCGTTTCAGCAATACCTAATGCTTTATTACGATGACGTAAGAACCAACGAGTAGCGCGTCTTATTGTGCGGCGCATTTGGAATAGCATTTCAGTTTGAATAGACGTTGAAATTTTATTATCTAATTTCGTTATTTCGTTCCAAATCGTAGATAATTCAAAAACCTCACTCGCCATAACATAACAGTTAGCTATTTCAGCGATTGTTGCACCTGTTTCTTCATGCATACGATTAACAAAGTTAAAGCCCATGTCGTTGCCAATATTATTAGCCAACTTAGTCGCAATAATTTCAGCACGCAGAGGATGTAGCTGCATTTGGTCTTGATATTTAACTTGTAACTGAGGAGGAAAAGCTTCAAGTAATAAACGGTCGTGGTATGGATTATCAGTAATTCCAGGACAAACCAAATCTTCTTTTAAGACCATTTTACCATAGGCAAGTAGTACAGAAAGTTCAGGACGGGTGAAACCTTGACCTTTAGATAGACGTTCAGAAATTTCGTCATCAGTTGGAATAAACTCTAAAGCACGATCTAATTTCCCTGCTTTTTCTAAACCATGAATGAAGCGTTCTTGTTCTTTTAATTGTTTAACACCACGCATTGCCGTAATTGACAATGAATGTGTTTGACGGTAACAATCTTCAATAACAATTTCACCAACATCATCGGTCATATCATAAAGTAGCTTATTACGTTGTTTAACGGTTAAATCACCGTTTTGAACTAAACTGTTTAAGAGTATCTTAATGTTTACTTCATTATCAGAACAATCGACACCACCTGCATTATCAACCGCATCGGTATTAATTCTTCCGCCACGTAGACCAAACTCAACACGCCCTAGTTGTGTAAAGCCTAAGTTACCGCCTTCACCGACAACTTTTGCTTGTAATTCGTTGCCATTAATACGCAATGAATCATTCGCTCTATCGCCAACATCAAGATGCGACTCTTTAGAGCTTTTAACGTACGTACCGATACCACCATTCCATAATAAATCGACTTTCATTTTTAAAATGGCTTGCATTAAATCAAGCGGCGACATACTTTGCTTTTGCGTACCCAGCATTTTCTTGATTTGCGGTGTTAGTTTAATAGATTTAACATGGCGGCTGAAAATCGCACCACCTTCAGAAATTAAGGCTTTGTTATAGTCTTCCCAAGTACAACCTGGAGTGTTAAATAAACGTTCACGCTCTACATAAGAGCTTGCTGCATCTGGATTTGGGTCAATGAAGATATTCATGTGGTTAAAGGCAGCTTGTAGACGAATATGCTTTGACAATAACATGCCATTACCAAATACATCACCCGCCATATCACCAATAGCGATACAGGTAAAATCAGTAGACTGACAATCAATGTCCATCTCACGGAAATGACGTTTAACAGATTCCCAAGCGCCTTTCGCCGTAATCCCCATCGCTTTATGATCGTAACCAACGCTACCACCAGAAGCAAACGCATCACCCATCCAGAAGTTGTATTCGTCAGAAATTGCGTTAGCGGTATCTGAGAACGTTGCCGTTCCTTTATCTGCTGCAACCACTAGGTAAGGGTCATCTTCATCGAGACGAACAACATTAAGAGGTGGAACAACGATGCCATCAATAATGTTGTCAGTTATATCTAACAAACCACGAATAAAAGTACGGTAACATTCTTTACCCGCTTCAAATATTTCTTGACGACTACCATTTACTGGCAATTGCTTACAAACAAAACCACCTTTAGCACCAACAGGCACAATGACAGTATTTTTAACTTGTTGTGCTTTTACTAAGCCTAAAACCTCTGTACGGAAATCTTCTTGTCTGTCTGACCAACGCAAACCACCACGAGCGACTTTACCACCACGTAAATGAACACCTTCAAGTTGTGGTGAATAAACAAAGATTTCAAATTCAGGTATTGGTAGCGGAACATCACTAATTTGGCGGGGTAAAATCTTAAATGAGATATAAGATTTTTCACCGGTGACCGCATGAGGTTGAAAATAATTCGTACGAATAGTCGCACTGATCATTTCAACAAAACGGCGGATAATACGGTCATCATCTAAATTCGCCACATTATCGAGAGATTTTTCAATATCAGCACTGACTTTGTTTAACGCTTTCTCTGAAATTTTTGTGGTGGGATCAAAACGGAAATTAAAGAATTTTATCAGTAATTCAGCAATATTGGGGTAGCGAGCAAAGGTATCTTCAATATAACTTTGACTAAAAGTACCACCAATTTGGCGCTCGTATCGAGCATAAGCACGTATAATTGAGACTTCACGACCACCGAGTTCGGCGCCCAAAATTAAACGGTTAAAACCATCATCTTCTAAATCACCCGCCCAAACTTTAGCAAAGGCGTCTTGGAAGAGGTTTTGTACTATTTCAAGAGTGAACTTACCTTGACCGGTAAGCAACATCGAGAAGTCTAAAATCCAACAAGCTTCGCCACTTGAGGTTTTTACTAAATAAGGGCTTTCACCAATAACACGCAAACCAAAGTTTTCGAGAATAGGTAAAATATCGGATAAGTGGATTGGGTCGCCAGTATGAAATAATTTTAATTTTACGTGACGGCTATCTGCACTTTCCTCTTGGGGTTGATAAAATAGCATTTCAAGTGGGTTTTCAGCAGATATTGACTCAAGCTTTTCAATATCAACGATGGCTGTGCCTGGTAAAACTTCGTCTTTGTATGATTGCGGAAAACTGCAATATTTACGACTTAATGTTTTCCCTTTTGCCTCTCCTTTGTGAGAGTTAAGCGATGCTGCGAGTTTGTCATCCCAGCTTCTTGCCGCTTCATTTAAATTCTTTTCAATTTGTTTCACGTTGATATCTGCTTTAGTTGATTTAACACGTACAATATAATGAGTACGTGCTTGTGCTGATTCAGAAAAGTAAGTGGTAAACTCTACTTCTTGATCGCTACCAAATGCTTCTTTCAATAATTTTTGAGTATTAACACGAAGTTCCGTGTTGTAACGCTCTCTTGGCACATAAACCATACAAGAATAAAAACGATCAAAGGCATCACGACGCACAAATAACCCAGAGTAATCTCGTTCTTGCATTTGAAAAATGCCTAAAACATTTTTCAATAACTCGACAGTGCTACTTTGTAATATTTCATCACGTGGATACGTTTCTAAAATATTAATTAAGGCTTTGTAAGCATGTGTACCACGAGCAAAACCAGAGCTTTCACAAACGTTAGTCACTTTTGATTTTATTAACGGTAAATCCAAAGCACTATTAGTGTAATACGCAGAACCAAATAAGCCGACAAAGCGCTCTTCACCAATAACATTACCTTTATCATCAAAACGCTTTACCCCAATATAATCAAGGTGAGCAGGACGATGAACGCGCGAACGAGAGTTGGTCTTGGTTAAAATTAAAGGGTTAACACCTAATGCGAGTTCACGAGCTGAGCTTGATAAAGTTGAAATTAGACGTTCAACGGTTCCATCAGAGCGCTTCATTAGTCCTAAACTTGATTCAACATTGGCAGATAATGCTTTGTCACCCGTTAAGGTTTTTACATCATATGAACGGTAGCCTAACAAGGTGAAGTTATCGTTTAGCATCCATTTTAAAAATTCTAGTGCGTCATCATGTTCATTAATTGAACAAGGTAATTTTGCTTCAGTGGTTTCAGTGATCAATTCGCCTAAACGTGTTCGCATCGCTTGCCAATCATCAACGGTTATCGCGATATCATCAACAACTGAATGAATTTCTTTGGCAATTTTATCTAGTACTTTTTGATCAGTTTGGCGATCGACTTCAATAAAAAAGACAGATTCAACAGATGATGATTTTAATGACTTATTAGCAGCGGCAGCAAACTGGGTAATTTGGTTATTCTTGTCACGTATAATATTTATTGGACTGTTTAACATTAAATGTGGGGATAAACCTAAACGGTTGAGCGCAATTCGTAAAGAATCGACGAGAAAAGGCATATCTTTAATAATAACTTCAATGATTGTATGACTTGATTTCCAACCATGCTTTGAAACTTGAGGATTAAAAACGTTAACCACTGGGTTATTGTCTTGGTGGTCATTTAACGAATTCCATAAACTTAACGTTGCGCCATACATATCACTATCGTTGCGATATTCTAAGTCAAGCGTGGAAATATTACTATAAAGGAGGTCTGCAAACTGCTCGACAAGCGGAGCCGTTTTAGCGGGTACTTTTTGCTGAATTAACTGTGCTACGTTCGAAAGTATCACTGAGGGTAAACCGTCTACTAACGTCATGCCGTTTTCCTTTTTGGATAAAACGCTGTTGTACTAATTGCTTCAAAATCTGATATCAACAACAATTAATGTGTAATTTGTATTATTTATTTTATAAATTTTTATTATTGTCTAAAAGAATAGACTATATGTACGATTTTATTAAGAATTTTAGGCTATTGCGAGGAATATTTTACTATTTTTTGAGAATGATTGTTTCGAAGGAAGGATCTAAATTACTGAGAGTAAGTGTTTATTCACTTGTTATAAATAGAAAATGACCTTACGGCCATTTTCTTGTTTATTTATTCAAGAATAACGATTTAAATTTATTTTTTATTAGGCCATAAAAAAGCGGCTATAGCTGGTAAGACCAGCACTGCAGCAATCATATTCACCAAAAACATGAACGTTAATAATATTCCCATATCAACTTGAAATTTCAAATCAGACCAAAACCACGTTGACACACCAATAGCTAATGTAACGCCCGTGATCAAAACTGCACTGCCTCGTTCTTTTAACGCTAATAAATAAGCTTCTTGAACTTGATAGCCTTCACGTAACTTTATACTCATTGTTGACAGAATATAAATACCATAATCAACACCAATACCTACACCTAAAGCAATAACCGGTAAAGTAGAAACCGTTAAGCCAATATCAAGTGCGGTCATTAACCATTGCGCTAACGTTGACACGACGTAAAGTGGCACGATAACAACAATCGTGGCACGAATACTTCTAAAACTAATAAAACACAGTAAAGTAACCGCTCCATAAACATAGAGCATCATTGGTGTTTGTGCTTCGGCAACCGCTTCATTTGTCGCGGCCATCACACCTACAGGTCCGGATGCGAGTTTAAACTTGACTTCATCCGTAGACAATGACTTGGCCACAACTTTAACTTTATCAACGACGCGATTAATGGTTTCAGCTTTGTGGTCTTCTAAAAACAAGATAACGGGCATAACACTGCAGTCGTTATTTAATAAACCACTTGATGACGGTATCCGCGCGATAGATTGCACTAAGGTTTGTTGGTTACGTGATAAAACACGCCACTTAGCATTACCTTCATTATAACCAGCATTAACAATTTTAGCGACTGACGCTAAGCTAATTGCCGATTGAACACCAACCGTGTTTTCCATCTGCCACTGAAAATCATCAATTAAATTCATTGTCTCATGATACGTACACGAATCGGCAGGGCTTTCTACGATGACTGACATATAATCAACACTAATAGCATAACGGTCAGTAATTAAAAACGTATCTTGGTTGTAGCGCGAATTTTCGTGTAATGATGGCGCTCCCGCATGCAATTCTCCAATTTTCATGTCTTGAGAATAATAATAGCCAGCCACATATAAAATAGCGGTAATAACAAGGATTATTGTTGCAATACGTTTAGTGGCAAATGAAGACATTACATCCCAAATGGTGACTTTATTCTTGTCTTGCGTTATTGGCTCGACTTTAGGTACATGAATAAAAGAGACAAGTAACGGCAATAAAATTAGATTAGTCAAAATAATCATCGCCACACCTAAAGATGCAGTAATGGCCAGTTCGCGAATAATACCAATATCAATTGAAAGCAGCGTTAAGAAACCTACTGTGTCAGAAAGCAAAGCAACGCCGCCTGGGATCAATAATAAACGAAAACTCATTTGTGCAGCTTCTTTAGAGGTTGCCCCTTTTGTGACCTGTTTTGAAACCGAGTTAATCATTTGTACACCATGGCTAACACCAATGGCAAACACTAAGAATGGCACCAGAATAGACATTGGATCTAAGCCAAAACCCAGTGTTGATAACATACCTAACTGCCATACAACGGCAACAAGAGAACATGCAATAGGTAAAAGAGTCAGTTTAATAGAGCGACAGAACCAGAAAACCATCAAAGTGGTGATGACAATAGCAATAGCAAAAAAAGCAACAACTCCTTTTGCGCCTTCTGCAACATCGCCCACCATTTTACTAAAACCAATGATATGAATGCTGATATTATCTTTTTCAAATTGTCCTCTAATTTGCTGTTCAAGTTGCTCAGCAATAACGAGTGTATCCAATCGTTCACCCGTTTGTGGGTCAGTGTCCATTAATGAAGCTTTTACCATGGCACAACTGTAATCGTCAGCAACAATACTGCCAACAATGCCTGCTTTTTCGATATTTGACTTAACAATGGCTAAACCTTGCGAGTCAGGCTGAAAATTAGCGGGGATCACTGGACCTCCGGCAAATCCATCTTCAACTATTTCAACAAAACGTGTACTCGGTGAATACAGTGATTTTACTTGAATACGATCAACACCAGGGATAAAAAATAATTGATCATGAACACCTTTTAAAGCACCAAAAAAAGGTTCATTAAATATATCTCCTTCTTTATCACAGACAGAGATTAGAACATTATTGGCACCTCCAAAGTTTTCACGGTATTTTAAATAGGTTTTCATGTAAGTATGATTAAGGGGAATATGCTTTTCAAAAGCTGCATCAAGCTTTATTTGACTTGCTTGAAAAACAAGAAAAATACTCGCGAGTACGAAAGCCAGAAGCACAAGAACTCTTTTGCGGAACATCGTGGCTTCAATAACATTAATAAGGGATTCAATTTTCATTTAATTTACTTCATTTGGATTGACGGTAATAACAACAATTTTTTTACTTTACTTTAACTTCATCAGCGGAATGACTTTAATACCCACTTCAGAAACTATCACAAGCTGGTTATTAAACCAAATACCACTAATAAGGGCTTTGCCGTCAGCTTGAATATTTAAAGAAAAACTCATTCCGTCATCATCGCTCTTTAAAATAACGCCATTATTACCTAAAACATAAATGCTACCGTTATCACCAAGAAGGATTGAGTTTAGTAAAGCATTCGTTCCCGTAGGGATCTGCTGCCAGGGTGAGCCACTTTCCAAACGGCGAAAAACGTTACCACGCAAACCAACCACTAATAAATTACCCTGTTGAGTACGAGCAATATCATTAAATGACCCTTGATAAATTTTATCCTGTGGTTGCCATATTTGTGCAAAATCATCACTTTTGGCAATCAGCCCGACTTCGCCAACCATATAAAGGATAAGGCCATCTTTAAAAATACTGTTGAAATGCGCAAGAATACTGCCTTGCTCATCTAAATAAGCTTCTTTATCGTGTTCCTTAAGATCTGCTAGATACTCTAAATCTTCAGGAAATAAAAATTCGCCGTGAAATTCAAAATTCCAAGTTAGACCGCCATCAATAGTACGGTATAATTGCCCGTATGCACCTATAGCAATCCCCTGATTTTTATCTTTAAATATTATATCAAGTAATGGTTTTTCTTTCTCTGGGAGGTGTTGCTGTATTTCCCAATTCTCTCCGCCATCACTGGAAAATAATATTGTCGCATCATGTCCAACAGCCCAACCGTGCTTTTCATCAACAAAATAGACAGCGGTTAATGTGGTGCGAACAGGTACGTTAGCTTGATGCCAAGTTACTGCATCATCTGAAAGTAGAATATGGCCACGTTCACCTACAGCAACAATCTGCTTATCATTGATTTTGAAAATATCAAGCATAAGTGATTTACTGGCTAGAGGTGCTTGCATAGCAGGTAATTGCTGTGAAGAAGCGCTAAGGAAAAATAAGGTGCTAAAAAGGAAAGCCAACAAACGTTGCATAAGAGAAGGTACTCATTGGTTAAAAATTAAGGTTTTTCTGTTGTTTCATCGTCGATGAAATTGTGAAATCATCATATTTCATAATGTATAACGGCTGACATTCGCCAGCCGTTATAAGTTTTAGGCGCTAAATGCTATCTGCGCCCCTCACGTCGTAATGCAGAAGAAGTAAATGAAATATCTTCTAACTCTGCAGAAAAGTCATACATTTTAGCTTCATTATCTAAGCCCATTGCTATATAGCGACGAGACTGTAAATCATGAAATACTTCAAGTGTAGACCATTGCGTCGGAACCTCGTAATAATTCAAACCATGTGCAACACCAACACGGTACAGCTCATCACGGTTGTCGTAAATATCGGTAACCGCTATTTGCCAGCTATCTTCGTCAATAAAGAAAACACGTTTTTTGTAAGTATGACGTGTATCTGATTTTAAGTTAGCTTCGACAACCCACACACGATGTTTTTCATAACGAACATGCTCGGGGTTAATATGACCTGGCTGTAAAATATCAGCATATTTTAATTTGTCACTATGTAAACGATAGTCATTGTAAGGGATCAACAACTCTTGTTTCCCTTTTAGTGTCCAGTTATAGCGATTTGGCGCACCATTAAACATATCGAAATCATCAGTGGTACGCAAACCATCAGACGCTGTACCTGGCGTGTCATAGGCAACATTAGGTGCACGGCGAACACGACGTTGACCCGTGTTATATGTCCAAGCTTGGCGAGGTGTTTGTATTTGGTTCATTGTTTCATGAACTAATAATGCGGTACCCGCTAAACGTGCAGGCTCAGTAACTTTTTGCTTAAACTTAAACAAAATATTAGTTTCTTTAAGTTTCTCAGCTGAAGCTCCTTTAACACCGTAAGGGATTATTAACTGGTCATCAAAACCTAAATAAGTGTAATCACCTGAAGCTGTTGGTGCGGCTTGACCGCCTTCACGTGAAAGAGATTCACCACGGTAACGTAAAATATGGTTCCAAATAGCTTCAAGACCATCTTTTGGTACAGGAAATGGAATACCAACAGCTGCATTCTCAATGCCGTTACCACCCTCAACTAATTCTGTACGCCCGGCGTTATCAATACTTGCTTGATAGACATGTTCAGGATAAGAAGCTGAACGCCTTGATTGATAGACATTCATTTTATAAGTATCAGGGTAAGTTTCAAAAAGCTTTACCTGGCCCGGTGTTAACATTGCTTTGTGTTCTGCAACATTAGCCGCAGTAATCGTATATTTTACTTTATCTGTGGAAAATGGATCGATGTGATGGTCACCCACGGTATATCCAGCAGGAACCGAAGTAATACCACCGCTCCATGAAGGAATAGAACCGTCTTTATTGCCAGCACGAACCGCGCCAATTGGCGTTAATTCTTTACTTAACTTAGCGACTTCTGTCGGTGAAACTTTAGCGAGAGTTGCCGTTGACACAATAGCCAAACTTACTGCAACTGAGGCTAATGTTAATTTTTTAAGTGAATTTTTTATAATATTGATCATTAACTTAGCCTTATATTGAATATTTAATACTGAATGAAATGTAATCGCGGTCTTCCATTTTATTGGTTGTTCCTACGCCATCCCAAAAGCCGTTATAGCTTATATCTGCTGACCAGCGGCTTTGATAATTAAAGTTGATGCCTAAAGCTACTGACTTTCGTTCTTCAACGAAGAGGAATAATGGATCTGGTGTCGTCCCTTTCACATCATGTGAAAAAACCATACGTGGTGAAACGTTAATACCTGCAACCACGTTATTAAAGTCTAACTTGACAATTGCGCGGTACCCCCAAGCAAATGCATCTGGAAATGGGTTAGTTTCGACACCGTCTTGCACAGCCAACTCTAAGCCTTCTTTACCTGCAATACCACCATTACGTGCAGTACCAGGACCATTCAGTCGTAATACATCTTGGTCAGGCATATCTTGAATATTAATGCCGCCCACTTCAAGTAATGTTGTTAATTGACTTGCACCAAATGAAGGACCCCAAAGGTGAGTTAGCGTTGTTTGTGCTTGAAGTGTATCAGATAAGACAAAACCATCTGCGTGCTCTCCCCCTTGGAATACTGGCATTTGAGAAATGCCATCAAGTTCGCTACGACCTTGGTCATTCGCTAATTGTTGTGGCATAGCTGCAAACAACAACTCAACATCATCGATTTGTAATGGTTCGTCTTGACGGAAAGTTACTTCACCCGCTACTGAGGTAGTACCTAACACCGTATTAAAACTCATTGCGTAAACTTTAATATCTTCAACGTAGTCAAGCTCAACTCGTGAGAAAGCTTTTAAATTAGTGTAGTTGTCTTCAGTAATAGGACCTGAAAGTAACATACCAATATCGTCACCAATTGCCGCGTCACTGAAGTCTGCAGTAACACCTGCAAATATTGGACGACGGCTGTGGTAATTCATGTGGTAGAGGCTAATTTCGGTATCATTGAAATCGGGTAAAAACCACGATAAACGTAAACCGTATTGACCGCCATCTTCAGGCTCATTCTCAGCATCATCTTGACGTAGTGTCACTTTGGTTGGAAAGGCGCCTAAATAAGCACCACCAATACTTGCAGGAGGAACAGCACCTGCAGCAATTGCTCCACTGAGGGTATTAAGACCTGAAATAAGGTAATCTAAATCGAGATCTGGGTTACTAGCGAAGCCTAATTGAACATTATTATATTGACCGCCATCACCAGCAAAGTCATTGGTTGAGAAGTAACTACCAGGCGCTGGTAATACCGTTTTTTCCCAGTTGTACTGATAAAAAGCTTCAATATTGAAATTTTCAGATATACCTAATGATGCCCAAACAGCGCCAAAAGGAATAAAAGCTTCTTTTAATTCTGAACCAGGCGCACGAAGACGTGCAATATCAACAGGGTTTAGCTCACTGATACCATGAGAAATTAAAGTACTTTCTCCCCAGCTAATAACTTGCTGACCTACGCGAATTGAAAGCGGCATATCGCCAACATAAAAATCACCATAAACGAAGGCATCAAGCAACCTTACGTCACTACATAATTGATCACTCGCTTCACCGTCACGACAAGGATCGTTAGTTACCCCTGACAAAGGATTAGCCCATGCTCGGTCACTGTCACTCATTTCTAAGTCATAGAAGTACATACCACGAACAAACAATCCAAAATTTTCATAACGAACTTCAAGGTCATGTGAACCCTTGATTATCTGAGAAAAGCTTTCGCCTGAATTATAATTGAGGTTAGCGTTATCACCATTTGTTGAGTAACCACCCTGTCCGTTCCATACAGTCCCAGTATCAGGCGTTGGATTTAATGATGGATGGTAACTACTGAAATCAAAACCATTATTAGGATTATTTGATTTTCCGACGTTATCGTTCCAATTGCGGTCTTCTACACGCCAACTTTGGCCGTAACTAAATGTTGAATCAAAACTTACATCAAAGTTACCTAATGTAAAATTCTCTGCCTGTACGTGGTTTACTGTCGCTAAACAAACAAGTGCAGCGGTTATACTTGCAGCCAAAGGCTTCTTGTAAAACCTGTTGCGAGGGCTATATTTCATTTATTCTCTCCCCAGAGCGTGTAAATTATATTTTATTTTTATCATCGCTACTTACTATTTGAAATAAGTGGTCTAAAACAATAATTGCATCATTTTATCAATGGCGCAAGAGCTAAAAAAAATTGATAAGACCCTATGTTTTAATGACTTCTAATCAATAAAAGCCTAATCACACACTCTTGTTTAAAACAACCGTTTAAAACAAAAAATTCTTCATATAGTTTTCAACAAGTAGTGACTTGTATTAAGTGTTACAGCGAAACTGACTAGATAGCTTCAAACACACTAGATGGTCCGACCACTGTTTAAAGCTAATACTCTAACTATGTGATTTTAGTTAAAGACAAAAATTTATTATTTTTAGTTTCCATACAAAAACAGCCTTTAATTCCATTAGATAATAAATATTTTCTCATGTGCATTGCTGGAAATTGCACTCGCAGACCTTCAGTTGTTGTAACAACCATGTGCTGAGCTTTACCTTCATAATAGGGATAAAACTCAGCAGAAGTCATATTGATTAAAAAGTAATATTTCATAAAGCAATTAGCCAGCTAAGGCAGCATCAAGCTTTTCTTTTAAGTCTTTTGATAATTTTTTAAGCTTAGTCAATTTTTCTAGTTCTGCTCGCATTAATTGCTGTCTCGGTAAATCAAAAGCTTTAAATTGAATAAGTGGCGTTATTAACCTTGAGGCAACTTGTGGATTTATTTCATTCATCAACGCGACTTGTTTCGCCAGAAACTGATAACCTTGTCCTGTTCTACAATGAAAGTAACGAGGATTATTTGCGCTAAAGTTACCGAGTAATGAACGTGCTCGGTTTGGATTTTTTAAACTGAATAAGGGGTGAACGAGTAAAGTATCAAGTGAACTAAAAATATCAGTATCACATTGCTGGGCAGCAATACTGAACCACTTATCCATAACTAATGGTGTATTGTGCCACTTTTTCTCAAAATTTTGTAATTGCTCATCAAAGTCGACTAAGTTATTTTTAGCTGAACATACCAAAGCAGCCAAAGTATCTGTCATATTATCTGATGAGTTAAATTGTAACCCCACATTTTTTTGTGGTTCATTGAGTAGCGATAAATAAGACAAGCAAACATTTTTTAATGCTCTTTTACCCACTTCATTGCCACCATATACATACTGTGAGCTTTTGTTATCAGTGAATGCTTTTTCAAAACTTGCCGTTAAGCCTTTAACTAAAAATAATTTCACGGCTGAAATTGCATTGACTACTTTTATGGGATCTACCTGTGTAATTTCAGCAACAACTTCATCAAAACTAGGTAAGGACAACTGCTCAGCTTTAAATGCATTGTCAGTGCTTGCATCAAAAATAGCTTGATAGGTAATTAATAAGCTCTTAGGTAAAACAAAAGTATCGTCATTCACTAATGCTTTAATGTAATTCAACATTAATTGCTGACCCGCGTCCCAACGACAAAACTCGTCATCCGCAAAAGCCATAATGGTTGCCAGCTCTTTATCTGTTTGGTTAAAACTCAATTTCACTGGCGCAGAAAAATCAGCTAAGATCGCTACTACAGGTTTTTCAGAAAAATGGTCAAAAGTCCACGTTTGCTGCTCAGAAGTTAACTCAAGTAGCTGGCGCTTTGTTACTTTATTATTTTCAATAAGTTCAATCGCAACAGGAATATGTAACGACTTACCTGCACTGCCATCTTTTTGTGCAGGGCTTCTCTGCGTAATACTTAACTGGTACTTTCCATTTAAAAAGCTTTCTTTGACCGTTAAAGTAGGTGTGCCCGACTGATGGTACCAAGCTTTAAATAAAGCGAGATCTACCTCTGAAGCATCAGACATTGCATTAATAAAGTCTGCACAAGTAACGGCCATACCATCATAACGAGCAAAATATAAATCTATGCCTTTTCTGAAGTTATCTTTTCCTAATAAGGTATGGATCATTCGGATCACTTCAGCACCTTTTTCATAAACAGTTAAGGTATAAAAGTTATTCATTTCCAACACTTTTTCTGGACGAATAGGATGTGCCATAGGCCCAGCATCTTCAGCGAACTGTTGAGAGCGTAACAATCTAACATTTTTAATACGGTTTACCGCTGCACTATGCATGTCTGCGCTAAACTGTTGATCGCGAAATACCGTTAAACCTTCTTTTAAGCTTAACTGAAACCAATCACGACAAGTAACACGGTTGCCTGTCCAGTTATGAAAGTATTCATGGCCAATAACAGCTTCAATATTAAAAAAATCAGTGTCGGTAGCACTTTCATCATCAGCTAAAACAAATTTGGAATTAAAAACGTTTAAGCCTTTATTTTCCATTGCACCCATATTAAAAAAGTCGACTGCAACAATCATGTAAATATCAAGATCATAAACTAAACCGAACGTTTCTTCGTCCCAACGCATTGACTTTTTAAGTGATGACATCGCATGATGAGCTTTATGTAAGTTACCTTTATCAACGAATATTTCTAGAGCAACATCTCGTTTATCGTTTGTCGTAAACGTATCTGATAATAAATCAAAATCCCCTGCAACAACGGCAAATAAGTAACAAGGCTTTGGATGAGGGTCTTGCCAACACGTAAAATGTTTGCCTTGTGGTAAATTCCCTTCACCAGTTTTATTACCGTTTGATAATAAGTAAGGGTATAGTTTTTTATCAGCAATAATTTTAGTGGAGAATGTTGCCATAACATCAGGGCGATCTAAATAATAAGTGATCCGTCTGAAACCTTCGGCTTCACACTGTGTACAAAAAGCGCCTCCCGATTTAAACAGGCCTTCAAGTGACGTATTATTGAGTGGGTCAATTTCAGTAACAATCGTCAACATAAACTCTTCTGCATTAACATCAACAGTTAACTGTGTTGAACTCACTTGATAAAAGCTTGTAGGTAAAGCTTGTTGATTGATTTGCAGCGAAACAAGTTTGAGTTGTTCACCATCAAGTACTAATTGCTTAGCCTTTTTATTTTCACGCTTTATTGTCATTGTGTTCGTAACTATGGTCGCCGTATCGGCAAGCTCAAATGTTAGATCAACCGTGGAAATTGAGAAATCTGACACTTGGTAGTCAGATAAATAGCGTGCTGTAAAATCAGTCATGAGATATTCCTTTTGAAAAAAATATAAAGCCTGCATAAACAGGCTTCATATTAAGTCGGGATTAAGAGCAAATAAAAGAATGTATTATTCTCCGGCAATACTCTTTGTATTTAATGCTAGCTCTTTATAAGTTCATCACTACTTGTTGCTAACATTTTAATTTTAAAGCCGGTATAGCCATAAATTATGGCAAGTACTGGATTAATTAAATTGAAAAAACAATAAAAAATATAATCATATGAAGTTAATGCTAATGCAGCAAACATAAAAGCACCACAAGTATTCCAAGGAATTAAAGGTGAAGTGATGGTCCCTGAATCTTCTAAAGTACGGCTTAATAGGGTTGGATGAAAACCACGACGTTTAAATTCAGCTTTAAACATTCTACCTGGCATAACAATCGCCATGTATTGATCCGCTGTTATTAAGTTAGTGCCAATACATGTTGCAACGGTACTCGCAATTAAACTACCGGTAGATTTAGCTGTTGATAAAATAGCCTTAACAAACTTATTTAGCATGCCTAAATGCTCTAACACCGCGCCAAAGCTCAGTGCACACATCACTAACCAAATGGTGTTTAGCATGCTAGACATACCACCACGGCTGAGCAGCTCATCAATTTGTTTATTGCCGGAGTTAACCACAACACCATCAAAGAAGGCTGTCCAAACGACAGTAATATAAGCTTTAACACCACTTACTCCTTCCGCGGCCATGCTCAAGATAAGGTCTTGTTGAAAAATTAACGCCCAAACAGCACCAATTAAAGCGCCAATAGCAACGGCGGGAAACGCAGGCACTTTTTTAAAGGCTAAATAAAGTAGTATAAAGAGCGGGATAAGGTTAAGAACAGATATATTATAAGTAGTATCAAGTGTATTTAATAGTGCATCAATACTTGCCGTATCACCTGTGACAGTTGAAGAGTGGTCAAAACCAATAAGTAAAAACAAAATAAGAGCAATGCTAATCGAAGGTATAGTAGTCCATAACATATAGCGAATATGTTCAAATAACTCACTTCCAGCTACGGCAGGTGCAAGATTTGTTGTTTCAGACAATGGCGATAATTTATCACCAAAATATGCACCCGAAATGACCGCACCAGCAGTAACCGCAGTAGACATTTCAAAGCCATTAGCAATACCAATAAAGGCAACACCTACGGTCGCAGCTGTCGTCCAAGAGCTACCAATACTCATAGCAACAATACCACAAACTAAACAAGCAGCCGCGTAGAACCAACTTGGGTCAATAATTTTCAGACCGTAATAAACCATTGTAGGCACGGTGCCTGAAAGTAACCAAGTACCTATTAATGAGCCAACAGCCAATAAGATTAAGATAGCTCCCAGGGAAATAGAGATACCACCAACAATAGACTTTTCAATAGATTGCCATGTATAACCATTTTTAATGCCAATAACAATTGCAATTCCCATGGCGAGTAATAAAGCAATTTGATTTGGTCCATAAGATGAGTTATCAGCGAAATACAATACAGCCGTTGTTAACATAACAACCAATGCAAAAATAGGAATTAACGCATCAAGCATACTGGGTTCTTTTGGCAAGTGCATTGAAGGGGTCTGGTTATTATTTTCTGGCTCTGTCATGTGCGATGCTGACCTTAAGTTTTATTATAGTTATAATTTTTAATGTTTTAATCACAAAACCCTGAAAGTCAGGATAACGTTTATTGACTAATCTGTTGAAAAATTAGTTTGGCCTTTTGTCTTACATAAAAGCCGCAATAAAGCGGCTTTTGTTGAATTGTTTTTTGATTACTTTTTAGCCATCTTACCTAGGGAAATTAAATCAAAAGTAATTTTAGCGGTTTCGTCTAAAAACGGATCTAATGCCTCCAGCTCGTCAGGTAAATCTTCTAATGATTTTACTTTTTCTTTACCCATAACAACTAAACGCTCATTGACACGGATAAGTTGTTTTTCTTTACTCTCTTCACGCTTCTGCTTACGCTCGATAAGTTTTAAAGAAATAGTTTTATCATCTTTTTCTTTTTGATAAGTAATAATATCATCAAGTAGATAGTTAAATTCACGATTAGATTTAACACGTTCAATATGTAATGAATTCAAATAAGATAAATCTGTCGATAAGTTTCCTATACGTTTATAACTTGCTTTAGGAATTTGATCCCATGGTAACGCATTTTTCTCACGGCTTTCACCCCAGTCTTCAGGGTTAACCGCTGTAGGAAAAGAAATATCAGGAAGTACCCCTCTATGCTGAGTACTGCCGCCATTTATACGGTAAAACTTAGCGATAGTAAATTGAATACTGCCTAATGGATTATCATAAAGATCATAAACCCGCCCTAATCCTCGATGCTGCTGAACAGTGCCTTTACCAAACGTATGCTCGCCAACAATAACGCCACGGCCATAGTCTTGGATTGCTGCAGCAAAAATTTCAGAGGCAGAAGCGCTGTAGCGATCAACCATGACCGTTAATGAGCCATCATAAGAGCTTACGCCGTCATCATCACTGTTAACTTGTACTCTATTTGCGCCATCACGTACTTGAACGACGGGGCCTTTATCAATAAATAAACCCGTTAGTAGTGTTGCTTCGCGTAACGAACCGCCACCATTGCCACGTAAATCAATAATAATACCAGAAACTTTTTCTGCTTTTAATTTATCGAGCTCTTTTTTAACGTCACGGGACAAATTATTGTAAAAACTAGGTATAGTAATAACGCCTAGTTTTTTCGATTTTTCATCACCATTGGTTTCAAAATAAACTTCAGACTTTGCTGCTCTATCTTCAAGTACTATCTTATCGCGAACGATAGTAACAACTTTAATGACCGCATCATTTTCAGCTTTTGCTGGTAAGATTTGTAAGCGGACTTTTGTCCCTTTAGGCCCTTTAATTAGATCAACAACATCATCTAAACGCCAACCGATGATATCTTCAAATTTATCATCATCTTGAGCAACGCCGACAATTCGGTCTTTAGGCTTAACATCTTTTGATTTGTCTGCGGGGCCACCCGGAACAACACTATTAATAACCGTATAGTCTTCTTCCGCTCGAAGTACCGCGCCAATGCCCTCAAGAGACAAATTCATGTCCATTTGAAACTTTTCAGCATTCCTCGGTGACAAATACGACGTATGAGGTTCAACAACACGAGCAAAGCTATTCATGACAACTTGAAAAACATCTTCACTTTCACTTTGTTTTAATCTTTTAATCGCATAGCGGTAACGTTTACCCAGAACTTCTTGAACTTTAGGCCACTCTTTTCCCGCTAACGTTAAATTAAGAGCGTCATATTTAACTTTTAAACGCCATAATTCATTTAATTCTTTTATACCTTGTGGCCAATCGGATTCTTCTCGATCAAAGTTATAGACTTCATCTGTGGTGTAATCGAAAGGCTTTTTTTCTAGGAGACTTAGCGCATATTCATAGCGTTCTAAACGTCTTTGAAGGTTTAAATTAAATATTTCATAGGCAATATCTAATTTACCCCGAGAAATAACAAGGTCAAATTCAAAGCGATATTTTTGAAAATCATCAATATCTGTTCCTAAAAAAACATTACGAGCATAATCAAGTTGTTTTATATAACGATCAAATATTTTTTCAGAGAGTGCATTATCCATTTTAACTTGGGTGTAATGAGCACGAGTAAACTGCGCGGTAATGCGTTTACTCGATATGGCATGCTGGCTTTCAGGCGCCAATATAGGAAGGTTATCCACATTAGCAAGACTTTCAAAACCAAATACGTTCATTGCTGATATCGATAAAGAAACGGCAATTGCGATACGACAAATTTTTAGCATGCCCAAGTACTCCAATTTATTCAGTAAATATATTTTTAATTTGCGTCTTAACAACCATTCCTGAATTTAATTGAACACTCACATCTTTACCAGCAACTTCTGTAATAATAGCGGTCATAGGTGAATTACCTAATTTAACTTTAACGCTTTTACCAACAACAACGGCACTGTCTTCAACAGGAACAAGTTTAACTTCTTCCTTTATAGGAGTACGTTTAGTTGACTTTACTGATTTAAACTTAGCTTGTTTGTCTTGCTTTGTTTCTTGGCTGTGAGTAGACGGTTTTACTTCAGATGAATTATCAGACTTATTAAGCTTAGATCCCTTATAAGGCTTTTTGCTTGCTTTGTCGTGTTTATTTTTGTTACCAAATTTGTCTTGGCTCTCTTTAAGCGTCTTAATCGCATAATCTGCTTGCTCTTGATCAATCTCAGCAGAGTCGTTACCGTCAATGTCAACGCGAAAACTTCCTAACTTAACGGCTTTCAAGTAACGCCAGCTGCTTGTGTAATGTCTTAACGCTTGACGTAAACGAGTTTTACTCACCGTTTCGTCTTCAGCTAATTTTGCAGACAAATCTTGGAATATACCAATTTTAAGGGCTTTAGCTGGGCCATCAATTGAGAAACATTTCGGAAATTTATTAGCTAAATAAGCGATAATTTCTTTTGTGCTTAAACGCTTAACTTCAGTGTTTTGCTCAGCGGTTACCGGTGTTAGTTCTGCAACTTCAGTACTAATTTCAATACTAGCTTCAGTGTCAGTCATTTCTGTTTTGCTCACTTCGTTTTCTATTTTAGTGTCCATAAATACAACTTTTTAAAAATTCTTAAATTTTAAGAGGTTAAATCCTGAAGGTACTGTTCACGGTTATCCAACAAATGTTGGCACCAGTCATAAATATCTTCACTATCTATATCAGGTAGTGATTCTTGGCAAATCCAAGTGTCCCAAACCAAAGATAATAATTGCGCTAATATCTCTGGTTCAATATCTTCTTCGGCTAAATCATAAATCAGGTGATAAATTTCATTTATTCGTTCGGCAACGAATTCTTCTTGACCATCCCAGTCACCGACAATACTTTCGCTGACGAGGTAATCATGAATAACAATAATTTCTTTCATTAGTTTATCACGCTGTGCTTGATGATCATATTTTCAAATAAATTAATTATTGCTTCCAGTCCTTGTTGATCACCTTCATCAAAATGATCGTAAGAGGTGCTGTCTATATCAAGTACCGCAATGATCTTACCATCTACTTTTACAGGGATAACAATTTCTGAATTACTGGTTGCATCGCAAGCGATATGACCATCAAATGAATGAACATCTGCAATTCGTTGTGTGAGACTTTCGCTAACGGCTGTACCACAAACGCCCGTGCCAACAGGAATGCGAATACAAGCTACTTTCCCTTGAAAAGGACCCAATACCAGTTCATTATTAATTAAACGATAAAATCCAACCCAGTTAACTTCTGATAAATGCTCAAAAAGTAAGGCGCTAATATTTGCCATATTAGCAATAAGATCAGGTTCGTCGTTGATTAAGGCATCAACTTGTTGGTAAAGTTCTTGATATAATTCATTTTTGTTCATAAATAACAGTATTCTTAGTTTATCAAAGATAAGTGATGGTCAAAAAGCGCATAACATAACCCGATAACCCGTGAAGTTAAAGTACTTATTATAGATTTTATGTGGTTTTAACTTATATTTCACCTGTTTTAGTAAACTTAGCGTCATTATTTACCTATTTAATAGCAAAAGTAACACTTACCTGTGCTGAAACATGCTTTTTGCCAACTTGCGAACTAAAGCCATCGTTACTTCTACTTGCCATAGCATAAGCATTTGGTGTGTGGTAAGAAGATTCTTCAAAACTGGAGACTTTACCAAGTTGAACACCTATTTTATTTGCGATAGCTCTTGCTTTTAGCTGCGCATTTTCTAAAGCCTTAAGTAGGGCTTGTTGATACAAAATTTCATTGTTTGTTGTTTCTGTTTGCAGAGCAGAGATCCGACTAACACCTATTCTTACCACATTATCAAGTAGCTGGTCGTAAAGAGAGAAGTCAGTAAAGGTCACCGTAATTGTTCGAGATACCTCAAAGTAAATTTTTTCTTGCTCATGCAACGTATTGTTCGCTAATTCACGACTACTGATCACTACTTTTGTATTACTTCTTTCTTTATTTAGCTTATTTTCATTTGGGGTAGGCAATCTTTGATGTATTTCATACTCAGGGAGCACCGTACGCTTTTCATAGCGAGGCATTAATTCTAAGCGAGAAGACTCGATAGCCGTTTTTGCAATCCCCATTGATAAATACAGGTTGGTAACTAAACCACTTTTTTGGTCAACCCATGCTTTAGCTTTACTGGCAATATTACCGCGTTTGTCAATTGAAACGGTAAAAGTAAATTGGTCGGGCTCAGCGCTTACAGAGCCTTTGCCAATAACTTCAATACCCTTTTTAACAAACTGTTCAGCGGTAATAAGCGTAGAAAATAAACTGATAATAATAATGAATATATATTTCATGGTTTTCCTAAGTGTTAGTCCTTGTCATGAATGACGGTAGCCACGGATATTCTCATCGAGGCGTCGTGACTTTATTATTGCACTTAAATAAATATATGGACAAAAAATCACGAGGTAACATTAACGAATAGCCCAGTGCTTAATTTCTTGTTCCTCTAAAAACGTTTCAGCATGCTCACCCTGCATTTGTGACAATGTGGCTAATATTCCGGCTTGAATACACTGTGGCGCAGAAACTGTCACTGAACGAGGTGCATTCTCGATTGGCCACCCCGTTTTAGCATTAAGAATATGGCTATATCTATGATCATTTTTTAATAAAAAACGTTTAGCATCACCGCTTGTTGCTAGTGCCCCTTTAAATAACGACACCACCATTTTTTTCTTATTAACAAATCCTGGATGCTCTACACCTACCTGCCAAGGTTGACCATTTTTTCTGGGTGAATTTGTGGCTAAATCTCCCCCTAAATTTACAAGTACTGGTTGCTGCGTTAAGGAGGTAATTAACAAAATAGCGCGATCTACCGCATACTCTTTGCCAATTCCTCCTAAATCAATTTCCATATCAGCAGGTAATATTATTTGTGTCTGGTTGTATTTGACCTTATGCCAACCAACATTTTTCATGACATTAGCAACTGCCAGCGGGCTAGGAAGATTACTCGAGCAATCAAAAGTCCAGACCTTTCTTAACACCCCTGACGTTATATCAAAAACCCCATCACTGAGTTGATAGCAGGTGTCTGCAAAATTTAATAAAGCAAACGTTTCATCATCAATAGCGAGAGGGTTGCCTTGGCTTTGGTTTATTTGGCTACAAAGGCTTTGGCGATTATAACGGCTATACTTGTCCTCTATACGCCACACCTCTGTACTAATTGCTTTACCAACAAAGTTGGCAAGTGCTCTATCCGACGTTTCAATAATGACCTCACACGGACTTGCCATTGCATCAAACTCAATACAATAACCGTCTTCACGTTCAGTCGTTATTATTTTTCTTCGCTTACTCAAATTTTAACCTGCTATATTTATTACCGATCACGATATGTTTTTCAAAACCTATTAGAGTGTTAGGCGCTAAATAAAAAAGCCCTTATTAATGAAATAAGAGCTTACAACATAACTTATAAAAAAATAAAGACTCTTGGCTAAAGTTTACCGCTTAAAACGAGTAGCTGACCTGCGCAATAATAGCATCGATACGTTCATATATTTCCATATTTGCTAAAACGCCAGGAGACTTTTGCCCAGCACTCTTTGGGTCTTGGCGATAATACTCAAGTCTAAAAGATAAATCGTTGCCATCAGCTAATTTCATACCATATTTTAGACCCACCGTATAAGCTGTCATTTCACCAATACGGTAATCAGCACTAGCAAACTCAGGTAGTGCATCACCTTGCATCAAGAAAGGTTGATAAAATTCTGCAGCAGCTTGTTGATAAAAACGTAGATGTGGCTCTAAATAACTACCGTTTCCTAATGGAATATAAAAGCGTGTATCAACCGTATGAGAATCTATTTCCCAATCGTCCCACATATAACGATAAGACACATCTAAAATAGTTTCATCAAAATGATATTTTGTTTGTGCAAAAACACTTTGCTTAGTGCGTTTATCAGGGCGATTTTCATATAAATAGTCTTGCGCAATACCGTTTGAATCAAGCAAACTTAATATTTTAAATGGATCCGTTAAATAACCATCAACGACTGAATATGAATAGTTAAGTTGCGTCACCATATTGCGATTAATCACTTGCGTAAAACCGACCATAATATCGGTGGTGGTTTTATCGTCATCACTTCCCATTCGAGTTGCATCGTGGCTACTTTCATCGCCATCATCATGATAGGCAGCGGTCATCGACGCAAAAGGTTTAGGTAAACCACCTTCTGGCGTAAAGGTATCTTGAAAATGACTTAAGCCAAACGAAGCGGTGGAGTTTTTCTTATTGAAATCATAAGCAATATTACCGTTCACCCCTAAAGATAGGTAATCATATTCTTTTGAAATATGTCCCCCTGCGCTGCCAGTATAATTTTGAGCTAATGCTTGAGTCCATTGTCCGTTCAACTGCACACGAGTATCATGAAAGGTATCATCGAGTGGTGTATCACCCGGTTTGATATCGTAATCGCCTTTACCTGAAGGTCGGGTAAATGTTTGTACCTTTGGCTGTGCCACCGCGCCATTGGCTGAAGCGCCCGTTAATGCATCGATGGTTAACTTTACATTTAAAATACTGTCGTCACTGTAGATTTTATTCGCATTAAAAACGGCTTCTGCCGCTGAGACACGATTAGCCTCGCTGTAGTATAAAAAGGCTGAATCAAAAGACCAGCTATCTTCAGTAGGCTCAACCGAAGTTGTCGCAGCCGCAACCTGAACACTGCCTAACAAAGCTGTTGTTGCTAAAGTTAACGCCGCTTTAAGGTTAGCTTTATTCACCGTTTTTTTCATTTCATTATCATCATTAATTAATTGCATCCACAACCTCCTCCACCAAAGCTTTTACCGCCACTTGATGCTTCTTTACTGAAATAAATATGGTCATCAAGTGCTGAATCAATTGGCGAAGATGTTAAGGCCATTTGCTCTTTTGCTAACAGATCGCGTTCCCAAGGTTCGACACCTAAACTAGAACAACCAGATGCTAAAGTTACCGTAGCCAAGATGAATGAGTACTTAAATTTATTTTTCATTAAAAACCTCGTTATTTTCTTTGTATTATCGGTTAGAGAGCAAGTAACTGTTGAATTTCTTGTTCGTATTGTGAAACTTTTGCGGTAAAAAAACCACTGTGTGCGTATTTAATCTCGCCTTCCTTGTTTATAATCAAACTACTTGGCATACCTTGAATTTTAAAAAAGCGCGCTAAGTCTCCTTTAGGATCATAAACAACTGCAAAGTTGGCAGAATTATCCTGTAAAAATTCTTTTGCCAAGGCTTGTTCCGCATCAAGATTAATACTAACCACTGTAAAGCCTTTTGATTGATGCTCACGTTGCATTTTATTCATCCACGGGAATGATTTACGACAAGGTCCACACCAAGACGCCCAAAAATCAACATAAATCACTTCACCACGGTGCTGAGCGATTAAGCGGTCTAATTGCGTTTTAGCTGAAATTTTTGCGACACTTTGTGCTTGGGCAGCACTTAAAAACAGAAAAAAAGTTAGCGTTAATAAAGAAACGAATTGAAGTTTTTGAGCCACCGAAGGAGCGGTTTTACAGGGATGTTCGATAAGGTGTATATTCACTAAAATACCATCAAAAAATATAAGTAATTCAATGATAATTCAGTTTTCTTAAGGAAAACTTAAGAAAGTATTTTTTAAGTTTCGCCACCAAAAATAACGAGCTCTCTTTTTTCTAGCCATAATGGATATTGGGTCATCACTTTACTGAACATTCGGCTTTGCAAATAGTTATTTAACCATGCTCGTAGTCTGGGGTATGGTGAATGTAGATACCATTGGCGCTCGACTTTTGAAAATTTACGAATAAAAGGCAACAAGGCGATATCAGCTACACTGGCTTTGTTTGACATCAAAAAATCATTGAACTGTAAACGTTGCTCTAAATCTGCGATGTACTTTTCACATGCTTTTCTGTCATTTTCAAGTGAATCTTCATGATAACGTTTTGCACATTGATATTTATCAAAACAGGCTTTAAATTCATTATCGAACTGTGAAATTAGCAATAACATTTCAGATAATAAGTGAGGCGTTTCGCTATGCAACAAGTTATCAGGGTCACTTTCATGTAAAGCCCATAACATAACGTCTAAACTTTCTTCAATAACGACTATTTTATCTGGGACCTGTTCAGTGACTAAAACGGGCACAGTTCCTTTAGGTGATGCCTTGAGCATTTCATCAGGTTTGTCAGTTAACACTAAATCTCGCAGTGCAACTTTTTGTTTTGCATAATATATTGCGATTCTTGCACGCATAGCATACGGACAGTTTCGAAGAGAATATAATATAGGTAAGGGTAAATTTGACGTCATGGTGATTTTATTTATAAAAAATATACAAGAATAAGTTACTTTAACGGTATTCATTAAGGAAATATATCGGTAAAATCGCCACCTTTAAATTTAAGTGAAGAATAAGTGACCTCATGGATCCAAAAATAGAATTATTAGCACCCGGCGGTGATGTCGAAGCAATTAAAGCAGCTATTATTGCTGGCGCCAATGCCGTTTACTGTGGCCTAGATACTTTTAACGCCAGAAATCGTGCTACTAATATCTCATTTGATCAGCTTGTGGGTGTTATTCGCTTAGCTCATCAGTATCAATGCGAAATTTTTTTAACCTTGAATGTTGTTATTTTAGAACGCGAATTTGCTTCACTGGCTAAATTATTAACCAAACTTGCTAACACCACACTCGATGGCGTTATTGTGCAAGATATTGGTATGTTCTACATTCTTAAAAAGTATTTCCCAACACTTGATATTCACGCATCAACACAATTAACAACACATAATGTTGGTCAAATACCTTTCTTGAAAAAACTTGGCGCGTCACGCGTGAATTTATCAAGAGAGTTAGATTTACGTGAAATAACGGCTATGGCAGCAGCAGGTAAAGCGCATGATACGTTAACTGAAGTTTTCGTGCATGGTTCATTATGTGTCGCATTTTCTGGGCTGTGTTATTCAACTTCTGCCAGTGTCGGTAATTCAGGTAATCGTGGTCGTTGTAGCCAAGCTTGTCGTGAAGAATATGAGCCAACGGCAACAGGTAATAAATTCCCGTTAAATATTAAAGATAACTCTGCATTTTTTGATTTACCTGCACTTATTGAAGCGGGTGTTCATTCATTTAAAATTGAAGGCCGAATTAAAGGCGCGAGCTATGTACACACGGTTGTTGACAGCTTTCGTAAGCAAATTGATGGTTTTCTTAAAACGGGTGAGCTACTTGAAGACGGTGAAAGACTATACAAAGTATTTAACCGCGATTTTTCTAACGCCTTTTTACGTGGCGATTTAAACCAATCAATGTTTACAGAAAACCCGCGTGATAATTCTAAATATTATGCCGTAGATAAAAGTAATGCGATTTCTGTTGTACAAATTCAAGAAGTTGAGCAAAAGCTTAATGATGAGAAGCAAGTTATAAACGCTTCTGTTGACGATAAAATAAAACACTTAACGATTGATAAAATACCGTTAACGTTAACTTTTTCAGGGCAGAGTGATCAACCACTCACCTTAACAGTAACCACAAAAGAACTTTCTCAACAACAACCTTTTGTTGATGCTGACAACAGCGATAAAGGCATAGAAACTAAAAGTTTTGAACTAAAGTCACAAAGTGTTTTAGTAAAAAGTGGCAAAATCAGTATTGATAGGGAGACCGTTGAAAAGCGCTTTAAGAGTTTCAATAATGCACATTTCAACCTTGTAGAAATACTCACACAAGGCTTAGAAGACGGTTTAAGTATTCCTTTTAAAGAATTAACGGTGTTAAAAAATCAAGCCGCATTCCTTTTAAACAATTCAAAACCCGTAATAGCTGAAGTGCAATTACCTAAGTTAACTAGGCATCCGAAAGTAACAACCACGGTTGATGCAAAAGCAGAGCTATCCATTCTTATTTGTGATGAAAGTGATGTAGAATTAGCCAGTTTAACTGATGCTGACATTTACTTTAAACTGCCTGAAGCTTATAAACGCGGTTGCACTAAATATGTTGGTTTTCTAAAAGACAACCCTCGTCTTATCCCTTGGTTTTCTTCGGTATTAATTGGTAAAGATTACGACGTCGCAGTTAACATATTAGAACAAGTAAGACCTGAGCTTATTGTGACTAATAATACCGGTATCGCTTATGAAGCCAACCGGTTAGGTATTCAATGGATAGCAGGTCCATTTCTAAACACCACGAACTCTTACGCTTTACTTGCGATGCAAGAAGGGTTTGATTGTAAAGGAGCGTTTATTTCTAACGAAATAAACCGTCAGCAAATCAGAAATATTGCTCGCCCTGAAAATTTCAAACTGTTTTATAGTATTTACCACCCCATTTTATTAATGGCCAGCAGACAGTGTTTCTTTCAACAAAGTGTTGGCTGTGAAAAACCACGTATTGATAATGGCTGTATGCTGTCATGTGATAAATCAACCAGCATTACTAATTTGAAAGGTGTTTCGTTTGCTATCGACAAACAAAAAGCAGGTTACCCAAGTATTTATAATCAAGATCAGTTTTTAAATACTGAGATTATTGAAGACCTAAGTGATTTATTTGACGGCTTTATGGTTGATTTAACGAACATTGGTTCTGGTGATAAAGAAATGCCTGAAAAAGCGTTGTTAATTACTCAGTTTGAGGCGTTACTTAAAGGTAATTCAAACGTTTCTGAAACACTGAATGTTATGGTGCCAGAGTCAACTGACAGCCAGTATCACACGGGATTGTAACTAGCCCTTATAATTCATAACGTTGCAGCGTCTATTATCATAGTAAATAATAAAACGCTGCAGCTTATCGTGAATATTCACCCCTTCTCTGTAGCGTCTAATTATTGGTATAACACACTTTTGTTTTCGCTACATAGTCATGTAAGCAACGCTTTTCTTTACCAAAAATAAAGAGTGGGTTAACAATACCTGCAATAAATTGACCACCAAAAGGCACTATTGAAAGTATTTGCATCGGTATCATACGCTTAAAGTAAATTGTCGTTAAATTTGCCTTGGTATTATCTAAATTCTCAATACGAATTGACATAAAATTCTTACCAATCGTTTGGCCATAATGGTAAAGAAGATAACCATGTAAAATAAAACCTACCATAATGCCATAAGCAAGTAACATCACCGATAAAGAAAACGTGGGGTCAGTAAGTATTTCAAAATCAACATAAATAAAAATAGGTATGACAGAAATTATGCCAATAACACCGTCGATTAAGGCGGCAATGAAGCGATCACCTCTTGTTGCTTTTTCGCCAACTCTTTTTGTATTGTCAACTTCCTCAGGATGAATAACAGGCCTTTCTTGAATCAACCGGTTAATTTCCTCTGCTCTTTCAGGGTACTTCTCACTATCGATAGTGTCTGCTGCTGAATGTAGTTCTTCTAATGTATATGACGTAAAGTCAATTTTTGAATCCATGTAGATCACTGCTCCTTCATTAAAAAGAAGAATTAGTTTGTGTTAAAAACTCAATTTCTTCATTGCTTAATACTCTGTTTAGTATTTTATTGCGGTGCGGATAACGCCCAAATCTTTCTATTATTATTTTATGCTGTTGTTCAAAATCTATACTTGAATCAACGCCATTGTCAAAATACAACTTAATAGCAACTTCATGTATTGCTAGAGATTCACTGTGCATAAACGGCATATAGAGAAAGTTTCTTTCAAGTGCATTTAAATATTTATCAGCACCAACATTAATCGCTTCTTGGGCAAGCGCTAAAGCAAGCTTATCAGCAGCAAAAGAACGTGGCGTATTACGGTACATATTTCTAGAGAATTGGTCTAATAAAATAATTTCAGCAAGCCGACCTTTAGGTGTTGATCGCCATAGAAATAACTCACAGTTGTTGGCCAACTGATGGACCGTTGAAAACCTGTTGATAATAAGTTCATCAAGCGCTAAATCTTTCACCCACCATTGTGACGGTTCTATTTCTTTAAACCAGAAATTTAAAATATCGTCTTCGTTCATTTACAACACCTTAGTCCGCTTGCTAATGAAACAAGATTTATTTAAAAGTAACTTTGCCGCCAATCATTTTAAATGCAGGCATGCCACGAATTAACATCTCACGTGAAAAGATACTTTCGCAGTTTGGACAAACGCAAGGGATAACAGTAAAGTCTTTAACTATACGTACTTTAAAACATTTAACTAAAGCCCCTTTACCGCCTTTTTTATACTTATACAAAGGTGCTCTGCACTTACTGCAATAAATATCGACAGACTTTTCCGGGACTTTCTTATTAGGCTTAGCCATCAGTTAAAAATGTCAGCCGTTATTGATTTTCTTTTAGTTTAGCTTTAGCCGCTTCAACCTTAGCAAAATCTAAACCTAATTCTTCAACCGCTTCTTTAATGAGATCAGGGCTAGTCATCACCATCATCATAATTGATTGCAGCTTCTCAGGTGGTAAACCTAATGATTGAATATTCATCATCGCCATCATTGGATTTTCAGTTAGCACTTGAAAAAGTTCTTTAATTTTTTCTTCACTTACATTTAATTCTTTTAACGCCTGAATAATTGGGTTCATTATTTTTCCTAAAACTATAAAAATTATATAATTGCTATTGTCGCTATTTCAACAGACATTTACCAATATATTTTCTTGATTCACTCACTCTATTTAATGTGAGTAAAGTTTACTCCGCATATTTTATTTTAGAGCGAATACAAAATAATAGAGATATTTACATCGTGTAACTAAGCGGTTTATCGAACAGGGATTTTTTTCTGCTCATCAAGTTTAATTAAATAGGCATTCCTACCAATGCCCATAAACTCTTCGTCAGTATAAACAACGGTATTATCATCATAAAAAGTCACCGATTCTTTTTGCGTAATGGTGCCTAGATCTATTTCATAAGCATCACCTGAACAGAAGTCATCATCTTGCCAATTTTCAAATAACCCTAGTCTTTGTGAGTCGAGTAATACCAATTTCTTTTTGTTTGGACTTAGTGCCGCCAAAGTTATCCAACAAAGTTTCTCATGATGGGTACAAGTGCTAGATGCACTGAGTTTCTTGGCTTGGTGATTAGCTGCATAAGCCCCTATTCGATATAAGTTAGTTTCTCCATCAAACGGCACCGTTCTATTGTTTGTCAATAAATACAATTTCTTTTTGTAAAAAACAAACGCTTTTAAATCATATTTTTTCTGATTTTCTTTTGGCGGATAACTTATTTGCTCTGGATACATAAATTTAATTATTTCAGCGCTGGTAGTCTCTCCTTTAATATCAATAGGGTTTTCTATTTTATATATCGTTAACCATTTTCGCTTATTCTCGTTATTACCAAAGTCTCCTAAAAAGAAATGTCCAAAATCATCTTGAGTCATGTCTTCCCAGTAAATATTCTTAGCGTTAGTGATAAAAACCGTTTTACTTATTGTCCCATCAGGTTCAACTCTGTATAAATTAGGTTGATCTCCTCCATCATTTATTGACCAAAGCTTACCTTTTTTATCAAATTCAATACCTGAAACTTCAGTGAGCTTTCATCCATGGAGACAAGCTTATTATTAAAATGATGCTTAATTGATGAGCCGACAACAATATAAATCAACGTACTAAAATAAAGGGTTATTTTAAGGCTATTATAAACTATTTAGGGCGTTTAAGAGGGCATGTTTTTTTTCCAAAAACGTTTTACCATTTTTTAGTTGGTTGTAAAACGCTTCTACCCAGTATTTAGCGATGGAGTGGTGTGCCATAGATTTTCATATAATGTAGCTTGGTTAACACTGGATTATAAAATGAAATAAATGAGGTAATCGTAGACTTTAATAGGTGGGCAAGTTTACAAAGTATATACCAGCATCTCTATGATAAATGTATCTAAAGAGATGCTAAAATCAATCTGCATCTCTTGGTTTGGCTTATGGCTTAAAATACCACTAAAAAGCTCAAAATTAACGTTAACCGCTAGATACCTGTATAGCCTTTTATACGCGCCAATCCCTTGCACACTTATCTGGGCCACGAGGACCCACGATATAATGAATCTAATAAATCAATGAACCCACAAAAGACTGGAGACTATATCAGTATTTGCCGTTTATTCTGGATCAGCATACCCAGACCAGATATCGGCGTTGATGGTATTGACTGGCGTTTTCTTTTTACGTTTTTTCTTACCTGTACCTTCAGGTTTTGCCATTGGCTTCTCTGCGGCAGTTATTGAATCACTACTCACTTCATCCGCTTCAAACCCCTTTACTTGCTCACGTTCAAGACGAATTTTATTCTTTTTTTCAATGACACTAAAGTGGTGGAAGTCTTCATGATCTATTAATGACAATGCTAAGCCTACTTCGCCCGCGCGGCCACTTCGGCCAATACGATGCATGTAGTCTGATGGACTTCTCGGTAAATTGAAATTGATCACCACAGGCAGTTTTTCAATGTCTATACCGCGTGCAGCAATATCAGTAGCAATTAGCACGTCAATCTCACCGGCTTTAAAGCCGTCAAGTACTCTACTGCGTTCACCTTGGCCTTTATCACCATGAAACACCTCGGCGGTAATACCACGTTTAGCTAATTTTTCAGCTAAATGCTCACAATGGTGTTTAGCATTAACAAAAATCAGCGCTTGTCGCCATTCATTTTCTTTAATTAAATGTGCTAACACAGCGGTTTTATCACCCTTGTTAACGGTAAAAACACGCTGTACCAAAGTACTCGCATCGCTGCTTTGCACTTGTATTTCAATCGGATTGTGCAGTAACGCTTGAGTTAACGCTTTTACTTGATCAGGAAAAGTTGCTGAAAATAATAATATTTGTTTTTTCTTAGGTAATAGAGCTAACAGCGCAGTTAGCTCTTCAGTAAAGCCTAAACTTAACATTCTGTCGGCTTCATCAAGCACTAAGGTTTTCACCAAATCAAGCTTGACGGCATTACTTGAGATCAAATCGAGTAGTCGACCCGGCGTTGCAACCAAAATATCAGCACCACCACGTAATGCCAGCATTTGTGTATTCGCTGATACCCCACCAAAAACAGCAAGCGTTTTAATCGCGCCGTTAAAATGTGCCGAATAAGACTTAATACTGTCAGCAACTTGTTTAGCCAGTTCACGGGTCGGCACTAATATCAGTCCAGATACATAGTTACCTTTGTTACTTAATGATTTATCCACGCTTTTTTGCTGAAAAAGGTGCTGCAAAAGTGGTAATGCAAAAGTGGCTGTTTTACCCGAGCCTGTATTTGCCCCTGCAATTAAGTCATGCCCCGCTAATACACTGGGTATAGCTTGTGCTTGAATAGGCGTAGGTTGCTGATATTCCAGTTCAGTTAATCGAGCTAACAAAGGGGGAATAAGGCCAAGTTCGTTAAAATTTGCTGGGGTTGCGACAGAAGTCATTAATTAAAGGGCTCAAAGCTTAGATAAGTGCCGCTATTTTAGCTTATTTATGGCGGGTAAGTTAGTGAATTCGATCAGACAATACTTTAATGTTGTTCAGCACGACGTTATCAAACCATCATATTCGTTTTATTTTATGTTAACCCAATATTTAACTTGGTTTTACCCTAACACTCAAATACAGAAATAGAGAAATACTGACCTTTATGTATTGCCTCTCAAAGTAATGAGTGTAATTAGTATCAGATATGCATAACTGACTCAACTCCCCGTAGTTACATAATCAATCATTATCTTTAGACGTTACACTGCTATTACTTCTAATCCGTTAAAAATTTGCCAAAAAATTAAGACCCATAACAACTGGCGATTCAGAATCAACCTAACATCAGTAAACATAAAGCTATTCTTTAATAATGTGTTATCAAAAAAATTGAGGTTATGGGATATAAATTCAATAACAAAGCAAAAGAGTGTGAATTCCTATTTTTTAAGTGATAATGCGCCATCGAACTTCCGTAGTTTATGATATTAACGATATAACGTTGATTGTATTGATAAATTGCTAATAAACAGAGATATGATGAAAACAGTCACTAAACTAATAACATTATGTGCGTTAACCCTAAGCCTATTTGTAAATATCAACACAAGCGCCGCGACGTTTACTTTTACTGCGATCCCTGATGAAGACGAATCTCAACTTAGAACCCGTTTCGAGAAGGTTGCTCTTTATTTAGAGCAAAAACTTGGCGTTAAAGTAGAGTATGTACCGGTAAAGTCTTACTCTGCAGCGGTAACAGCCTTTAGAAATAACCAAGTGCAACTTGCCTGGTTTGGCGGTTTATCTGGTGTACAAGCCAGACGATTAGTACCAGATTCGCAAGCGATCGCCCAAGGTTATGAAGACCAGTTTTTTAAAAGCTATTTTATTGCTCACTATAGTACGGGCTTAGAGCGCAGCGAAAGTTTTCCTGCTATTAGCCAGAAAACCTTCACCTTTGGTTCAAAAGGCTCTACATCAGGTCGATTGATGCCACAATATTATATCGAAAAGCATTTAGAGAAAAAGCCACAGCAAGCGTTTAAACGTGTTGGTTTTTCCGGTGACCATAGCCGTACTATTGCCCAAGTGCAAGCGGGGGCTTATGAAATTGGTGCCGTTAATTATAAAGTCTGGGAAACAACCCTTGTCTCAGGAAAAATAGACTCGAATAAAGTCAGCGTGATTTGGGAAACACCTGCTTACCCTGACTACCAATGGACAATACGCGCAGGTGTTGATGCTAAGTTTGGCAAAGGGTTCAAAGATAAAGTACAGGCGGCATTGCTTAACATGAATAATCTTGAGCTACTAAAAAGTTTTCCTCGTTCTTCATTTGTTAACGCGACAAATAAAGATTTTGAACCGGTATTAACCGTCGCTAAAAAGATAGGACTTATCGATTAATGATAATAATCGACAACCTAAACCTTCATTATAATAAAACAGCCAAGTATAGCTCTGGTAAAACTACCGATAAGAACACAGGTAAAAGCACCGGTAAGCATAAGGCATCTACACAGGTTATTTTTGATCTGAGCCTAACCATCAATGAAGGTGAAAAAGTTGCGATTATTGGTCCATCAGGTGCAGGAAAATCTAGCTTACTGCACCATTTGTATCAAACCTTACAAAGCCGTGCAGCTCTTTGTTCTCAACGACAAGGCTTAGTTGATAATTTAAGTATTTATCACAATGTATTTATGGGCACTTTAGCCCGCCATCACTGGTTATATAACTTAATAAATTTAATTAAGCCGTTCAAAAAAAACCTCAACGAGATCACCGCACTTTGTCAGCAGTTAGAGTTAGACCAACCCTTGGCTAAAAAAGTAAATCAGCTTTCTGGAGGGCAAAGACAACGAGTTGCATTAGCAAGAGCCTTGTATCAGCAACAAGGAATTTTTATTGGTGACGAGCCTTTTTCTGCGCTTGACCCATTAATGACGGCAAGATTACTCGACATCGTATTCGCACAGCACAACAGCGTCATTATGGTGATGCATGACCGAGAACTTGCAATGAACGCCTTCGACCGTGTTATCGCCTTAGATAAAGGTCGACTGGTACTCGACAGCAAACAGCAGAGTATTAACCAACAACAAATTACCAAGCTCTTTCAAACGAGCGCTGTCGCGTAGGTTTATTTTATGGCGCCGCTTAAAAATAGACAATATCCTTTGGGCTATTGGCAAAAAGTCACTTTATCAATTTGGCTTATCGCCTTGGTTATTCTTCCTTTCGCCGATATAGAAATTGTAAACTTCGACCCTTTTCTTGAATTAACGCTGATGGCACAAGGGTTAATGTCCCCCAATTTTTTTGCCACCGAATACCTCTTTCAAGCGGTAATTCAAACCATTAATTTTGCCATTATCGGTGTATTTTTAGGGTTAATAGTTGGTGCACCCCTTGCCCTAATATATCAAAACCCCATAGTCTCTGGCTGCTGCTCTTTTTTTCGGGCTATTCATGAAATCTTTTGGGCACTGTTATTCTTACAGGTTTTTGGTCTTTCTCCCATCACCGGGATTTTAGCGATAGCGATCCCATTTGCCGCAACTTTTGCCCGAGTATTTCACGATATTGTCAACCAATCATCAGACAGCCCTTTAGAAATTATCGATAGCCGCGCAGATATTATTAGCCGTTATATTTATGGAAAAATAGCTCAGGTGCTGCCGCAACTTATGGCCTACACTCGTTACCGCTTTGAATGTGCCCTACGCAGTAGCGCCGTCCTCGGTTTTATTGGTATGCCAACGCTAGGTTTTTATATGGAAACAGCTTTTAAACAAGGGAATTATAACGAAGGCGCCGCATTATTGATGCTATTCGTTGCTCTTATTGGCACCATTCGTTATTGGTGCCCACCTAAATTACTCGGGGTTTACCTCGTTATTGCTTGCGTCACATTGGTAGAGATTCCTGCGGTAGACAGCAGCTTATTAGTCCGGTTTATTAGCCAAGATATATTGCCACCGATGTTGGTAAACACGGCGACGTTTGCAGAAGTGCAATGGCTTTCACTCTATGTTTGGCTTAGCGATATTATAACACTGCAAGCGATTCCAGGCGTAATAGCGACCATGACTTTAGCCTTACTTGCCTTGTCAGCTACCCACTTTGTTACTTTAAATGCTCATGCTTTAGCAAGTAAACAATTATCGCCAGTGCCATTAACTTGGTTGGGACAGTTAATGTTATTAATAGGCCGCTGCGTACCAGAATATATTTTAGCATTTATCTTTTTAATGCTGCTTGGCCCTTCAATGTTACCGGCAATAATCGCATTAGCCATACACAATGGCTGCGTTATCGCCTACTTGGCTGTTCGACAAAGTAACACCATTGCACCACAGCAAATGCAGATAAGTAAGCTAAACCAATTTAACTACCACATAATGCCGAGTATCTATCCTAATATAATGGCCTTAATGTTCTATCGTTTTGAGATAATCGTACGAGAAACTGCCGTGTTTGGCATTTTAGGTATTATGACCTTAGGATTTTATATCGACAGTAGCTTCAGCGAAATACGCTACAGCAATGCACTGGTACTGATCACCTGTACCGCCCTGCTCAATGTCGTTATTGATATCCTATCAAGACGACTGCTTAAGTTACCAAAAGCGAGTCAAGTGAGTTGTTAAACTTTATTTATTTAGCTAAAGACCATTGCCAAAACACCTAAAAGTAAGCAAATAGATACCTTAGCCCTTGTTGTAAGACCAGTTTCTTGGGCAGTGCAGACGTTAGCATCGAAAATTTACTTATGACTTTTAATCGCTAAAAGCAGAAAATTGCTACGTTAATTTTAATTGCTCACTTTTGGCAGTAATAGAGACAAACTTTCTGTCATTTATTTAAAAAGTAACCTGACATAGACCGTATATGACTTTACTTCTCCCCCCTTGCAGCGAAATACAGTGAATTGGTTTCTCTCACCACCCACTGTATATTTTGTAAAAGCATTTAAAAAAATGGTAACTTATCTTTTTATATAGGTCCTTTACCGATTATTTTTAGGCTTTATAAACTATTCCCCCGACTAATGTTGTGTATTACTGAATTAACCCTAGCGGCATTATTTTGTTTAAATAGCTGGAACTTCCAGGATGAATAGGGTATTTGGGGTTAGAAAAAATAACGTTCTGATTATTCTTCATTGCCTCATTAATAGCCGTTTGCAATTGCGGATCTATGTTTTTAATATAGTCTTTTGGCCAAATCTGTTTTTCAATCATTACCGGTACTCCTTGATTTTCAATCCCCCAATCACCATCGGGGAGATAAGCTCCTCGATTTGGAATTTGAACTTTTGCGTTATCTATCGTTTGCATTTTAAAACCCCACGGACCTATACCTGCACCAAACGTTTGTCTACCAACGCTAATGCCAAGCTCTGCCTTTTGAAACATAGTTGCAAATGTTTCTGCTGCCGAAGCGTTCCATTCATTGGTCAATAAAACCTTTTTGCCTTCAAAACTATTGACGGGAACCTTAAGGTCTTGGCCATATCTAAATTTATACGCGTAAAGAGGCTTGCGCTGTAGCATTGAGATCAGAAGATCAGAAGTGATACCGCCACCATTAAAACGTTGGTCGATAATTAACCCTCGTTTAGCTTTCGCGCCGTAATAACCGCGCAAAAAGTTTTCAATACCTTGAGCGTTATAACCGTCAATATGTAAATAACTTACTTGTCCAGCGCTTTGCTTTTCCACTTTACGTCGGTTATTTTCAGCCCAATCAGCGATTCGTAGTTGATCGTCTCTCATCAAAGGAATTACTTTTACTGTTCGACTGTTATCACCATTCGCGCTGGTAGAGACTTCCAAAGATATGACTCTCCCTGCCATATTCATTAGCGGACGATAAAGATTTTGCTCAGCGGTTAATGCTTGACCATTAATTGAAATTAGGTATTCTCCGTTTTTCACTCTGCTGCCTGGCTGATCTAAAGGTCCATAAACTCCATCTCTGCGATCGTAATGCCCTTGCTGATATATTTTAGATACCCGATAACGGCCATTAGCCACTATAAAATCGGCACCTAATAATCCCGGCTGACTATTTTTTTGTATTTTAATGCCATTGTCACCAGTTCCTAACCCTAAATGACTAACGGAGGTATGAGAGAAAATACGATCATTAAAACGCTTCAACCCTCTACGGCTGGTAATGTTAGGTATAAACTGTTGATAGTGTTGCTCTAACTCAATCGTGTCATAACCATGAACGTTGGCATCGTAAAACTGTTCTCTAAGGTATCGCCAAGAAGACTGATAGATCTGTTGCCATTCCTTAATCACATCAATTTTTGCCCCCAGTGACGGTATGCTAACTTCAATTACTTGAGGTTTTTCTTCACCAAAATCTTGGAGAGTAAAGTTAGCGCCCTTTTTATAAAGAACATATCGGCGCGAAGCGTCAACAGTGAACTGCTGGGTTGAATAGCTTAGCTGGGTAAGTTTCGCAGGTTTTTTAAGATCATAAAGATATAACGCCAATCTGGGTTCTGACACTTGCGCAGGGTTAACTGGCCATTCCATGGTTTGTAGCAGCATTTTCCCCGGCGATAATGCAGTAATACTTTCTAGGCCTTTATGAGGTAATGCTAACGGCATAATCCGTTCACCTATCTCATTAAAATCAATCTCGCCCCCTTGTTGAGTAACAGACCAATTTACATTCATATTAGGTTGATTAATAACAGGTAACACCGGAGGGGGAGTATTTTTTTGCAGTAAAATCACATTCAAATGACCACTAAGATGACTACTTTGATCATAAGCACTCAAGACACTCCATTTAAAGTCTGATGCAGCACGATTATAGCTCGACATAAAATAAAGATACTGACCGTTTTGATCAAAAGCGGGTGATGCCACATAGATATCGCCCTTAGTCATTTGATGACTTTTTCCTGTTGTTAAATCACGTACAAACAATGTTGGTAAATAATTATAAAGCTTTTTTATATAGGCAAAATAACGACCATCTCCAGACCAGACCCCAGACCAAGAGTCTTGACCGGGATCGTTGGAGTTATCGATTATCCTTGCCTTACCTGTGACTCTATCAAACAACCATAAATTCAACCGGTGATCAGCAAACGTTAAATATTGACCATTAGGCGACCAACTTAACTCATAATAAACCGACGGATGCTCTTCGATAATAAATGCTTCTGTTGTCTTTGATTTAAGGTTCATTAATGCCAGACGATTATCGCCATGGACATCACTGAAGTAAGCGATATGCTTACTATTGTGAGCAATGGCGACGCCAAATTCACTTACCCCTGGAGTTTGTGTCAAATTAATTGATTTTTTACTATTGAGATCAAAACTAAATAAATCACCTCTCGCTGATAAAATTGCCTTTTCACCTTCGGGCATTAGCTGATAATCAGTTAACCAACGTGAAACATCGACTCGACGATCTCTCATCAAAGAACGATCTAATGTGACGCTTACATTCAGTTTGATTACCCGGTTACTCGCTAAGTTTAAGGTATACAAAGCGCCATCACGGGCAAACGCTATATTCCCTTGCTCGCTATCAATGCTCGCAAAGCGCACGCCATATTTATCAAAATCGGTTAGTTGCTTAATATTAGCGCCAGACACATCACAAACAAAAAGATTATGAGTACCGGTTTGATCAGATATATAACTGATGCTGGTGTTATAAAGCATTGGAGAAAACGCATTGTATTTTTCGCCGACAATCAGCTGAGTGTCAAACGTTTTAGGTGTTAGCTTATAGATACCCGCACGCATGCCACCTCGGTAATAGCGAAATTCACTTAAGCCCGGAAAAATGCCCATGGGCACATAAAAATTACCCGCATCGCTATCACCAAAGGCATACTGTACGCCAAAAGGAAGGGATAATTCAGTTGGCCATTGTTCATTGACCGCAATTTGATATAAGCGATGGGCACGACCATTTTCACGTGCTGAGCGAAAAATTACCTTAGTATCATCTATGCTCCAAGCAACGGGCACATCAGCTAACGGATGGTAGCTTAGACGTTTGGTCAGACGGCTTGTTAAATCAAGTACATACACATCGCCTCGCCCTGTACTACGGCGAGTGAAAGCAACCTTAGAGCCATCTTTTGAAATAACAGGAAAAGCATCATCCCCTTTAGCAGGAGTCAGTACTGTGGCCTCTCCTCCTGTAACAGCCACCATCCAGAGTTGTCCATTACTGGCAAATACAATGGTATCACGGTGAATTGCAACACCTTCAATATTTAATGGCCCGCTCGTCGCCATCGATTGAGCATCAGCACTTACCAAGAGAGTAAGAAAGAGCAGCTTAAAAATAAGCGCCTTAGTAAAATTAACAATTGTCATATTAGTGTTCCTATTTCGCCAAATCTACAGCTATTGCTAGCCTAAGCCTTGCCGATATTAGATTACAAATGGGGGTTATTCGTAGCGAAGTGCCAGCATGGGATCCACTCGACTGGTCTTTCTCGCAGGAAAATATATCGCCAAACAAGAGAGACTCAACATGAATAATGGTACCAGTATAAATACCAGGGGATCTCGCGGGCCAACACCCGACAACATTGGACTTAACAATTCGCCAGCAACAAACGATAGTCCTAATCCTAAGACGCAACCAATGATGATCAGTTTTAGGCCAGAAGACATTAGCATAAAGACCAACGCTCGGGGTTGGGCGCCCAACGACAACCTAACGCCTATTTCGTGCTGACGTAATTTAACGCTATAAGAAACCACACCATAAGTACCAATAGTAGCGAGTAACAGTGCCAGTAAACCTAGACCACTGGTAGCAATTGCCAGCGCACGTAACGAGAACAACGAGCGAGAGACGGTATCTGTCATTGTTTCTATCATATTTAGTGCGATATCAGGGTTAAGCTCAGCAATTTTAGCTTTTACGTTATCGATCAGTAACGCTGGGTCTTGCTCGGTACGAACCACATAAACCAAACCATGGTCAAAGCGTTGCCCTAGCGGAATATACATATAAGGCTCATCCATACTGCCAATGCTACTATTAGCAATATTTTCAGCAATGGCTATGATTTCAAAAGCATCGTCACTGCTCGGTACAGAAAGATATTTACCCATGGCATCTGTTCCAACAAATAACGTCTTGGCCATTGCCTGATTAATGATCACCTTAGGCGATAAGTAACTTTGATCATCAAGGGTAAATTCACGTCCTCGCAGAAGTTTTGCGCCAATAGTCGCAAAATAGCCAGGGGTAATAATCGAATAAAAGGTTCTAGTCTCCTCTCCGGCTTCCATAGCCTCATTAAAAGATGAAACTAACGTTGCGGTTTTGTCGCCGCTCATTGGCGGGGTCCGCGAGATAACCACCGACTCAACGCCAGCAAGGCTTGCTAACTCATGATTTAACCGCTGAGAGTACGCTGTTTTTTCATCATCTAGGTAGCCATACAAAGACAAGTCGGTCTTAAATGTCAACAGATTAGTGGCATCAAAACCTGGATTAATATTGACAGAATTGTGCAGTCCTTTAATGGTTAAACCCGCAATAACCAAGAGAAAAACACTGAGCGAAAATTGAGTGATCAAAAAGAAACTACGTAACTTTGAACTTTGTACCTGCGTACCGCCAGCCTGAGGCTGCTCTTTAAGCGCGCTGAACAAGTCAGTTTTAGTTGCCTGCAGTGCGGGCACTAAACCAAATAACAGGCTAGATAAAAAAGCGGCGCCTAAGGTATAAAGCAACATGTTGGCATCAAGACTTGGATCTAAACTGAGCTGAAAGGGAATTTCTGCTGGCAAACTTTGTTTAAATACCACCACAGCCCAAAGCGAAAAGATAAAGCCAACCACACTCGCGACCAATGCCAGCATTAAATTTTCAATCATCAACTGACGTACAACCCGGTAACGTGGCGCGCCTAGCGCAAGCCTTACCGATATTTCCTGACGCCTTTCTGTAGCGCGCGATAACAATAACGCAGCCACACTTGAACAAGCCACCAGTAAGATTAACCCCACAACCAATGAGGCACCGAAGACCACCATAGAACGAGCCGTTTCAGGTATAAACGGAATGTTCGAATAAGGCACTGCTCTATGCGTGTTGCCTTCGTTAGTTTCTGGATATTGTGCCTGAAGTTTACTATCGATAGTGGCCATTTCCTGATTAACCGACTCCAATGTGGCGTTTTTCGCTAAACGCGCAACCGGTATGATCCAGTTATCATTACGTGATATTAAGCGAGCAGGTGAATCGGGATCAATAATATTCATCATCACCATCGGCAACCACATTTTTGAGCCAAAAGCGCCAAGCGCACCGGTAAAATCTGCTGGCATCACACCAATAATGGTCATGTCACTGCCATTTAATTTTATCTTGCGGCCAACAACGCTTTTATCTTCAGCAAATCGTTGTTGCCAGAAGCTATATGACAAAACAACAACCGGCATAGAACCCGGCGCTTGGCTGGTCTGGCGGTGAAAGGTTTCGCCATACAAGGGTTGAACACCTAAAAGATCAAAAAAGTTCGATGTTGCCATCTCAACAGGTAACATTTCAGGGCCTTCGGGCATTGAGACACTTGCACTTTGATAGCTGAAGCCCAAAATGCCCTCAAGCTGAGACACTTGATCGTTAAAATCAACTAAATCAGGGTAAGTAAATGTAGGAAGCCCCTCTTTTCCTGGGCGGTACTTATGAATTGAAACCAACTGTTCGGGTGCCATAACGGCAGGTTCATTTAACAACAAGCTGTTGAACATGCTAAATAGTGTGGTGTTAGGCCCTATGCCCAGCGCAATACAAAAAATGATCGCTAGGCTGAGCTTAAAACGCCTTGTTATTTGAACAAAGCCGTATTGAATGTCTTGCCATAAAGAGTCAATCATCATCATCTCCTTATGCGCTTTTTTTGTTTAGACGAACGCTACTATCAGTAATATTTTCACTGATTATTTTTCCATCGAGTAAATTGATCTGACGCTCAGCATAATTATTATATCGGGGGTCGTGGGTCACCAAACAAATAGTCGCACCTTCACCATGCAGTTTGTCGAGCAAAGACATAATCGCATTACCCTGCTCTGAATCTAGATTTCCAGTAGGCTCATCAGCAAGAATAATCGCCGGATCAGTCACTAATGCTCTAGCAACAGCGGTGCGCTGCTGTTGACCACCAGAGAGCTGCGTGGGAAAGTGTGCCATTCGCTCAGACATACCCACTCGAGCCAATACCGCTTCAACCCGTTCTTTACGCTCTTTGGCAGGTACACCTTGATAGACCAAAGGCAACTCGACATTTTTAAAAACGTTAAGATCGCCAATAAGATTAAAGTTTTGAAAGATGAAACCTATTTCACGGTTACGAATTGCCGAACGTTGATTGAGGTTTAGCGAGGAAACATCTGCACCGTTAAGCTGGTAACTTCCCTGACTCGCACCATCGAGCAGGCCGATCAAAGATAATAATGTTGATTTACCGCAACCTGACGGGCCACAAATCGCCGTATATTCACCTGGATATATTTCAAGATTAATACCACTAAGAGCAAGAGTTTCAACACCATTACCGCTGAAGTGCTTTTGAATATTTTGCATATTAATCACTGGAGACAGCTGCTGCTTTTTATTTTTCATGTTATTTATTCCTTGGTTAACTATGACTATAAGACAGCAGAGACCATGCCAAGTGATACTAATTCAATTTATTCATACACTTAGATTAATTAGACGGTGTAAGATTTGTGATTAATGTCCGTAATGAGACAGAGTACTGTCCCGATACGGGACACTTTAATGATGAGCACTTAATGGCAGTGGTAATTGTATTCTGGCAATACACCCTTGACCATGCGCTTTATTCATCAAGTTAAAATGACCGCCATGGACTTCAATTATGCCGCGGCAAACTAATAAACCAATACCTGACCCCTTAGCTTTGGTGGTAAAAAATGGCACAAACAAATTATCTTCATTGGCAACACCCTCTCCAAAGTCGGTAATATCTAACGTTAACCAAGTGTGATTATTACCTGGCCGAGTAAGCACTTGCCAACTAATTATTGGTGGTTGTGCATTGGTGCTCGCCTCAATCGCATTATTGATAATATTGACCAAAGCTTGGCTTAATAATTCACGGTCGCCATAAAGCTCTAACGGTTCACCTGAAAAAATTTGCACTGGAAGGCGTAACTCTTGCTTCACTATTTCAGCAAGCCAAGGCTGTAAATCAAAATAATGAGGCACAGGTGTAGGTAACTGATTGAGGTTCTTATAAGATTGCATCATATAATTGAGTGCCGTTGTCTGACGTTCGATAACAGCCAACCCTTCAATACAATCTTGTTCCCAACCTTCATGACGTTCTGTTTGTCTGAGCGTCCAGCCTAATGTCTGACTATAAGATTTTATCGGCGCGAGAGCATTACTTATTTCATGACGCAATACAGCGACTAACCTTTGCCAAGCTTCTAGCTCTTTTTCTCTTAATGGTGCGGTAAGGTCTGACATAATTACCAATTCTCTTGGTGCACCAAACTCTCTATATTGTGCTTTTTTAATCAACCAATTACTGGCACTACCTGCAAGATTTAAGCGCAACACCTTGTTATCTGCACTAGCCAAGCAAGCAGCCAACCCCAACATTTGCGCACTTTTTTCTAATACCTCTTTGCGTGATCGGTTAAGCAGTAACAAACCTCGTTCATTGACCATACAAAGATTGCCGTGGGGATCAAAAGCAAAAAGCGCTACATCAACTTTTTCAACCACCCTTGCAAACAAGGCACCCGTTTCGGCAGCTCCGGTGCGTTCAGCATGTAATAAATCCCTGAGTCGATTAACTGAACGCACGACTTCATCAAGTATTTGACCACGCTCACAAAGCCCAAGTCGAATAGAATAGTCCGACTCTGCTAGAGACATCAATGCATTTGAGATACTTCGCAAGGCAAACAATATTCGCCTTTGTAAATAGACCAATGACCAAATAAACGAGCCAACGACCATAAATAGCAATGTCCAAAAAAGGTGTTCTGGCAATTTAGCCATAGAAAGTAAAATTAAACTGACAAAGCAAAGTGGTAATATCGCAATTAAGGAAGCGATAAGTACCCAAAGTTCGGGTTTATGTTCTGATTTACGTTCGCCTTTGGTTTTAGACTTATTTGGTGAACTCATCGATTCACTTCCAGTCCATATTTCTCAATACGTCGATATAATGAACTTCGGGCGATACCAAGTTTTTCGGCGGTTTTTTTCATATTGCCATGATATTGATTTATTGCCTTTTCAATCAGCAGTTGCTCGACTTGTTCTAGAGTCATGTTCTCATAATCATCAATCGCACTGCTCGATTTAGCAGTTAAACCCAGTTCTTTGGAGGTAATTTGTAAACCTTGAGCCATTAATACCGCCCGTTGTATACAATGATCCATTTCTCTGACGTTACCTGGCCAAGGATATACACGCATTAATTCAAGACAATCACGCGAAAAGGTTAACGCTGCTCGATTATATTTTTGACTATAGGTTTGCAGAAAATTATCCGCCAGCGCTTGAATATCTTCCTCACGCTCACGCAGTGGTGGCAGTTTTATCTCTATGGTATTAAGACGAAACAACAAGTCTTCGCGAAACTGTCCCGAGCCACATAAATCACTTAGCACGGCATTAGTCGCTGAAATTAATCTAGCATTAGTGTGCTCAGTTAACGATGAACCCACAGCTTCATATTCACCCGTTTCAATTACCCGAAGGAGCTTGGCTTGCATACCCATAGATAAATTGCCAATTTCATCAAGAAAAATCGTTCCATTATTGGCCAATTTAAAGCGACCGTCGCGATTAGACTTTGCATCGGTAAAAGCGCCTCTGACATGGCCAAAAAGCTCACTCTCAAATAAGTTATCAGGAATTGCGCCGATATTAACACTGACCATTGTATTATTAGAAAAGTCAGACTGGTCATGAATCAATCGAGCGATAACGCCTTTGCCCGTTCCATGTTCGCCAGTGATCATTACATTAGTATCAGTTTTTGAAATACGCGCGATCAAATTAAGCACAGGTTGCATGGTTTTTGAGGTAGCAACAAAGTCTATTTTATCTGCGCCGGATAGACGTTTGTTTTCAGTTTTAAGATTATCTACCTGATCAAGGGCATGACCCAGAGCAACCTGATTTTGCAAAATAGCCAGTAAACGTTCGTTATCCCATGGTTTTTCGATGAAATCTCGTGCCCCTTTGCGCATTGCATCAAGGGCAATGTCCATATTGGCAAAAGCGGTCATAACAACGACCGGTAAATGTGGCGCTATATCTTGTATTTCAGACAACAGGCTCAAGCCTTCCTGACCTGAAGTGGTATCTCTCGAATAATTAAGATCGAGTAACACGGCATCAAATGCTTTGCACTGCACTAAACGTATAACATCAGCAGGTGTTTGAGCTGAACTCGTCGTAAAACCTCTGCTACGTAACAACGCTTCAAGCGCCATGATCACATCACGCTTATCATCAGCGATTAGAATTAAACCCTTTGACATATATTACTTTTATTTTAATATTTTCTTAAATCATATAGATTTTGTAGCAAGTGTAAACCAATAGGCGAAGCTAACTTCAATGGTAGTGACCATAAATAACGTTACTATGTGATTAAAAACTTAGAGTAACTAAGTTAAGTGATCAAAAAATGATCAGTAAGCGAGTTCATGCTATAAAAAACAATTTGTTTTCGTTTTATAATTTATTGATATTGTGTAATATTAAGAAAAATTTAATTTTATGGAAGAAATTTAAGGGTCGTCCCATAATAAGCGGTGAGACATTTAGCGCTATTAAAAACGTTAAACAGCCCTGCCCCTTTATTAGCGCTTTAGAATATTCCCTTTGATTTAATTTAAAAACACCACTAACACCACCAAGCCAAGTTTTTCATGGGGAGGTAATGTGTAAAATAGTATTATAAGAATTACCTCTATATTTAATATTAAATTTGGAATGTAAAATGAAAATTATAAATAAAATATCGTTATTGTTCATGACGTTAATAATGTCTACGTCAGTATTTTCTGAAGAAATTTTATTTGGCAAAGCCGTCAATGAAGAGGCAAAAGTCAGTATTTCTACATTACTTGCAAGCCCAACTGAATTTTTAGATAAAGAAGTGACTATTTCAGGCACTATTGTTGGTGTTTGTAGTAGTCGTGGATGTTGGGTGGATATAGCCTCAGATGCAAAGTTCGAAAAATTACGTATTAAAGTACGTGATGGCGATATGGTTTTTCCCATTCACTCGAAAGGCCGTCAGGCATTGGCAACCGGCACGCTTCAGGCGATTGAATTAAGTTTAGAAGAAACAAAAAAGTACAAAGTAAATTTAGCTAAACGTCGTGGCGACACAATAGATACCGAAAATATAACGGTGGCAATGTCAATTTATCAACTTTCACCAATTGGGGTAAAAATTCTTGATTAAAGTAGGTTCAATTGACTGGTTTAAACTCAATAGCACCTTACACCGAGATATTGGTTATCTTTGTATCGGCTTTACCATTGTTTTCGCTATCTCTGGCATCGCTTTAAACCATGTAGGAGATTGGGATCCAAATTATATTGTTGAGCGCACTGAAAAAGTATTTCTTGCTAAGAGTGACTTACCAGACAAACAATTAAACGTTGAGCTATTAATGTTATTTCCAAACAGTGAGCCGATTAAGGCAACTTATTGGGAATCAGTTACACAATACAAATTGTTTTTTAAAAATGGTGGTGCAATAACGGTCAATTTTGCTAAAGAAACTGCCGTTTACGAATATTTTCAGGAACGTGTTATTTTTAAACAATTTAATACTTTACATCTCAATGAAGCAAAAAAGGGTTGGATTGTTTTTTCTGATATTTATGCGGGTTTACTGCTATTCTTGGCTTTGTCGGCACTTTTTATGGTGAAGGGAAAATATAGTGCTTGGCGTTTAAAGCGTGGCTGGTTAATTATTGTGGGAGGTAGCATTCCACTGATTTATATATTCTGGTAATAAAAATAGTTTGTGATTAATTTACAATAATAGGCTTAAGATCACTATCAATAAAAAACCGAAGGTGATTTTAATAAAATGAGTAAAAATCACCCGTATTATGTGCGAGCTCTGTCAAGTTCAAATGCTCTGTTGAGTGCTTTCTCGCTTAGTTTTCTTAGTAAATTTTTATTAAATTGGATGGATTGATCAGCAACCGCATTATTAATATATTTTGAGGTTAATTTGATTGAATTTACGTCTAATTTAGTTTCCATTTGAATACCTAATTAATTACTACTGACTATTGTATCGGCAGGTTTTCAATTTTATTAACTTTATAATGTTAAAAAAGTGAATGAATTACCCTCTATAGGTAAAGTTAGTAACTCTACTCAAACTTAAAACAGCACCTTTGGGGGTTAAAATACCTAAATATTTATATGCTAGAAAATATCCCCTATCAGCTGTTCAATGATAAAGAACTTGGCCAAACGACTATATTTTTACTCCAAAAACTCGAGTGCTAGCTAAAGTAAACGTAATGCTTCATCCTGCCCTGCTAAAATTTATTGTTTCGAAAATCACTAAATGCTTGCATAACTTCGGCCTCGGTATTCATTACAAAGGGCCCGCCTCTAGCAACAGCTTCATTAAGTGGCTTGCCTGATATCAGTAAAAACTGACTCATTTCCGATGATGCAGTAATTGACACCAAATCACCTTTAGATAATAATCCAAGATGATTTTGAGGAAGGTTTTTACCCGTACTACCTACCGAGATGCTCCCTTTAATAACAAAAATAAAGGCATTGTCATCAATAGGCAGGGTTTGTTCAAATATCGTTCCTGCGGGTAAATGCACATCCATATAGGTAGGTTTAACATGGTTATTAATAACTGGACCAACAGTTCCTTTATTCGTTACCCCAGCAATAATCCTTATTTCACTACCATCGTCACCGTATTCCATTGCTAATTTATCCGCGGGAAACTCCTGATATACCGGCTCGGTCATTTTATGTGTTTTAGGTAAATTGACCCAAAGCTGAAACCCTTTAAGCAAGCCAGATTCTTGTTCAGGCATTTCAGAGTGTACAATGCCTTTTCCTGCCGTCATCCATTGCACACCATTCGCAGAGATAACCCCTTCATTACCTGCACTGTCTTTATGGCGCATTCTCCCCGCCAACATATAAGTAACGGTCTCAAAACCTCTGTGTGGATGTTCTGGAAAACCACCAATATAATCATTGGGTTGGTCAGATTCAAAAAGATCGAGTAGCAAAAATGGGTCAAGCATATTCAGCACGTTGTTGCCAATAAAGCGCGTAAGCTTTACGCCATCGCCATCTGAGCCAAGTTGTCCTTGAGAGAGAGATGACAGCTCTCGCATAGTGATATTTACAGTCGCTTGAGTCATATTAATGTACCTTGTTAATTTTGCTGTAAGTATAAGTATATCGCTAAGATAGTTCTTAACTCTCAGTAGATAATTCAAACTTGATAGACACATAATAATTGTTTACATTACGAGAATAAACACCCGTTAACTAAAAACATAGTTTACCAAAAAGAAACAATCGTTCTTGAACATAAGTGGAGATGATATGGGACAACTTGAAGATATGTATATATTTTTGCGTGTTGTTGAAACAGGCAGCATCACCAAAGCAGCTGAGCAAATGAATATTGCTAAATCAGCAGTCAGTAAGCGACTCTCTTTGTTAGAGCAAAAACTTGGCATTAAGCTGATCAATCGCACCACTCGAAAATCGAGTATTACAGAAGCGGGACAGCGTTATTACCATCGAAGTAAATTAATCGTAGATGAAGTAGATGAATTAAATAGTCAAACAACAAGCAGTAATAGCGCATTAGAAGGAACATTAAATATTGCCGTCCCGTTATCGTTTGGACTCACTCATCTTGCTCCAGCACTTGATTTATTTTTACAACAGCATAGCGATTTAAAATTAAATATTAATTTTTCAGATCAAAAAATAGATATCGTTGAACAGGGAGTTGATTTGGCCTTTCGCATTGGTCAATTAGATAATTCTACTTTGCAAGCGCGAAAAATTGCCCCGATAAAACATGTGTTATGTGCGAGTCCTGATTACTTAGTGTTACATGGAAAGCCAATAACACCAGACGATTTAAAACAACACAGCGTTATTAGATATGGTAGTTCTGAACAAAGTGGTATCAAACTTCTCAGTAAAGAGGGGCAAGAACATATTGTGCATCTTGAACCCAATATTATCGCAAATAATGGCGACTTTCTAAAATCACTCGCTGAATCGGGTCACGGGATCACCTATTTACCCACGTTCATTGTGTGGCAATCACTAGCCACTCAAACATTAGTCCCCGTGTTAGAGGCATATAAACTCCCTACCATGCATGCTTATGCCGTTTATCCTCCCAACAGGCACCTGCCATTTAAAGTGCGTAGCTTGATTGATTTTTTGGTTGAGCGATTTGGTGATAATCCCTATTGGGATCAATAGGGGTGAAGTTGAGGTGTTTTGTTTAAACACAGACAAAACACTACCTTTTGAAAGTCAGCTAAACTAGCTTTACGCCATCAAAATAACCTTTTTATCACTATAAACACCACCACCCTCTTTATATTTATGACTGTCTCTATATACGTGATCAAGTAACTATCAGTTTTACCCATCTAATTATTGTCAAAATAAGAACAAATACTTATTTTTTTATGTTTGTTCACTTTTTAATTACGAATAAGATAGCCTCATCAACAAAGTAAGTCACTTTACAAAACGCCTAACGTTGATAAATAACATGAACTTTCACTCAAATATATGAGGAGATTTACAATGAATACCTTACAAATTTTTGCAGCCCCAACGGGACGTTTCTTGTTAGCTGTCATGTTTTTTATGTCTGGAATAACAAAAATATCACAATATGTCGGAACACAAGGTTATATGGAAGCAATGGGCGTGTTGGGGGCTTTATTACCTTTAGTTACTTTGTTCGAAGTGTTGGGTGGTTTAGCGATTATTTTAGGATGGAAAACAAAATATGCTGCCATTGCTTTAGCCAGTTTTAGCATACTTTCAGCAATACTCTTTCATGCCGATTTTAGTAACCAAGCAGAAATGACTAACTTCATGAAAAATATTGCTATTGCGGGTGGCTTTTAACCTTATTTGTTTATGATCCAGGAGTTTTTTCTCTAGATAATCCACGTTTAAAAACACACTTAATTAATATTAAATAAAGACGTTATGCTATTAATGAGCAACTAAGCTAAGGGATGATGGCTTCATTCCTCTTCACTTGGCTAACGTTTTAATCGAATAATTAAGGAGAGCACTATGAGACTATTAGTTGAAGGAAAATCGCAAAACCAATGGTACGACACAAAATCGAGTGGTGGCTGTTTTGAACGAAAAGCCCCCAGCTTTCGTCACTGGAACACCAAAGATGGTCGTGCTGGAAAATGAGGTATTGCCGGCTTTAAAGCAGAGGCTAATCGTTACCATTTATATGTATCGCTGGCCTGCCCTTGGGCGTATCGCACCATTATTTATCGCAAACTTAAAGGTTTGGAAAACATCATATCCATGTCGATAGTGAATGCGTTTATGGGTGACGAAGGCTGGACATTCGCACCAGGTGACGGTGTGGTAGCTGATCCCATTTTGAACGCAATTAACGTGCATGAAATCTATACCAGAGCGTAAGTTGATTATACGGGGCAAGTAACCGTGCCTATTTTATGGGATAAAAAACCAATACCATCGTTAGCAAGGAATCTCCTAAAATTATACGCATGTTTAATTCAGCATTTGACGACATAGGGGCCTTGCTGGGTGACTTTTCACCACCAGAGTTATTAGCTGAAATAGATGAGCTAAATGCGTTTATTTATCCAACCATTAATAATGGTGTATATCGCGCTGGCTTTGCTACAACACAAACCGCTTATGACGAAGCGGTGGTCGAAGTCTTTGATGCACTAGATACCTTAGAAGTACATTGAGAAAATCGTCGTTACTTAACGGGTAATACGATAACAGAGGCTAACTGGCGATTATGTACAACCTTAGTGCGTTTCGACAGCGTTTATGTCAGGCATTTTAAGTGTAATTTACGTCGAATCGTCGACTACCCAAATATTTAGGGTTACTTACGCGACTTGTATCAAGTGCACGGTATTGAAGAAACTGTCGCAATGGATTAGATCAAGGCACATTACTATGACAGCCACGAAACGATTAATTCAACCCGTATTTTACCGGTAGGTCCTCATATAGACTTTAATATGACCCATAATCGAGAATTGCTATCAACATTGATTAAGTAAAATTGCCGTACTTGATGGAATATAATCAACCATGTTCTGGGTGACTCACCAATGTTTTGAGGTTGTGTAAAGTAAAATAAGAGTCATTGTTAATAAGGTTGGGTAAATCGGTTACCTGATAGACCGAGCAAATAGCGCAGAGCACAACAATATCAATAATCAACACAGGGATTTTTTCTGAATTGAATAACTTTTACTTAATAGTATGAACAATAGTCCTTTTTATATATTTGAATATCTATCGGCAAATGATTAAAGAACTCATTAGGAAACCTTACTAACATTTTAATGCCTATTAATTTATACGTTATTTGCTTCAACATTGTAATAAAATTTATCATTTGTTCTAAAAAGGAGTGACTATACTTTTTATTATTAATTTAGCTTTAAAGGTAGGAGGGGGACTTTATAAACATACAATGACAAGCAATAAAAAGCCCACTAAACCCAGTAAGCCTAAACACAAAATTGCGAATATTGTAGGCTCTGGAACGTCTGTTGGAGGAGCAATTTGACCATTTCTAACTTCAAAACGATATAAATCAGCAACACCTACATTTAAAGTACCGGTTAAACCTAACATTGCTGCTTGATTTTCTGAGGCATTTAATTCATTGAAATCGCTACCATTACCAGAACTAAAGCCCAAGCAAACAACGGTTCCGCCTAAACCATTTGAACCACCACTTGAATTACCTGTTGTCCAGTTAAGATCTTTCTTCATCTTCTGAGAAGTTAATTAACGCTGGTTTTGAAGAAGGGAATAATTTAGCCTTTGTGACGAGGGAAAACCAAAACATCAATAAGATAATCAAGGGCAGAATTGACTTTGTTACCTTTAGTCCTGTCGAATTGGAATGGCGATTAAAATTGCTTACACCGGAGATAAACGTAAATATTTTTGACCCCGTCTACCTACTTTCAGGCGAGCTTGAATATTATTTTGCACATAAGTAAAAAAACATCAAATAAAACAATAGTCCAATTACAGGAAGCATTAGATAAAATCAAAAAAGATAGCCATTATCAAACACTTTAGAAAAAATATATGGAATGATTTTTAACGAGATTCTCTAATTTTTTTCTCCTGCGCATCTCATTTCAATGGGATAATACCAAGACAACAATTTATTCAGCACTGACTTACCACGGTAAGTAAAACATTATTGTTGGTGTATTAAACCAGTGTCTTCTCTTTCAAAACCATGGCATAGATAACCACTTACTGGCCGTTTTTTCTTTGCTATTTGATAGTAATGTTCATAACCAACAGAGAAGGCAAATGGGTTTGCATTGTAGTCTGCGTAAGACTGATCACTCCCATTTTTAGCCTCTCTAGCGCCAGCAGCAAAAGAGCTTAAAAAATCATCTCTGTTATTGATCAAGATGGTTGTTGAGCTGCTTACTCCTTCAACAAGTACCAGCGCGCCTAATTCAGCATATTTATCAACAACTGCGGCATTGAAGTTGCCACTGTATTGTTCAGTTTCAATATCATAAGAAACGGCAGAAGCATCTGTGGCTTCCATTAAAGAGACGAACAACTCTCTTACTTTTTTTGAAATCATAAACTATTCCTTTTCAGAGAATTCGTTATCTACTTATGTACTGCATTATACTCACCACTAGCAATATCGCTACTAATATTGTAGCATTGTTATATTGGTTATTAAGGAGAAATTATGTCATTACCGATACCCGGAGAGCAAGTTAGAGGCTCTAAAACCGGTAAACCTATTATGGCGTTACTCGATTTACTGGGTCGAACATGGGCATTGGGTATTGTTTGGCAGTTAAGCCAAGGAAGTGCAACATTTAGACAATTACAGCAACGTTGTGAGCAAATTTCACCAAGCCTTTTAAACACCCGTTTAAAAGAATTAAAAGTTTTACAACTCGTTGAGTCAACGCCAAATGGTTATCAATTAACGCTAACAGGGCAAGGATTGTTTTCAGTGATTTCTCCACTCGGAGAATGGTCCCTGCAATGGGCTAGCCAAATAAAAAAGGACGATGTATGAGTTTAACATACGCAAATATGCCGCTCGACCGGTGTAGTAATCAACGTAAAGACAAACGCTGGCTAACATCAGAATTTAATCATCAAAAAACCTTGTTTTGCGTTATTAACGACGGCATGGGCCTTTTTTCTCATGATGATACTTTTACCCCGATTTATTTAAATCAATCTCAGCTTGATAATTTAACGATTGAAAGTTGCATTTATTTAGGTAAAGGGACTCTGGGGAAAGAGTCTACGTCAGACGAACCTACCAGAAGTATCTCATTGTTCACCGTAGATTTTGAAAAATTACGTTTTTCAACCCAAGCGCAATTACTTAATCTAGGTAAGTGGCAAAAACTTCGTGAAGCGACACCAAATTTAACTGTTATAGATGTGTCAATTCAAGCGTTAGCTAAAGCTTTAGTTTATTGGCATACAACACATCTTTACTGTGGTAAATGTGGCAACGCCAATCGATCTGTTTATGCAGGACACGCTAGGCGCTGCACTGAGTGTCGTAACATGTCATTTCCCCGTACAGATCCCGCGGTAATAATGCTTGTTGAGCATATGTTTCCTGATGGTATCGCTCGCTGTTTATTAGGCCGACAAGCCAGCTGGAAAGCTGGGATTTATTCAACATTAGCCGGTTTTGTAGACCCGGGTGAAACACTAGAAGAAGCCGTAATAAGGGAAGTTTTAGAAGAAACAGCTGTAGATGTTGAAAATCCTCAGTATATAACGTCTCAGCCTTGGCCATTTCCCGCTTCAGTGATGTTAGGCTTTACTGCAGTTGCGACCTCTACCTCTATTGATATTAGTGAAGACGACTTAGAGGATTGCCAATGGTTTTCTAGAGAACAATTAGCCGAATTTTATGTCGGTGCTCATGCTCCCAATAAAACGGGTAATATTACCGAGACTACTCTAGATAATAATGAAGAAAAGCATGAATATAGAACAAGCAGTGGTGATTCTATTTCATCTTATTTAATCACCGCATGGAAAAATAGAGAGATAGGTCAATATTAATGTTGGCTATTGATGAACTTTACTTAAAAATATTGTTATTAATGACAAGTATTAAGACAAATTGAAGGTTTTAATTCTCAGTGATACTATTGAGATGATATAATAAATGATCAGCTCTTAGCAATAAGTCCTGAAAATGCTATTGCAGTAATGTATATTTATCATCCTCTTGATATTTTTATTCTATCAAGAGGAGATAAAACCTAATTTATCCATTTACACTCTATTTGAATTCTGAATAATTAAAAACTTATGGCTACAAACACTTTTACACCTGAATTACTTGAAAAACACTTTACCAAAAATGAATGGAAAAAAGGAACACGCATTTTTCAGGATAAAGGTATTAAAACCTGCGCCCTTGATGGTGAAATAATTCGGGGAGTCGTATTTAGTGAGCGCTCTCGCCAAAGCAGTTATTTAACGCGCTTAGTGTTAAATGTTAAGTATGATGGTATGGCCAGTTATTGTGATTGTTACATAGGACGTGACTGTAAACATGGCGCTGCCCTCGCGCAGTACTTTATTCATGAACACTTTGACCAAAATAGTATTGCCACCTCTGAAAAAGTAATTGATAAATGGCTTAGCCGCTTTCAAGCTCAGCCAAGTAGATACCAGCCCAACAGTCAGCAAAAATCATTATTATACTTTTTAAAACCCAACAGCTATAACGAAGACGACTATTTTACTTTAGGTATAAAATCAGCACGCCCAAAAAATAGTGGTGGCTGGAGTAGCTCGCTTGGCAGTGAATTTTCTGCAAGCTCGTTAATAAATAGCGCTTATGCCAATAACGACGATGTTGCTGTACTTACTGAACTTATCCGTACCAATCAGTATGGCGATAACATTAAGTATTTTGATTTATTCGAGCGCATTATCAAAACTAATCGCTGTTTTTGGCAAACAAGTTATGATCTTAACGAGGCAATAACTTTAGGTGAGCCATTAGAGGCTCAGTGGCAATGGTTAGCGCTTGATAATAAATTACACACTTTGCAGCTTGTCTTTATGCAACCTTCAGAAAGTATTCTTATTATAAAAGCACAACCTCTTTGTTATTATGATGAACAAAAAAATTGCTTTGGAAAGATTAATACCAATACTCAGTGTAATTTTGAAGCAGACCTACTTAATTCACCTATTTTTGAAGAAGACAAATTACCCTGGGTCATGAATAAGCTGTCTATGTCTTTAGGTGATGCTGTGCAGCGCTTGCCTAAACCCAAAACAGAATTTTCTCAAGAATTAACAAAACCTGAAGTGTATTTACACTTTTCTACTCCACGAGAAAAAGATCCGCAGTCAGGCTTTGTCAAAGTTAATTTTTCTTATCAAGGCAACTTAGTTAATCCGCATAATGAAAATGTTACGGTTACACCTTCTAAGACAAGCGACATCGACACTAAGGTTAAATTGTATCGAGATTTAACCTTTGAACAGGCTGTTGTTGATAAATTAACCGGTTTAAAATTTACCCCTCAGCCCAAAGCTAAGCGTTACACGTTTACCAATGAAGACTACTTAAATAAAGATAAAACGCCTAAGTTCTCAATGCTCATGCAAGGTCGCTACCTTTGGCATCATTTTTTACACCAAGAAGTACAATTACTTAAAGATCTTGGCTGGAATATTAGCTTTGCTGATGATTTTTATTATAAAGCCCTCGCTACCGACAGCATCTTTGATGCCGAGGTCATTCAAACGGATGACCACGACTTTTTCTCATTGGGGTTAAACTTAACCATCGATGGTAAAAAAATGCCCGCGTTTCCTATTTTGCTTGGTGCTATTGAACAACTCCCAAAGTCGGCATTACTTGACCGAGAAAAAGAAAAGCTTATCGCGCCTAACTCCCCTATATATGTTGATCTCGAAAATGGCGATTTTGTTGCCTTACGCTATCAAAGTGTCCAGCCGATATTAAAACAGTTTATTGAATTGTTTATGCCTAATGCTTTAAATGAAAATGGCACAATGGAGCTATCGCGTTTTCAAGGGCATCAAACGTTATCCATGTTAGATGACCAAGGAATGATAGCAACTGGCACCACTAAATTAAGAGTATTGGCTGATAAACTAAGAGATTTCCAACAAGTTACCACAGTTCCGGTACCAACAGGCTTGAATGCAACGTTGCGAACTTATCAGCATCAAGGGCTAAACTGGTTACAGTTTTTACGAGAGTATCAATTAAACGGTATTTTGGCTGACGATATGGGTTTAGGCAAAACGATTCAAACCTTAGCGCATTTATTAATTGAAAAACAGCAAGGCCGACTTAACAAACCCGTCTTAATTGTTGCGCCTACCAGTGTTATTTTTAACTGGGCAAATGAAATAGAAAAATTTACCCCAGAGCTATCTTATCAAGTATTGCACGGTAGTAAACGCCAGCAACACTTTGGTTGCCTTGAAGGTGCTGAAGGTATTGAAAATCCGGTTGATATAATTATTACTAGCTATGCGTTAATTACTAAAGATTTAGCGCTCTATAATGCGCAAAGTTTTTATTACCTTATTCTTGATGAAGCTCATTATATAAAAAATACTAAAACTAAATTATACCAAGCTTTTTTAACCCTTAAAGCGCAGCATAAGTTGTGTTTAACGGGTACGCCTATGGAGAATCATTTAGGCGAATTCTGGGCTCAATTTAATTTTTTACTGCCGGGTTTTTTAGGTGGACAAAGACAATTTACTAAACTCTTTCGAACACCGATAGAAAAACACGGTGAACTTGAGCGTAAGCAGTTATTAAATCAACGTATTAAACCGTTTATTTTACGCCGAACTAAAGACAAAATAGCCACTGAATTACCACCAAAAACTGAAATAATTCAAAAGTTACGTATTGAAGGCCAGCAAGCTGAACTCTATGAATCAGTGCGCTTGGCGATGGACAGTCGCTTAAAAGATATCATTGCAGACAAAGGTTTAAAACGTAGCCAGATAGAAGTTTTAGACGCGTTATTGAAGTTAAGACAAGTCTGTAATCATCCTAAGTTACTGTCACTTGAAGGCGCTAAAAAAGTAAATCAATCAGCTAAGCTTGACCATTTAATGGAAACGCTACCGGAGCAAATTGCTGAAGGACGTAAAATATTAATTTTTTCACAGTTTACCAGTATGCTTGCTTTGATAGAAGAAGAGCTGGTAACCGCTAAAATCGACTTTGTTAAATTGACAGGCGCAACCACGAAAAGACAAGAAGTTGTTGATAAGTTTCAAGAAGGTGAAGTACCCGTATTTTTAATTAGCTTACGCGCCGGTGGCGTGGGCTTAAACTTAACAGCAGCAGACACGGTTATTCATTTTGACCCCTGGTGGAACCCTGCAGTTGAAAACCAAGCCACCGATAGAGCTTATCGTATTGGCCAAGACAAACCTGTTTTTGTGTACAAATATATTATTGAAAACTCAATAGAAGAAAAAATTCAAAAAATACAGCAAAATAAAGCTGCGCTTGCAAAAGCACTGTTATCTGAAGAAGTGAGTGATAATAAGTTAAGCTTAACTGATGATATTTTAAGCTCACTGCTTGCACCGCTTAGCTAGCCTCAAAGGTTAAAATAAAAAACCCTTATCAAAAAGATAAGGGTTTTAGTTAGTTCGCTGACTTATCGACAACCTAATGCCGATAAGTAAAACAAAGTGGTTAACTCATTATCTTTTTACGAACCAAGAAGATGAATCCCATTAGCATTAACACCATTGACGAAGGCTCTGGCACATCAATAGGGGTTGATGATGTCACTGAATACTCTTTGTTTCTGCTATTAATGTCAGAAAAGTCAATATTGAAATCATCCCATAATACGACATTTGATAAATCTAAAGATCCCAAACCATTACCGGCACCTACCACGTTAAAATCAACACTCGCTAATAGAAAACGGCTTAAACCATTTTGTACTGCAAAGAGTTCATCAGACCATGAGTAACTGGTTTCTGACAGCGTTAAACTGTTTGCCATCAGGTTAATAGGTGATTGAACACTAAATCCTGGGGCTGCATCAAGTTTATCGCCAAAACGCACGGCTGAATATTCAATCATCATATTATTCCATGAGACATCAAAACCAAAGCCACTCAGCATTCTTTGTAACGCTGAGGCGTCATCTTCAATCTCAGAAATAATAAAGTTTGCTGTTAGCACATCGCCAACTTGGTAGGTATTTTGGTTTAGCTCAACAGTAATTAATGTTGCCTGACTACTTAGCGAAACAAAAAGTGTTGTTAATAGTATGATTATTTTTTTCATGATTACGTCCTTTTTAATTATGTATTGAGTAACTTAAAATTATTTTTATTGTGTTGCACAGCGCGAACGCGTACACAAAGACATTAATGCTCTTCCATCACGACCATTTACTACGTTGTCTTGATTAAAGTCGTATTTAATATCGTTAAGCTCGCCGCTGCGGATCAGCATCGAGAACTCTCTAACATCATTTATATCAATATCACCATCTGCATCAAAATCACCTACCAGCTCAACTTGACTATTTAAGTTAAGTAAAACGATAACGGGATCATGGTCTGATGCTCGATAAGCATCTTCAGCAAAATATTTTGATAATTGCTCTGATGATTTAAATTCGGTGTTGTAATCGAAAATACGAGGTTCATCAGCGTTGATATGCCAAACCGTTGTATCAACGACTTGCCTAGCCAAATCATTACTGGCTAGTGCATGATCTAAGTAACCTATTTCACCACCAAAACTATAAGAATAACCTGCACTGCCCATATGCTCAGCGACCAAGTTATGGTAATTACTGGCTGTTATCGCATTGATTGGATCTTCTTTACCGTAAGCATTTAAGTCACCAATAATAAGAAAATCAGTATCTGCAGATCCCGTAGGGTTAGTATTTAACCAGGCTGCTAATGCGCTGCCTGCTTGAGTTCTCAGTTCATTCCAGCATCCTTGTCCATCACCTTGATCAAGGTTATTACCCGAAGCACTGCCACAACTGCCTTTTGACTTAAAGTGATTAACGGCAATCGTTAATGTTTCATCAGTCGCAATTTCTTTAAACGTTTGTACAAGCGGTTGACGATTACCAAAATCAAATGGACTCTGACTTGTCGTGACCGCATTACCGATTAAGGCAACGGTCGCTGGCTTATAAAGTAAACCCACAGTAATTGCATCACCACCGACACCAGCTTGATTAAGGCTAACGTAGTTATATGCTCCTTCACCTAACTTGAAATTTAACTGCGAAACAAGTTCAGCAATAGCACTAGTACTGGCAAAACCATCGTTTTCTAGTTCCATTAAGCCAACAATATCGGCATTAATTTCAACAAGAGCAGAAACAATTTTACTACTTTGACGGGTAAACTCTTCAAAAGTATCAGCCCCTCGAGCGGTTGGAAAACCTTGACCCTCACCGTCTCCATTAAAGTAATTGAGTACATTAAAGCTAGCGACTTTTAAAGAACCACCGCCGCTAATATTGGGTTGTGACGTTCTCGCATTACTCGCGCTAAATTGTGGTGTTACGGTTGGTAAAACACGGAAGGTACTGTAGCTATAGTCAATAACTCCGGTTAAGTTAGCAACGGAATCGCCTAAACGTAGCGTATTCTGATAACTTAACCCTGGCGCAGGAAATGCCACGTTATCAGGGTTTTGCGTATTATTCATATCGTCGAGGGTGATACGATTTCGGCTATTTTTATCCGCTAAAGCAATAGCTTGTTCACTGCCTGCGTTATAAATATTGGTAGGAAGTATCAAGCGTCCATTTGATAAGGTTAACTGACCAAAGCGTGCTAAGTTATATGTATCACTGACTTTTAATGTCTCAGAAAAACTAACCGCCATACCTTCTATTGTTTCCCAATAGTCGTTACTAATAACAGGTAAAGACACCATTGTCGCTTCAATAGATTCACCCACACCACAATCAACAAAAGGCGTGGTCGCGGTCAATTGTGTACGACCAAAATTTTCTTTAACGGTACCGTTTATTCTGACTTTATTACCTTGGGTAGGAAAGTTTGTAATATTACTAAAATAAACAAAAATGGCTTCAGAGGTTGTGGTATCAGCATCAGTGTCAACGGTTTCTTCTTGCACAAAGTAACCATTTAAACTTGGCACAGCAAAAGTAACGGTACCTTCAATAACCTTAATCGCGCCAATAACCGTTGAATCACTGCCGCTGCCTTGAATGGTATGAATAAAATCAGCTTCATCACCACACATACCTATGACAGGCGAGTCACCGGGCTCTGTAGTTGGTGGCGCTGATAGATGTACGCCTAAATTCTCAAAAGTATCTTTTGGATTTGACTGCCATTGGTCAGCTTTAATAAATTCATCTGTTCGGTCGCTGTCACCCGAGTTTACTGAAGCTAAACGAACTAATGAAGTATCTTTACCCCAATTTTGTCTAACGCCGTAAGTGCCAACATTATCAATAATGATATCGCCATGAACAAGTTCGATATAATCATCACCGTTGAAATTAATAGCACTGACAAAATGGTCAATATAAGGGATTAAGGTAGAGTCATCTGCGATTTGAGTTGAACCAAGTACTACAACATCATTGGCAAGTAACTGCCCTGTTAATGTATAGCTACTGGTGACAGACGGACTACCATTAGCATAAAAGTTGAATTGGTAATCGCCTAAAGCAATCGTTTCATTGGTAGGGTTATAAATCTCTACCGCTTTATTATAGCCTGACCCTTCAACATATTCAGAGAAAAACAAATCAACGCCGGGTTCTACTGGATCAACCGGGTCTACCGGATCTACCGGATCTACTGGGTCAACATTAGAACATGATGAACTATAAAGTGTTGAAATCCACTCAGGGTGGTCAATAAACGGGTTACGATTTCCTTGAAACTCATAAATTTTGTTATTTCGGTTAATTTCAAATTCATCAACAGGGTCTGCTTCGCTCCACGCTAAAAGCGTACATAATTTACCTAACTTTGGCTCACCACCAGAAGTTAGCATATCAACAACGTGTAAATCAGGTGTCACCGAGTCTAATCCGGCATAGCGCGTATCCATATATAGCACTATACGTGCAACATCACCTTTTACTGCCCCTCTTGGCTCAAAAGAATTACCGTCGACACGATTTTCTGGTGACTCTGGTAAAGGTGCGTCACTGTTATCAAAGTCTAAATTACCTCTTGATGAGTTAACCGAAATATCAGTAGGTCGTAAGTGATGAATATCTGAATAAGCACGTGCACTAGAACTTGGGAAACCATGGCTTTTTGCCCATACATGTTCGCGATTCCAGTTATCTGGGTTGGTTGATTGTGGACCGCTACCGTTTGAGAATTTTGCTTTAGAAATGCCACGGTAAAATAATATAACATTATCGGCGTTAAGGGGATCTTCATCGGTAACCGTTAAAGCGGTCCAGGCTTCTGAATAAGTTAATTGCTTATGATTGGCAGAAATAACATCATTGATGTTAATGCGTATCACCTCTGCACTTTGTTCAGAATTGATCGCATTAATAACGGGTGCATAATAAGTAGCATCATCAAATTCAGCTGCACTTGCTATCCGGCCCAAGTCCGGGCAGTTAAAGCAAGCATCAGTGACGAGGTTACTATCATCATTGCCTCCTCCATCGACAATACCCGAAGTAATAAAAACATCATCTAAACGGATGTATTCACTGCCTGAATTATTAGCCATCGACACTTTAACTTGCAAAGTGCTTCCTTCAGGAATGACTTGGGTGATGGTAACCGAAGTAAAGTCATCAATTAACGTATGACTATCATTTCCCTTACCTTGCCAGTTCTCTACCCTGACAAAGGGACCGTTATCTATAGCGTATGAAAGATCAAAAAAGTCTGATGATTCGTGATTTCCATTTTCCTCAGCTAAAACAGATAGCTCAATGTTGGTCTTTCCTACAATACTAATAGGCTCTGACAGCCAATCAACACGACCATCGACATCTCTTGCCTCAAGGTTGCTATTGGTTACTTTAAACCAATCACTGTTCGCCGTTAATTGAGCATTACTAATATCAATAGACCAACGCGTAACACCGCTCATATCAAGGGTATCAAACACGGCACCTTTATTATTTAACGGTGTGTCATTAAAATCTTCTGACCATAGTGTTTCGCCACTAAATGCACTATGAGTAACGAAGGTTGAAGCAACACAAAGTGCGATCAAACTTAAATTTAATTTACCATAGCCGAAAAATCGACTTGGCCTTGCCTGACTATTATTCATTCTATCTCTCCAGATTTATAATTACTATTAGCTAAAAAAGACGCCTGTTGGTTAAAGTTCCAACTTTATACTGAACGTCTAATGTTACAATTTTGTTATTTTCATATAATATTTTTGAAAATATTGACCAAATAGTCAACCATTAATTGCATAAAAAACAGTCACTCCTGCAAAAGTTATCCAAGTGGTCAGGTAGAACAAGGGATGTAGACTAATTTTATTTTGCAAAATATCAAAGAGTAAGTGAATAGCGTGTTATTAAAGAAGACAAAGGAAGTGAAAAAATATGAATAAATAAAATAGAGCACGATATGTCATTTCTCATCGTTAAACTGACGATAAATACGCATGATAAATTAAGGAGTAAAGTCGTTAACTGCCCCCCTCCATGTTAATCAACTATAAAATAGTGACGCGCGACTATGGTCACAAGAGCATATGCAAATAGTGATGGTTAGCCCCACTTAAAAAAATAATTGAATCAATCTTTATTTTATGCACGAGTTTTTGTATGGGTATTTAAAATGCCAAACAGCTTACTATGTATCAATCTACTATTCACAAACATTTAGTACAGAGCCCATTTTAACCTAGTACAACCTGTACGGTAACGCACAGAGCTAGAGATAATGAGACGATACAATTTGGTTGTAATGTAATTAGTATTCAATTATTTAATCGGTATCCCCTTTGACCGTGATCGTCTTAGTGATTGTTTTCGCTTAAGAGTGGGCCATTAATGTTGTTTGGTTAAAGTCAGTTGTGAAATCTAATTCATCAGTCAGGAGAAGGTAATGTTAATCAATTTAAAAACATTAAGCGGTAGCAGTATTCATGCTTTAGATTTAGATGATAAAAAAGACTTAATGTGGGATACCTACAATTGGTCACTGCGTTGTCTTGTCGTTGATACACGGGATTGATTTCCTGGTGGTAAAAAGGTGCTTATTATGCCTGGGCATCTTGAAACTTTAAATTGCCAAGATTAAACAGTCACCTGTAATCTTGATTTGGCAAAGATAAAATTTTGCCATGAATATAAAGTTGATAAATTGAAGGATGCAGATTATCTCAAAGCGTTTTAAAACACACTAATGTCTAATTAATAGCCCTATTGAATTTACTCTTCTTAACCTTACTCTATTATGATGAGTAAGTGATTTCTAAAAATAGAAGCTACTATAAATATTAATATGGCTCACAAACGTAACATGTAGTTGGCGAGTGGCTTTATTCCATTGACCAAAAAAACAAGGACAAAGAAATGCAAAAAAAAGACGACAATACAACGTCCAATAACAAGCATGTAACCGAGTGTTTATATGGTAGTGAAACAGCCAAAGCATTGACTAATTTCACCATTAGCGATCTAAAAATGCCGCGCGCATTTCTTTGGGCGTTGGGAACGATAAAAGGCAGCTGTGCACAGGCTAATCAAGAGCTGGGACTGCTCGATACAGATAAATCTACTGCGATTCAATTAGCGGCTAAGGAAGTGGCTGATGGCTTTCACGATAATCAATTTCCCATTGACGTATTTCAAACAGGCTCTGGTACCAGCACGAATATGAATGCTAATGAAGTCATTGCTTCATTAGTCAAGTTAGCTAGTCACAATACAATCAACGTTCATCCAAATGATGATGTAAATATGGGGCAAAGTTCTAACGATATCATCCCTTCTTGTATTCATTTAAGTGCTGCAAAACTTGTCGCGGAACAGTTACTGCCCTCGTTAGATCATTTGCGTAACACCTTAGATGAAAAAGCCAATGAACATCATGACACCATAAAAACAGGCCGTACGCATTTAATGGATGCGATGCCGCTGAGTTTTGCCCAAGAGATAAGTGGTTGGAGTGCTCAAGTTAGCTATGCATACGAACAGCTTAAAAATAGCTTATTCAGTTTATGCAAGCTTGCTATTGGTGGCACTGCCGTTGGCACAGGCGTTAACACACATCCGGATTTTTCCGCTATTGTTACTCGCCTATTAACAGCAAAAACAGGGTTAACATTTATACCCGCTGAAAATCACTTTAGAGCAATAAGTGCTCAAGACACTGCCGTACATATAAGTGGCTTACTTAAAACTACCGCGGTTAGTCTGAGTAAAATTAGCAATGATATTCGTTGGCTTAGCAGTGGACCATTAAATGGTTTAAATGAAATACAGCTATCCGAACATCAAAAAGGCAGTAGTATTATGCCAGGTAAAGTCAACCCTGTGATACCCGAGTCTGTATTAATGGCCTGCACGCAGGTAATAGGAAATGACACAACCATTACCTTAGCAGGACAATCGGGTAATTTTCAGCTCAACACCATGTTACCTTTAATTGCTCATACTTTAGTGCAAAGTATTCAACTGCTCAGTTCAAGCAGCACTGCACTTGCTGATAAAGTTATACAAGACATGAGTGTAAATCATTTGATGATTAATCAAAATTTAGTCAAAAACCCTATATTAGCCACCGCATTAACAAACTTGATCGGCTATGAAAAAAGCGCGGAAATAGCCCAAAAAGCCTATGCACAGAAAAGAAGCGTCTTAGATGTTGCCAAAGAGCTAACCGATATCAGCGAAGTAGAACTTATTGCCCGATTAGACCCCAAAAGACTCATAGGTAACGATGGTGCGATTAAATAGTCAGCATTTGTAGTCAATTTAATTGATACAGATTCATTATAATTTAATGAAAAATGTTTCCTAACCACTCCCATAATAGTTAGCATTTTTACGCTGTAGTGTCGGTTCAATGTACTTTGTTAACCAGAGGAGCCAAGCATTTTTCCGACACAATTTTTACCACTACTTTTGACCTTATACATTACATCGTCAGCCTGGCGAATTAATTCAGACGCGGTAATAACATCCGGATCACGTATGCATGAAACACCAATACTCACGGTGATCTTTGGTCCATTTTCCGAGCAGTATCTACTCACTTCCATTCGTAACCTTTCTGCCATTTCAGCGGCTGAATCAATCGCAGTATCAGGGAAAACAATAACGAACTCTTCACCTCCATAACGTACAGGGAAATCGGCATCACGAATAGTTTTTTTGGTTATTCTCCCCAGTTTTTGTAGTATCTCGTCACCAAATTGGTGACCATAAACATCGTTCACTTGCTTAAAGTCATCGATATCTAACATAAGCAGGGAAAGACTTTTGTTATATCTACTATGTTCAGCAACCATCTGTTCCAACATAAAGTCCAATACACCATGCAAGTATAGTCCGGTCAACGCATCACGGGTTGCCATAGCAGCTGCGGCTTCAATGCGCAGATCCCCCATTATTTTTGGGCTCGAAATATCGCCAGAAATATTAGAGAGATAGTCAAGCGCGGACACAAGCATACCCATATCACGGTTAAGTTTATTTTTTAAATCTTTCCTATGTTTAACGATTTTATGCCAAAGATTCGATGCTTTTTTTTCTGTATAAATTTCATGCGTCAAACGAAAAATCAATTCTGAAAAGGTATGGCCAGTAGAAGCGTCCAAATAGCTCTTTAACAAAGCAGGTTTACGCGAGAACTTATCAATTGAATCTGAGGTAAGTCTGTCAGTTGATTCAATATCAACGAGCATTCGTTTTGTATTATCATCCGGTAATGAATTGTTAGAGTTCATGAGAGCCTCCTTTATGTCTAAAGCGCTAAGTAAAATTCATAAAAACCTAATAAAAAATACCAAGCGAATGGTGAATAATTTTTTGTTTAACTCATTTGTCATCTCTGTTTATAATCTGTCCTTGAGATCTTGTGAGTATTTTGAATTTTTCGAAAGATCATAATACTGACGAAGGTGAACCTCATACTGAGGATCAACAAGTCGTTATAAATCAAAAGGTGGACTTTCCTTTATATTTTTAGCACTTACATTAACCACTATAGATCCCCCAGCCCAGTTTACTGCTTCGATACATTTATGACTAATCAGAACTTTATATCCACTGGGTAACCAATTACGCGTATCAACAATAATATAAGGAAGACTCCAATCCTCATCATTTAAAATAAAACCGTCAATATGGCCAATTTTTTGGTCCGTAGCATGTATCTCATATCCCTTTACCTCATCTGTTGATCGCAAATGCCAATCTTCAGCTTCATCCGTCCAATGATTACCGTAACCATAGTATTTAAAAAACTCAGATTCATATAAATGAGATACCGATTGATGATCATTAAGGACAGGACTATTTTTAACTTCTTCTCGGGTTAAATTAATCGGAAATTAATGTTCTTCCCAGTTAGGAGCAAAGAGTGATATGGGCTGATTAATATTTTTCTCCCACCAGGAAGCCATTTATTGGTGTCAGCCACCATATAACTTACTCTCCCAGAACGTGTGTCAAAGAGAAAATATTTACAACGGCCTATTTCTTCATCAATACCTTGACGTTGGAAACGTATAATTTCATTAAAACTTCGTAACATCCCCTACCCTCCTATATTCATTAAGGTTTTATTTATAAATAAGTAATACCTTTACCATACAAGGTGGTATGACTTTTTGTATGTACGCCAGCACACAGAGGCTTAAAACTTTTAACCATAAACATTCAGTGTGATCATGACGGGTTCACTATTAACTTCACTGTCTATGCACAGCCTTAATTTTCAATGATGTTGCCAATATAACGTGACGTATTACTCGTTGACTAAGCGGCTTTTTTCTTGGATCTCGTGATGCAATATTCTGTCATTTTCTGAGTAATCCACAGCAACATCAATAACATGAACCCCTGCTGTGGCAAAGCAAACGTCCAGTAAGGGAATAAGTGCATCACTACTTTCAACTCGATGACCATATGCACCGTAGCTTTCAGCATATTTTACAAAGTCAGGGTTACCATAATCTAAGCCGAAATTTTTAAACCCCATATTTTCCTGTTTCCATTTAATCATGCCATATGCATCATCTCGAAGAATTAGCACGGTGATATTTACTTTTAAACGTACCGCAGTTTCAAGTTCCTGAGAGTTCATCATAAAACCACCGTCACCACAGATCGCCATCACTTTTCTATCTGGGTAAACAATACTTGCGGCTATTGCAGAAGGTAAACCGGCTCCCATTGTAGAGAGTGCATTGTCGAGTAAAACCGTATTCGTTTGATAGGCTTTATAATTGCGAGCAAACCAGATTTTATATACTCCATTGTCTAGTGCTATGATCCCATTTTCTGGCATTACTTTTCTGATATCGGCAACAATACGCTGTGGATACATCGGGAACCTACTGTCATTTATTCCTTCACTTAAATGTTGTTCAACATGTTCTTTTACGCTCAAAAAGTATGAGAAATCCCATGTTTCTTGCACGTTAATATTTTCACATAATTGCCAAACACTATTAGCAATATCACCAATAACCCCCTGTTGTGGATAGTAAACAGCATCTACTGATGCCGTGGTGTAATTTACGTGAATAACCTTAAAGCCTCCTTTTTCCATAAAAAAAGGCGGCTTTTCAACTACATCATGGCCTACGTTAATGATTAGATCAGAATGTTCTATAGCGCAGTGTAAAAAGTCCCCTGAAGACAAAGCGGCATTACCTAAAAAGAGCGGATCACGTTCATCAATCACGCCTTTACCCATTTGTGTACTAAAAAAGTGAATGCCAGTTTTACTGACAAATTCACGTAACATCTTTGAGGTAGTTTTTCGGTTAGCCCCTGCACCAATTAATAGCAGCGGGGATTTGGCTTGTTCAATCATTTTAACCGCCGCGCTGACTGATTTTTCTTCTGCTATTGGTCGGCGAAAAGAGCTCTTTTGAATGATAGGTACATCAGTAACATCACTGGCAATATCTTCTGGAAGTTCTATGTGTGTCGCTCCTGGGCGCTCTTCTTCTGCGAGTCGAATAGCCTCACGCACCCTAGCGGGAATTAAATCAGCGCCGCCGATCTGACGAGTATATTTTGTGATTGGCCGCATCATGTCAACCACATCAATAATTTGGAATTGCCCCTGTTTACTGCTCTTAATGGGTTTTTGCCCCGTAAGCATCATCATAGGCATAGCACCTAATTGTGCGTAAGCTGCCGCTGTAACTAAATTAGTTGCGCCCGGTCCAAGTGTAGACATGCAGACCCCAGCTTTTCCTGTCAAACGACCATAAGTGGCTGCCATAAATCCAGCCGCTTGTTCATGACGAGTTAAAATAAGTTTGATTTTAGAGTTGACAAGTGAGTTAAGAATATCGAGATTTTCTTCACCAGGTATACCAAAAATGTATTCAACACCTTCAGCTTCTAAGGCTTTTACAAATAGATCTGATGCTTTCATAAAGCGTCTCCATTAGACAAAAAGTCACGGCCTTTTTGGTTATTCTGCTGACCGACATTTATTTCAACTTCATCTTATACTACTACATAAATTAGCTTATACATTTAATCAGCTGACTTAAATAGCAAATGAAATAGCAAATGAAATAGATCTATAGTTAAAAAAATGTAGGTCGAGTTAAATGAAGTTTATGTGTAAAAACGACTAAAGCGGATAATAAAAAGTGGGTAATAACTTACTGCACTCATTATTCTGCGTTGCCCTAATCCATTCATAGGGCAATGAGTGGTGAATCAATCATTAGCAAAGATAAGAATTGAATGAACAATTTTGTGACTACGCATAATGATTGATATTAGTCTCATTTACGGTTGTCTATTTTTAAAGGGATACAGCCAAGATCGCTTTTCTCAAAAGACGACTTTTCAGTTATAATACTTGAGACTCAATCAGCAATATTTAGGATCACTTTGTGCGCATTCCTGACATAAAGACTTCCTGAATGTTAAGGACAACTTTCCGATCATATAGCGGACATAAATTTCTACTTCTATGGCGAATAGGGGCACAGAGCAAGATAGAGTTACAATACTTCTAGTCGTATTTCCTATTTTATTTTAAGCAACACTTTTATTTAGATAAATTTTTACGCTAAGAGAAAACAATGCGGAGTAAAGGATTGGTAATAACATGGCAGCGGCATAAGGTCCTACATTTTCAATACCCATATCCGATGATAAACCATACATAAAGTAGCTAACACCTAATAGGATACAAATATTAAAACTAAACGACGATACACTTGATAATTTTTGTGATTTATTATTACTTCCTCTGTATACGTAGAATGAAACTAACAGCGCAATAATAAAAATTGGGATTGCAATAAAGTCTGTAAAAATGTGAATAATTAACATAGGTTGTTTTTCCTTTAGTTACCTAAAACGCCTCACTAAGAGGCAAATAATTGTTGGTTAAAATTAACGAAGAAGCAAAAAAAACCAACTGCTTTTTTCCTTGTTTAATGGCTTACTATGTTTCTGAATTAGAGCTTTGTATATACCTGAATACACCATAAATCACTTCAGCCATCTTTTCATAATTAAGCTTATCAAAGGTATCCGCATCAGTATGATAAGATTTATTCCGATAAAACGATGTGTTTGTAATCATTACAGCAGGAAACCCCATGGCCCAATAATTTCGGTGATCAGACCAATCAACTCCGGTTAAACTGTGTGGAGCATTAATCGAATAAGCATTAATATTAGTATGCATATTTATTGCTGATTTAACTTCAAACGCTTTATTTGAAAAAATCTGATCAACTATAGCGACGAAATTACCAGTTGATGGGTACATTAAACTTAGCATAGGTATTGGAAAAGTTTGAGAATTATCTTCATCACTGAAAAATCCGATCATTTCTAAACTGATCATTAAATCGATATTGATCCCAGCTTCTTTTAAGCTTTTTGCGTGAATATAACTTCCCATTTTTTCGGATGCAAAGTACGGAGGTTCTTCTAGACTAAACGCAACCAAATGCACCTGCTTTTTTAGGTTCATTTTTTTTAGCAATCGACTTAGTTCAAACAATCCTGAAACCCCTGATGCATTATCATCAGCAGCAGGTAAATTTGAGTATGAATCATAATGAGCGCCTATAACTATGACATTGTCAGTGTTGGGCCCAAACTTGGCAATAACATTCCTATATTCGTGCCCTCCAGCTTTAAACTTCTGAAACTCTACCGTTTTGGTATTTGTTTTAAACTTTGTAAATATATACTCAGAAAGGCTAGCTAGTATTTCAGGATTTTGGCTATCTCTTGGATAAAAATCTTGACTAATCCTTCTCACTTCTTCTTTTAAAAGTTTCGGATCAATATCATGAATTTTCACTGAATGTGATGTGATAAATGGTCTAGCAATTAAAATCCACAGACTAATTAAACAAATCATTATTACGGTTAATAATCGAGGCAAAGATTTCATTTAGGAAATAAACTCCTGTTAAAAAAAACATAACGTCTCACGAAGAGACAAATAATAGTTGGAAAAATTAAATGACGAGTGAGCAAATAGCAACTGTTATTTGTCTTTTTTGAATGGCTTATATTTATAACACAAGAATGAATTATAGTATTAGATATGATGCACCATAGTAAGAGTCTCACATCAAAGTCATTTTATTACAAGGTAACTTAAACCTAAAGTAACTTATCTTTCTGATAATGCATTAAAAGCAGTGAGTTTGAGGAAACAGCTATTCTTGACGTGCACTGGTATATTATCGATTTTTGGGCTGATTCATATCCTGACAAACAGCCCAGCGATGACGCGGTTCAAGCTCTTTTTGTGAATAGACATTACAAATGAGATTATCTCAACAAGTCGGCCCATTGAAATCACACCTCCATGAGATGATGTTTTCGAACTAAATCGATTTTTAGTCATCGAGTTGAGATTCGCTCACAAGTTGTCGAGACAGAAAGATATTAATGATCACTTTGTGCGCAAAGGGGGAAGTTAGAACATCATTATACCTAACGTCCGTTTCAAGCTCTTAGCTGCCGTTAACTTAATTTGAGTTCGAAATGATTTGTGCGTATAGAAAAATTAAAATTTTAGCAGTTTAAATATTGCTTGAAGCTCAATATTTACCATTCACAACAGGGTTTCCTAGAAGGTGAACATTTGATGTTTCTTTTCTACCTATTGCTTCGTATTTTTACTGTGTTATAAATAACTAACTGATTTCATAATATTATAAGGATGAACTTTGAAATTTAATATATTTGTTTTTTGTATACTAGCTAGCTTTTTTCCATCTCACGTTCAAGCAAAGGGATCTGATGAGGATATACAGCCTATAAGTGTAGGGCTTCAACCTACTGTCCGTATAAAGGGTAAACCTTCAAAGCTTAGTAGTTTAAAAGAACGAATGGCACATTATAAAGTACCTGCTGTTTCAATAGGATTTCTAAAAGATAACAAAATTAGCTGGACGCACACTGAAGGCGTTATTGACCTGAACAGTAATCGACCTATTGATGAGAATACTGTTTTTCAAGCGGCAAGCATTTCTAAACCCGTTTTTGCTAGTGCATTGATGAAATACCGTCAAGATAATGGATTAAATATAGATGTAGATGTAAATACATTACTTAAAAGCTGGAAACTACCTGCTCATGAATGGGCTAGTAAAAATAAAGTTACATTACGCCAATTACTCAGCCATTCTGCGGGTACTACTGTTCATGGCTTCGCAGGCTATACAGATGGTTCTGATGTCCCTTCTATTACTTCATTACTCAATGGTGTCAAACCTGCAAATTCTGCCCCTGTTGTTATAGATATTGAGCCAGGCACTCAATTCAGATATTCAGGAGGAGGAACAACTTTAGCCCAACTTGTTTTGCAAGATCAAACTAAAAGCTCATTAACCGAATTAGCTAAAAAAACTATTTTTGAGCCTTTAATGATGCAACATAGTAGCTTTAGTCAGCCTTTAGTCGGTGCTTTAAAAAGTAATGCGGCAGTTGCCCATAATGCGGACGGTAAACCTGTAGTTGGTGGTGCGCATACGTATGCAACTTTATCTGCTGCGGGGCTATGGACTACACCATCTGATTTATTACGCTTAGTTTCACAAATACAGCTTGCAGACTTAGGTAATAAAGACTCTTTTTTCTCTAAAAGTACCATTGATGAAATGCTAACCCCTCAAATACCCCCTATGGGGATTGGTTTTTTCTTAGAAGGTGATGGTGAAATTAGTTCTTTTAGTCACGGTGGCGCTAACGAAGGTTTTATGGCGCATTTATTTGCTCACACAAAAACGGGCGATGGAATCGTGATTATGACTAATGGCGAAAATGGTACTTCACTGATTGATGAAATCATGATTAGAGCAAGTGAAATTTATCATTGGAATGAATTTAAACCGACAGAAAAAGTTGAATCCACATTAGCACCTAAGTTATTCAAGTCTATCCTAGGTGAGTATAAAATAACGGAACCATTTGAAACTACTTTAGTTATAACCGAAGAACGTGGTAAGTTTTTAGTTAATATTGGAAAGTTTGTTAAGAATGAAGTATTTTTTCCTGAAAGTGAACAACAGTTATTCTCCATGACTGGCATGAGTTTATTCTTACATCCTAATGATAAAGGAGAGGTAAACTACATTTCTTTTTGGGGTGGAATTAATGCAATTAGAGAGAAACAATAAAAAGAATTACCTGAGGACTTAATTACTAAAATGTTAAGCCCTAAAGTTTGTACGTAAAGCCTGATGGTTTTTTGTGATAATACTAGTAAGTAGTAATGCCTCAAAGTGATAAGAACAGCATGCCAAATCAGGGCCATTATATCTGCTATCCAGGCAGTTCAGTCGCTTTTATTTGAAGTCTATGACCGCTTTGGTGGCTTAGTTCACACTCGAACTTAGCTGCTTATTGGTAAAAAGTTATTATCAAACGACACTTGTATTCAACTAAGGGGAATGTCAGCTATCAGGAAACTACTAGCGTAATGTGGTTGTTCTGCCATCTCCACTGTTGATCAAAACATACAAAAGATTTTAGTGACAATTCTCAAGTGCTAATGTCTTCAGTGTGGCAGGAACAGTCAATAACCTATTAATAATTACATCAAGACACAATAATTATTACAAAGTCTATATAAAATTTCACTTATAAATTATACTGTGTTTTTGTACAGTATAGTTGTTGTGTATTATGAAAGTTATTCCTATTTTTATCGAGGCTGGTATATCTGGCTTTGAATCACCCGCAGCAGAATATAAAGAACTTGGATTATCTCTAGACCAATTATTAATTGCAAACCCTGATGCTACTTTTATCGGTGTGGCTAAAGGACAATCAATGCAAGATATAGGCATATTTGATGGTGACTTGTTGTTAGTTGACCGCTCCGAACAGGTAAAAGATGGTGATGTCATAGTCGCTAATTACAATGGCTGTTTTACCTGTAAATTTATTGATAAGAAGCATGCACAGTTGATATCAGCCTCCGTACTGCATCAACCTGTAAAAATAACACCTGAAGATGAGTTTCAGATTGAGGGCGTAGTTACTCGCTCAATACGCTTACATCGACAAGCAAGAGAGCTTACCGCATGTATGCGTTAGTTGATGCTGTCTCTTATTACGCATCTTGCGAGAAAGTATTTGACCCGTCCATAAGAAATAAACCTGTTGTTGTATTGACGAACAATGACGGTTGTATATGTGCAGTTTGCCCTATTGCACGACGTTTAGGTGTGCCCAAGTTCAAACCATACTTTCAAATTAAACATTTCTTAGCAAAGCATAATGTGGTGATCCGTTCTTCCAACTATGAGCTGTATGCAGATCTAAGCGACAAGATGATGAATGTCATATCAAGGTTCTGCGATAATCAGTACGTTTATTCAATTGATGAATCATTTTTACAGTTCAAAAATTACAACAAACTCATCACTGACTGGCACGAGTATGGTCATACCATCAGAAAAGCGGTATGGCGTGAAACACGATTACCGGTTGGTGTAGGTTTTGGAACAACACCAACATTGGCTAAGGCTGCAAATCATGCAGCTAAAAAATTATCGGGTTATGATGGTGTCGCGGTTATTAATGATGACAAATCGCGCAAAGAAGTCTTATCGCGCATGACAGTAACGGATGTATGGGGCATTGGCTCTCGGTCAGGTAAACGATTAAACACCTTAGGTATAAATACAGCGTGGGAATTAGCTAACCAATCACCTAAAGTGATGCGTAAACAATTTAGTGTTGTCGTTGAACGTACTATTAATGAATTAAATGGCGTTGCTTGTCTCAATTGGGAAGATATAAAACAACCGAAAAAAGAAATATTTTCTACCAGATCGTTTGGTGAACGAGTCACTAACTACCATGCATTAAAAGCGGCATTAACAACCCATGGTTCGACTGTCGCACGTAAAGTAAGGAATCAACAATCGTTAATCAAAAGGTTATTAATTTTTGCTGCTAGTTCGCCACATGATGATAATTACTTCAACAAATCGGTGATCTATGAATTTCCTATCGCAACAGACAATACATTAAAAATTGCTAACGCTATCTCAACGGTTATGACTGATGTTTTTATTAATGGCGTTAACTATTACCGTTGTGGCGTGGGTGCAATACAATTACAAGATAGTAAGTTTCAGCAACATGATCTATTTACAGTGAATACAGATGATCCTGAGCTAATGAACTGCTATGACGTTATAAATAATCGATACGGGAATGCTACTGTTGAAGTCGCTAGCGCAGGCCAAGTACATAAATGGAACATGAGGCGTGAATTTTTATCGCCAAGCTATACAAGTAAATGGCATGATATTCCTAAAATTATTTGTTAAGGCATTTTAAATGTGTGGTCGATTTAGTGCTGTTGAGAGAATAGCTCCGCTAGTTAGTAACCTGTTCGATACTTCTTTTAAAGTAACGGCCAATACTAACTTTAGCCTTAGTCAGTTAGCGGCAACAATCACAACTGCCCCATTAGGGTACCAACAAGTAAATGCCAATTGGGGAATAAAGCCAAGCTGGTCCAAAAGATTAATAATCAATGCCCAGTCTGAAACAGTAGCAACAAAACCTACTTTCAAGCGAGCTTTTCAACATCAACGATGCTTAGTGCCTTGTAACGGTTGGTTTGAATGGCGCACAGAAGAAGGTAAGAAAGTTAAATATCTTTTTGAGCATGCTGACAAAATGCCACTGTACATGGCTGGCATATTATTCGAACACGAAATAACTGAACTAGTCACATTAACGACAGCCCCTAATGCCAAATGTGGAGAGTATCATAAGCGCATGCCAGTACTTATATTGCCTGAACACGCCGATTATTGGTTTAATTCAGATAATGAGCAAGTATTTCCACTCTTAAATCATGTGAATGAAGAGATGATTAATGTTTTTAATGCTGATTACAATACCTAAAGCTGGTTAGTTTTTAGTACTAATATCCCCTGGTGCGCATAGCGGAAGCTACGAGTGACTAACTCAATACTTCAGCTCCTAGCCAATTGCGGACATTCAGCCTTTGCAAATTCAGGAGAAAATTTAGGGCAATATTAGCCAATATTTGCAGCTCACTCGTGTGGCTGCTTTAAGACTCATTGCTGCGGTTGCCGATTCATATGGTAAGGCAAAAAAACGTATCAAACAGAAATTAATATATTTTACCAATTAAACATTATTCAACTTTTTCTAATTAAAAGCTCAAATTCATCAATAGGAACAGGTTTATTAAATAAATAACCCTGAAAGTGAATGCAGCCATTATTAAGTAGAAACTGTCTTTGCTCTTCTGTTTCAACCCCTTCAGCAATTACACTTATATTTAGGCTGTGTGCCATGGCAATAATTGCACGAATAATTGCTTCATCTTGGATGCCCGTGACAATATCATGTACAAATGATTTATCAATTTTGAGTTGATAAATGAGTAATTTCTTTAGGTAGTATAATGATGAATAGCCCGTCCCAAAGTCATCTAATGATATAGTAATGCCCATTTCATTTAACGTATTGATAGTAATAATTATTTTTTCAATATTATCTACCAACATATTCTCGGTCAATTCCAATTTAAGCTTAGTAGGGTTGATGCCATAAAGTTGTATAGTTGCCTGCACTTGCGCTACAAATTCTGTTTCAAAAAATTGCTTAGGACTCACATTGACTGACAATGTGAGATGATGCGTCAGTGGATCTTGTTCCCATCGCTTCAACTGTGCACAGGCGGTTTGCAGTACCCATTGCCCAATGGCGATAATAAGTCCTGTCTCTTCTGCGACTGGAATAAAGTCCAAAGGAGAAATGATGCCACGTTTTGGATGCTGCCAGCGTATTAAAGCTTCAGCACCAAAGGCCCTCCCGGTGCTGTCAACTTGTACTTGATAATATAATTGAAATTGCTCTTGCTCAATCGCTCTGCATAGCTCATTTTCAAGATTAACACGAGCAGTAATTATCTCTTGCATGATTGAATTAAAGAAGCTCAGAGTATTACGACCTTTACTCTTGGATTCATACATAGCAATATCAGCTTGCCTTAATAGTTCATTTGGTTTGAGTTCATGACCCATGAATAGTGTGGCCCCTATGCTGGTGGTATTCTGGTAGTAATGAGCATTAAGTTGATAGGGTTTATTAAGTGTGAGGAATATTTTTTCGGCTACATCGTTGGTTTTAGCAGCGGCTTTGATGACATTATCGCTTAAATCTTCTAGCACTATCACAAACTCATCACCCCCTAAGCGAGCAATAGTATCTTCTGCACGTATACAGGTAATTAGTCGTTCAGCCACCTGTTGCAGTAACAAATCACCAATATCATGTCCGAGCGTATCATTGAGGTTTTTGAAGTGGTCTAAATCTAGAAACAATACCGCACCCTGATGACCACTACGTGCACTAGCGGCTAAAGCTTGATTAAGTTTATCAAATAATTGCCAGCGGTTAGGTAACTGCGTCAGCATATCATAGTAAGCTAGGTTCTTGATTTCATCTTTTTGAAATTCAAGCTCTTTATTGGCGATAACGAGTTCAGCCGCTCGCTTTTCTTTTTCATGATTTTGAAATTCAAGTTCTTTATTGGCGATAACGAGTTCAGCCGCTCGCTTTTCTTTTTCATGATTTTGAAATTCAAGTTCTTTATTGGCGATAACGAGTTCAGCCGCTCGCTTTTCTTTTTCATTATTTTGAAATTTAAGCTCTTTATTGGCGATAAAGAGTTCAGCCGCTCGCTTTTCTTTTTCATTATTTTGAAATTCAAGTTCTTTATTGGCGATAACGAGTTCAGCCGCTCGCTTTTCTTTTTCATTATTTTGAAATTCAAGCTCTTTATTGGCGATAAAGAGTTCAGCCGCTCGCTTTTCTTTTTCATTATTTTGAAATTCAAGTTCTTTATTGGCGATAACGAGTTCAGCCGCTCGCTTTTCTTTTTCATTATTTTGAAATT